>NZ_JBHXMP010000018.1:0-67703 GCF_042720415.1 Agromyces sp. NPDC058484 | reverse complement strand
ACTTACACACCACCCCCCACAAAACTTTTTTTTGTTTTTTGTGGGGGTTTGTTTTTTTTTACTACCCCCCCGCGGGCGGGGGGCCCCGGCGGGGGGCCGCCCCCGCGTCCCACATTACTTCGCGGCGACCGGTTCGGCGCCGGCGGCGACCTCCGGCCGGGCAGCGGTGCGAGGCGCCTTCAGCCGGGCCTCGACCTCGACGGGCCTCGCGTCGGGCGCGGGCTTCGCCTCGGCCGCCGGCTGCGTCGTCACGGCCTTCGTCGCACCGTTGTCGGATGCCGCGGCTGGAGCGGCCGGGGCGGGTGCCACCGCTCCCTGCGGCTTCGGGCGCGCGGCGAACAGCTCGAACTGCGCGCGCGGCTCCTGCACCGCCGACAGCGACACGATGTCGCGGCCGAGCCAGAAGTTGTTCCACCAGCCCCAGAACACGCGGAACTTGCGCTCCCAGCTCGGCATCGCGAGTCCGTGGTAGCCACGGTGCGCGAACCACGCGATGAGGCCCTTCAGCGCGAGCTTGCCCGACTGGAACACGCCCGAGCCGATGCCGAGGCCGGCCACGGCGCCCATGTTCTTGTGGAAGTACTCCTTCGGCTCCTCACCGCGGAGCACCGCGACGATGTTCTTCGCGAGGAGCTTGCCCTGACGAACGGCGTGCTGCGCGTTCGGCACGCAGAAGCCGCCGACGCCGCCGCCCGTGAGATCGGGCACGGCCGAGATGTCACCGGCGGCCCAGGCGTCGGCCACCCAGTCGTCTTCATCGCCGACGCGGAGGTCGGCGCGGGTCAGGATGCGGCCGCGTTCCTCGACGGGCAGGTCGCTCGAGCGCACGATGGCCGGGTTCGCCATGACGCCGGCCGTCCACACGATGAGGTCGGACTCGAACGTCTCGCCGGTGGACAGCTCGATGACGCCGTCGACCGCGCTCGTGAGCTGGGTGTCGAGGTGGATCTCGGCGCCGCGCTGGGCGAGGTGCTTGATGACCCAGTGGCTCGTCTCGAGCGACACCTCGGGCATGATGCGACCCATCGCCTCGATGAGGTGGAAGTGCGTCTCGTCGAACGTCAGCTGCGGGTAGAACTCGAGCAGGGCGCTCGCGAACGAGCGGAGCTCGGCGAAGATCTCGATGCCGGCGAATCCGCCGCCGACGACGACGAACGTGAGCAGCCGCTCACGCTCGGGGCCGGGCGGCAGGCTCGACGCCTTGTCGAAGTTCGTGAGCACCTTGTCGCGGATCGCGACCGCCTCTTCGATCGACTTCAGGCCGATCGCGTTGTCGGCGATGCCCGGGATCGGGAATGTGCGCGACACCGCGCCGCCCGTCACCACGATGACGTCGTACTCGAACTCCCACGGCTCACCGACCTCGGGCGTGATCGTCACGGTCTTCGAGGCGTGGTCGATCCGGGTGACCTTCGCGGTGACGACGTTCGTCTTCTTCAGGTGCCGACGCTGCGACACGACCGAATGACGCGGCTCGATCGAACCCGCGGCCACCTCGGGAAGGAACGGCTGGTAGGTCATGTAGGGCAGCGGGTCGACGACCGTGACCTCGGCCTCGCCGGGCCGCAGCCACTTCTCGAGCTTCCACGCGGTGTAGAACCCCGCATAGCCACCGCCGACGATCAGGATCTTGGGCACGGTGAATGGACTCCTCATGGTGTGGTGATCGCGATCACTGTTCGCGAGAGCGGACAGTCCGCCTGGTATGCCGAGTGGCGCCGATGCCCAACAGCACCCCCAGCGTACCAAATGCGGCGACCAGCGAGAGCGGAAGCGTGATATAGGCGAGCGTCCACGCGGTCGGCAGCAGGGTCTGCGCGCCGTCCGAACGCGGCAGCGGCGGGTCGGCGATGGGCACGATCTCCTGCGGCTCTCCGTCGGTCGCGGGCTCCGGGGCATCCGCCCGCCGGTGCAGCGTGATCCACTCCGCGAGGCTGGGCAGCGGGCTCCCCTCCACCGTGGGCACGTCGACGGTGAGGGCGGCGACCGGGTCGATGATGCCCCATCCGTAGAGGGGGCTCGGCACCTCGTGGCCGTGCGGATCGGCGGTGCGGATGAGTCGCTCGATGACGTTCGCGGCATCCAGTTCGGGATATTCGCTGCGGATGAGCGCGACGAGTCCCGACACGATGGGCGTGGCAGCGCTCGTTCCGCTCCACTGCACGTAGCTCCCGTCCGCGAGCACCCCGACGAGGTCCTCGCTCGGCGCCGCGACGGCGATCGTGATGCCCTGCGAGCTCGCGTCGAAGCTCGCGTTCTTGTCACGATCGACGCCCGCGACGGTGAGCACGCCGGGGATCGTCGCGGGTGCGCCGACCTCGCTCGTGCCGCTTCCGCGATTGCCCGCGGCCGCCACCACCACCACGTCATTGTCGAACGCGTACATGAAGGCGTCGTCCCAGCTCTCGGGCCAGTCGAGCGTGTTGCGGGTGAGCGACATGTTGATGATGTCGGCGCCGCTGTCGACCGCCCACTTGACCGCCTCGGCGATCTGGTCGTCGTTCGACTTCTGCGCGCCGGTGTCCTGCCCGAATGCGACGGACGCGGAGATGATGTCGGCTTCGGGTGCGACGCCGATCACGCCGTTGCCGGTGCCGGTGCCGCGGCCTGCGAGGAGCGACGCGACCATCGTGCCGTGGTTCGGGTCGTCGCCGACCGGCGTCTGGCCGTCGGGTGTGCCGATGCCCGAGACATCCGTGCCCGCCGTGACCACGCCGCGGAGTTCGGGGACATTCCCGTTCACGCCCGTGTCGATCACCGCGACCGTGACGCCCTTGCCCTTCGACGTGTTCCAGGCGGTGGTGAAGCCGTAGTCTGCGAGCCAGTACTCGAGATCGCGCACCGTGTCGGCGTGGGCGGGCGCGGCGCCGGCAAGGGCGATCATCGTCGCCGCGGCGACGGTGGCGGCGACCTTCGCTGCCACCGCGAGCGTGCTCTGCCGGCGACGCGTCACGCGCGACTCGCCGTCTCGTCGTCGGGCGTCTCGTCGTCGGCCGGATCCGCCGGATCGGGCACGTCGACGCCGTAGTCGGGGCACCGGCAGACGTCGGGCGACCACGAGGAGCGCTCGAGCGCGAGATCGCCGATCGGGTTCGCGCCCGGGCCCGCGGCGAGGGCGTGCGCGGCGAGCGCATGCAGGCACTTGACGCGCGTCGGCATGCCGCCCGCCGAGATTCCCTCGAGCTCGGACACGACCGCGACGGACTCGCGATCGGCGATGTAGTCGACGTGCGCACGCGCGTAGGCGGCCGCGACATCGGGGTCGGCGGCGAGGAGTTCGCCGCACTCGACCATGACCTGTGCCGCCTCGAGGAACGACATCGCGGCGGTGGCCACCGGATGCGTCAAGTAGTAGAACGTGGGGAACGGCGTGCCGTCGGACAGGCGCGGGGCCGTCGCCACGACGGTCGGCGCGCCGCACACGCAGCGCGCGGGAATGCCCACGACATCGCGCGCCTGACGGCCGAGCTGTATTGAGACGATACGGATGTCGCGCTCGCTCACCGGGCCGAAGGGGGGCCGCGTCATCCGTTGCTCCCGTCTCCGGGGGCGCCTGCCGGCTCTCCTGGCGGCGCGTCCGCCGGAATCGCCGCGGGCGCCGTCGGCGCCGGCGCCGGGGCGAGCCCGGCGACCATCACGGAGTCGAGCAGGGTGCGCATCCAGTCGCCCTTCGATTCGGTCACCTCGGCCGAGACGTCTGCCGCGGCATCCGCCCTGGCCGCCTCGGTGCGATCGTCGATGACGAGGTAGCTCACCTCGCCCGGCATCACGTAGTACAGGCGTTCGCGCGCCTGCGTCACGATGAACGTCTCGTCGTTCCATCGTTCGCGCTCGTCGCGGAGGCGCGCCACCTCGGCCTCCTGCTCGGAGACGGCCGTGCGGAGCTCCGCGATCTGCTGGCGCTGCTGTGCGAACGCCGCGATCGTCGGCGCGAGCACGACTACCGCGAGCACGAGCACGCCCATCATGATGAGCGAGAACCCTGAGAATCGGATGCCGCTCAGCCATCCCGCGCGAGTGCCCGTCGAGCGCGGCGAGCGCGGAGCATCCGGATGCATCGCCCCTCCTCAACGACCCGGGCGACGCGTCGGGGGCGACCCCACGGCCGCCCCCGACGCCCGGATCACGCCGTGAATCGGGGGAACGCCGTGCGGCCGGCGTACACCGCGGCCTCACCGAGTTCTTCTTCGATCCTCAGGAGCTGATTGTACTTGGCGACACGCTCGCTGCGGGCGGGCGCGCCCGTCTTGATCTGACCGCAGTCGGTCGCGACGGCGAGGTCGGCGATCGTGGTGTCCTCGGTCTCGCCCGAGCGGTGCGAGAGCACGGCCGTGTAGCCGGCGCGCTGCGCGAGCTTCACCGCGTCGAGCGTCTCGGTGAGGGTGCCGATCTGGTTCACCTTCACGAGGATGGAGTTGCCGACGTGCTTCGCGATACCGTCGGCGAGACGGGCCGGGTTGGTGACGAAGAGGTCGTCGCCGACGAGCTGCAGCTTCGTGCCGAGGCTCGCGGTGAGTTCGGCCCAGCCGTCCCAATCGTCCTCGGCGAGCGGGTCCTCGATCGAGATGAGCGGGTAGGCGTCGGCGAGCTCGGCGTAGTACGCGTTCATCTCGGCGGCCGTGCGGTCCTTGCCCTCGAAGCGGTACACGCCGTTCTCGAAGAACTCGGTCGCCGCGACATCCAGGCCGAGGGCGATGTCGGTGCCGAGTGTGAAGCCGGCCTTGCCGATCGCCTCGGCGATGAAGTCGAGCGCGGCGCGGTTGTGCTCGAAGTCGGGCGCGAAGCCGCCCTCGTCGCCGAGGCCCGTCGAGAGCCCCTTCGACTTGAGGAGGCTCTTCAGCGCGTGGTAGGTCTCGACGCCCCAGCGGAGGCCCTCGGAGTAGGTCGGTGCGCCGATCGGCAGGACCATGAACTCCTGGATGTCGACGCCGGTGTCGGCGTGTGCGCCGCCGTTGATGATGTTCATCATCGGCACGGGAAGCACGTGGGCGCTGGGTCCGCCGAGGTAGCGGAAGAGCGGCAGGTCGGCCGAGTCGGCGCCGGCCTTCGCGACGGCGAGGCTCACGCCGAGAATGGCGTTCGCGCCGAGGCGGCCCTTGTTCTCGGTGCCGTCGGCCTCGATGAGGGCGGCGTCGACGAGGCGCTGGTCGGCGGCGTCGAGGTCTTCGATGGCCGGTCCGAGCTCGTCGAGCACGGCGTCGACGGCCTTCTGCACGCCCTTGCCGAGGTAGCGGCCTGCGTCGCCGTCGCGCAGTTCGTACGCCTCGAAGGCGCCCGTCGACGCACCCGAGGGCACAGCCGCGCGTGCGAGCGTGCCGTCGTCGAGCAGCACCTCGACCTCGACGGTCGGGTTGCCGCGAGAGTCGAGAATCTCGCGGGCGCCTACAGCTTCGATGAATGCCACAGTGGACTCCTCAGGGATGGGGGTGGGGGCGAGTGCGTCGGACGACTCCGTCGTGATCCGCAGGCCAGTCTACTGACGTGGTCACCGGCGTGACCTGCGACATCGGATGCCGCGGCCGCACGTCGTGGTCGCGACATCCGGCGCATGCTCGTCGTGCACCGCCCGGCCCGCCCGCGTTCCCCGCCGCCCACGGCCCGCCCGCGTGCCCCCGCCGCCCCACGGCCCGCGGCATCCGTGTGTGGGGGTTCACTGCATCACCCCGGGCCCGCTGCGAGATCGAAACGGCGCAGATGCGTGGACGCAGTGCGCATTCGCGCCCCTTCGATCTGCGATGCCGCGGGCGGTATCGGTCGCCGCTCGCTTCAGGGGATCGAAACGTCGCCGATGCCGGGTCGAACCCTGCGCCTGCCCCCCTTCGATACCGCAGAAGGATCGGATACCACAGAAGGATCGGATACCACGGAAGGATCGGATACCGCGGAAGGATTCGATACCGCGGAAGGATCGGGCGAGATGCGGATCACGCATCTCCGGGGCGCGCGAGCAGCGCGCGAACTCCAGCAAGGAACAGCGCGCGATTCGCCTCGAGGTCGTCGGCCGTGACCTCGACGACGCGCCATCCCGCCGCCGCGAGATCGCGCCGCCGCCTCAGGTCCTCCTGCCAGCGCCGACGATCGGTGCGATGGATGTCGCCGAGGTACTCGAGGGCGATCCGCCGCCCGGGGTACGCGAGGTCGGGATGCACGACCCTGCCTGACGCCAGCCGCACGGGCGGGTTCGGGATCGGCTCGGGCAGGCCCGCGTCGACGATCGTGAGCCGAAGATGACTCTCCTTTCGCGACTCCGCCCCAACTCGGATCCGAGGCAGGGCGTCCGCGAGCACCCTCGCGCCGCGCCGCGAACCCCACTGCGCCGCGGCATCCCGCAGCGCGTCGATCGTCGCGAGTGCTGCCGCGCGTACCTCGCCTCGGCGCCGGCCGGTCACGATCGCGTCGCCGAGCGCCACGAGGTCGTACACGGACAGCTCGTTCGCGAGCTGGCACCAGGCATGGGCGGGTGCGACGATCGGCAGCCCCTCCCGGAGCACGACCGGCGGCGCGACGGATGCCGCATGGCCGGTCACGCCGCGCCCGCGGGCGCGAGCGGAGCCGGGTGGCGCGAGCACATGCACCGCGGCCGGGTCTTCGGGCAGCGGCAACTGGAACAGCGCGGCCGCCGTCGCGTGGCTGAACGCCTCGCCCGGCCGGAGCAGTGGTTCGTAGGCACGGCAGCGATCGACCACATCGTCGAGGTGGAGGCCGAGCGAGCGGACGGCGGTGAACGGCCGCTGCACGTCGGACGCGACGAGGCGTCCTCTGCTCGCGCCGTGGAACTCGCGGTCGCGCACCCGGAAGGCCGATCCGGACAGGTGCGGGGCGAGCGGGGCGCGTCGAGTCACTCGCACATACTGCCCGGCCGAACGTACGAACCAGCGGGGCTTTTCCACAGCCCTGCGCTCAGCGCTTCGAAACAGCGCAGATGCTGGGAGGGGCCGTGCATCTGCGCCCTTTCGGTGAGGCCGACGGCTGATCCGAGAAGTGTGCTGTCCCGGCGGGACGGGACGGGCTACCGTGCTGTCCCGGCAGGGCGGGACAGGACCCCTGTGCATCTCGAGAGGGCGCGGATGCGTGGTGCGACCACGCATCCGTGCCCTCTCGACGAGGGATTCATGCCCGAGGCCGGCGCGCGTCAAGCGCCACGCAGTGCGGAACGCGGGCGACGCGAGCTACGCGGAGAGCTCGCGGAACGCGAGCGACGAGGCATCCGTCGTCGCGGTCGTCACGGCGGCGAACGCGTCGAAGCCGTCGGCGGACACCCGGTCGAGCAGGGCGCGCAGGTTCTTGACGCGGCGTTCGAAGCGCACACGGGTTCCGGATGCCACGAGCTCGTGCTTCAGCGAGAGCAGCTCCGCCGGCTCGACGTCGGCGTCGTACACGAGCACGACCGCCCGCGGGCGACCCTCGTCGCGCACTGCGAGCAGATCGACGATGCGCTCGAATCCGATCGAGAACCCGCACGCCGGCACCTCCTGCCCGAGGAACCGCCCGATCATGTGGTCGTAGCGGCCGCCGCCGCCGAGCGAGTAGCCGAGGTCGGGGTGCGCGATCTCGAAGATCGTTCCGGTGTAGTAGCCCATGCCGCGCACGAGGGTCGGGTCGAACTCGATCGCCGCACCGGGAAGCGCGGCGCGCAGCGCGAGCAGTTCGGCGTACGCACCCTGGTCGAGCCACGCGGGCGGCGGCACGAGGCCGTCATGCAGGTGCCAGTTCGCTGCGGTGAGCGCCTCGAGCTCCGCCGCGACATCCGTGCCCGCCGTGATGGCACCATGATCGCGCAGCTCGGCGGCCACTCCTCCGACGCCGATCTTGTCGAGCTTGTCGATGGTGATCAGCGCGCGTTCGCGCAGCTCGCCGGGCACACCCCACGAGCCGAGGATGCCCGCGAGGATGCGCCGGTCGTTGAGCCGGATGGTGCAGCCGCCGAGTCCGAGCGCCTCGAGCGTCGCGATGGTGGCGGTCAGCAGCTCGAGTTCGGCGAGCGGTCCGGCCTCGCCGATGATGTCGATGTCGCACTGCACGAACTGGCGGTAGCGCCCCTTCTGCGGTCGCTCGGCGCGCCACACCGGGGCGATCTGGATGGCCCGGAACACGGGCGGCAGCGCGGCCCGGTGCGTCGCGTAGAACCGCGCGAGCGGCACCGTGAGGTCGTAGCGCAGGCCGAGGTCGGCGAGCGCGAGGGCGTCACCGGATGCCGCGGCCGCCGCGAGGTCGTCGGGCGTGAGGCCGCGCCGCATCACGGCGAACGCGAGCTTCTCGTTGTCGCCGCCGAGGCCGGCGTGCAGGCGCTGCGAGTCCTCCATCACGGGCGTCTCGATCTCGTCGAAGCCATGCGCCGCGTAGACGCCGCGGATCACGCCGAGGGCGTGCTCGCGTCGGGCCTTCTCGGCGGGCAGGAAGTCGCGCATGCCGCGCGGAGGTGTGACGGATGCGGCCATGCCGACCATTCTTCCAGCACACCCGCCGCCGCCCGGCACGCCGCCCGGGGACGACGTCGCCGCACCCGGCTGACTCAGCCGAACAGGTCGAGGTCGACGCCGCGCAGCTGCGCCGCCCGCTGCAACGCCTCGGCCTCGTCGATGCCGACCGCGAGGTAGACGTGCAGCCCGTCGGCGTCGTCGCGCACGAGGTACTCGTAATCGCTGGTGACGATGACCTCGTCGGCGCCGTCGAGGTAGCTCCACCGCACCCGTACCGTCGAGATCCGGTCGGTCAACGCGCTCACCGCCCGCAGCTCGGGCACCGCCGACTCGAGCCCGAGCATGCGGTAGAGCGGGTACGACGAGGCGAGTCCCGCCGCCATGTCGGCGCGGCTCTCGAGCGCGCCGGCGAAGTCGTCGGTGACGATCATGCCGGGCAGCCCCCACAGTCGCGCGGTCGACTCGGCGTCGAACTCGCGCAGCGCCGCGGCGTACTCGTCGAAGAACTCGGCGAGCCGTTGCTCGTTGATGCCCATGGAGCCCTCCTCGATGCCCATGCCCCGACCGTACGCCGACGGCGGGGCATCCGCGACATCCGACACGGCCTCGACCTCGCCCACCGCGCAGGCCGGCCCGCCGATAGACTCAGCCGGTTCCGACGGCGAGGAGGCATGGTGGGCGGAATCACGGTCGAGGGGGTCGCCCGCACGTTCGGCGACGTGCATGCCGTGCGAGACGCGACGTTCTCGGTCGAGCCGGGCCACGTCGCGGGGCTCATCGGCCCCAACGGCGCGGGCAAGACGACGTTGCTGCTCATGCTCGCGACACTGCTCGCCCCCGACGCGGGCAGCATCCGCATCGCGGGGCACGATCCCATGACCTCGCCGCGGCTGGTGCGCGAGCGGATCGGCTGGATGCCCGACGCCCTCGGCTCGTGGCCGTCGCTCACAGTGCGCGATGCGCTGACCACGAGTGCGCGCATGTACGGCATGACGACGGATGCCGCATCCGCTCGCGCCGCAGAGCTCATCGCGTTGGTCGACCTCGTGCCCCTGGCCGACCGGCCCACCCGCGTGCTCTCGCGCGGACAGAAGCAGCGGCTGAGCCTCGCCAGGGCGCTCGTGCACGATCCGGAGGTGCTGCTGCTCGACGAGCCGGCGTCGGGACTCGATCCGGCCGCGCGGGCCTCGCTGCGAGAACTCGTGCGACGCCTGGCCGGCGAGGGCAGGACGGTGCTGATCTCGAGCCACGTGCTCGCCGAGCTCGATGAGATGGCGGACTCCGCCGTGTACCTGGCGGGCGGCGTCACCGCGGCCGCCGACGACGTGGCGCGCGCCGGCCGAAGTGCCAGGCAGTGGCGCATCCGCTCGCTCGACCCCGCGCGGCTCGGCGCCGCGCTCGACGCCGCAGGATTCGGCGACGTCGCGCGCACCGACAACCTCGGCGCGGTGGTTCCGCTCACGACCGAGGCGGATGCCGCGCAGCTGCTCGCGCACCTCGTCGGCGCCGGGGTGCCCGTCTCGTCGTTCGCGCCGGCCGTCGGCGACCTCGAGCACGTATTCCACGATCTCAACCGCACAACCGGTGAGGAGGCGGGTGCATGAGCGGCTTCCTTCCGGGCATGTGGCTCATCGTCGCGCTCGACCTGAAGCAGCGGGTGCGGGGCGTGGCGTGGAACGTGCTGCTCGGCGTGTTCGTGGTGCTCGTCACGATCGTGACCGTGCTGCTCGTGCTCGCGACGAACGCGTGGGCCGACGGCGGCGGCGGGGTGTTCTCGACGATCGTGTTCTTCGTGCTGCTGCTCGGCACGCTCGTATCGCCGGCGCTCAGCGGCAACGCGATCAACGGCGAACGCGACGCGGGCACGCTGGCGACGACGCAGGTCACCCTCGTCACGACCGCCCAGCTCGTCGTCGGCAAGTGGATCGCGGCGTGGCTGACGGCACTCGCCTTCCTCGCCGCGTCGCTCCCGTTCCTGGTGTTCGCGGTGGCGCTCGGGCAGGTGTCGGCCGCGACGATCGCGATCTCGACGGTCGTGCTCGCGATCGAGCTCGGCGTCATCGCGGCGATCGGCGTCGGCCTCTCCGCCCTGCTCACCCGTCCGCTCTTCTCCGTGACCGTGACATACCTCGTGATCGCCGCGCTCAGCGTCGGCACGCTCATCGCGTTCGGCCTCGGCGGCGCGGCGGTGCAGTCCACCGTGCGCTCGACATACATCGGCGTCGACTTCGAGCAGCTCGACGAGAACGGTCTGCCACCCGGCGGCGGTCGCCCCGCCTGCCTGCCGCCGCAGACGAGCACGCACCAGACGCCGCGCTTCGACTACGTCTGGGGGTTCCTCGCCGCGAACCCCTACGTGGTGGTGGCGGATGCCGCGCCCGGCACCTTCGACGCGACCGGCAACCCGCGCGACCTCTTCGGCTGGATCGCCGTCGGCGTGCGCGGCGCGCAACAGGCGCCCGAGCTCGAGACGACGATCGACGACTGCACGAACTGGTCGGCGTCGGGCCAGTGGCCGCCGGGCGACCACGAGACGCCGAAGGAGATCTACGACCGTACCGTGCCGTCGTGGTTCGTGGGACTCGCGATCCATGCCCTCCTCGGCGCGGGCGCGCTGGTGTGGGCGTGGCGGCGCACGGAGGTGCCGGCGCGGCGGCTTCCCGCCGGGAGCCGAGTGGCCTGAGTCGCGGCCTCAGGCGTTGTCGTCGCCGGCCGCTTCCGCCGCGCGCACCTCGTGCTCGAACGCGCGCACCGCGTGTCGCAGTGCGCGTTCGGCGTCGAGTCCCTGCGAACGAGCGGATGCCACGAGCGCGAACAACATGCGGCCGAGCTCGTCCTCCGTGGCGGGCGCGATCGTGGCCGCGGCATCCGTCACCGACTCGCCGAGGACGGCGTCGGCGGACACACCCGCCTTCTCGGCCTTGTCGAGCACCTTCCGTGCGAGCGCGAGCGCGGGCATGCCGCGCGGCACACCGTCGAGCACGCTCGTGCGGTGCGGTTTCTCGTCGGCCTTCAGGTCCTCCCAGAACGCCACGACGTCGGCGGCGGTCTCCGCCGTGCGCTCCCCCCCGAAGACGTGCGGATGCCGCGACACCATCTTCGCCGTCATGTGCGCCGCGACATCCTGGATGTCGAAGTCCTCGCCGGCGGTGTGTGCGGCGATGTCGGCGTGGAAGAGCACCTGGTAGAGCACGTCGCCGAGCTCCTCGATCATCTCGGCGCGATTGCCCGACTCGATGGCGTCGATGAGCTCCCAGCTCTCCTCGACGAGGTACTGCACGAGACTCTCGTGGGTCTGGTCGGCGTCCCACGGGCATCCGCCGGGAGCACGCAGCATTGCGACGGTCTCGATGAGCTCGTCGAGTCGTGTGGTCTCGCCCACCGGCTCCGCTCGGGTGATTCCGGCGGACGCCGCCGTGCCGCCGTGTCGGATGTCGCCCACGATCGCTCCCCTCCGGCGAGACGCCCTCGCAGCCATGGTAGGCGCTGACCGGTGCCCGCGCGCCCGCCGCCCTGCACCGGGCGCCGATAGGATCGGGGTCCGATGAACGTCCTCCGCTCCGAACGCCTCGCGGCGATGCTCCTCCTCGCCGCCGCCGTCCTCGGCCTGGTGATCGCCAACCTGCCGTTCGGCCCGTCGGTCATCAACACGAGGGACGCCCACCTCGAGATCCCCCTGATCCAGCTCGACCTCTCGGCGGGGCACTGGATCACCGACGGCCTGCTCGCGATCTTCTTCTTCATCGTCGCGGTGGAGCTGAAGCGCGAGCTCGTCATCGGGGAACTCAACTCGCTCTCGAAGGCGCTGCTCCCGGCGATCGCAGCGGTCGGCGGCGTGGTCGTGCCGGCGGCGATCTTCGTCGCCTTCACCGCGGGCACCGGCACGGCCAGCGGATGGCCCGTCCCGACCGCGACCGACATCGCGTTCGCGCTCGGCGTGCTCGCCGTCTTCGGCACGTGGATCCCGACCCGCGTGCGGGTGTTCCTCCTCGCGCTCGCCGTGCTCGACGACCTCATCGCGATCCTCATCATCGCGTTCTTCTTCACCGCCGACGCCGACCTCGCCTCGCTCGGGCTCGCGATCCTGGCGATCGCGCTCTTCGGCGCAGTGAGCCGCATCATGAAGCCGCGCTCGGCGTGGATCCTGTCGCGGCGCCCGCAGTGGCCGATCGTGCTCGTGCTCGTCGTGCTCGGCGTGCTCGCCTGGTACTTCACCTACCGCTCGGGCGTGCACGCGACGATCGCCGGCGTCGCACTCGGACTCGTGATGTCGCGGCGCCCGGGCGGCCGCGCCGCCCACACGCTCGAACCGTGGTCGAACGGCGTGATCCTGCCGCTGTTCGCCTTCTCGGCGGCGATGGTGGTGGTGCCGCAGGTCAGTCCGGGCGAGCTGGACCCGGCGTTCTGGGGCATCCTCGTCGGCCTTCCGGCCGGAAAGCTGATCGGGATCGTCGCGGCGGGCGGCGTCGGCGCGCTGGTGGCGAGACGTCGCTCCGGCACCCCGCTCACATCGGCGGACCTCGCCGTGGTCGGCGCGCTCGGCGGCATCGGGTTCACCGTGTCGCTGCTCATGAACGAGCTGGCGTTCGCGCGCCTGCCCGACGTCGCGGACGAGGGCACACTGGCGGTGCTCCTCGGCTCGGGCATCGCGATCGCGCTGTCGGGTGTCGTCGTGACGCTGCGGTCGCGGCATTACCGCCGGCGCGGCGAGCATGCGGGGATGGGCGGCGCGTTCACGCACTGAGGCGGGGCGTCACCGAAACCGGGCGCGTTACGGCACCGGGCGCGTTACGGCGCCGGGCGCGTCACAGCACCGGAGCGTCACCGTTGCCGGTGCAGCACGTCACCGCTCCGGTGCGAAACGGAGCGGGAGGCGCACGGGACCGGTGTTGCCCGAGACCGGGAGCCACTCCCCTGGTCCGTCGGCCGCGACATCCGGCATCCGTCGTGCGAGCAGCGGGAGCGCCACGCTCATGTCGGTGCGTGCCACGAAGTGGCCGAGGCAGTGGTGGATGCCGCCGCCGAAGCCGCTGTGCAGCGGCCGTTCGTCGTAGGTGATGTCGAACGGCACGCGATCGCCCATCGCCCGCGGGTCGGTGCCGATCGCGTGCGAGAGCACCTGCACGATGCCGCCCGCAGGGATGTGCAGCCCGCCCAGGTCGACGTCGTCGATCGCCTCCCGCGTGACCCAGGTCACCGTGGGATTCACGCGCATCACCTCCTCGACGGCGCGTGCGCCGAGGTCGGGCCGCTCGGCCAGCAGTGCCCACTGCTCGGGATGCGCGAGGAAGGTCTGCATGGCGAGCCCGAGCTGGTTGCGCGTCGTCTCCATGCCCGCGAACGCGAGGAACACGAGGGCGACGCTCAGCTCGCGGCGGTTCAGGGCATCCCCCTCCTCGTGCGCGGCGATGAGCGTGGTCACGAGGTCGTCACGCGGGTGAGCCTGCCGGTCGGCGATGACGTCTTCGATGTAGCCCGTGAGCCCGTCCAGCGCCGCCTCGATGCGTGGGAGGTCGTGACGCACGTTGATGCCGAACGACTTGCCGAGGTCGTCCGCCCAATGCGCGACCTGCGGCCATTCGTCGTCGGGAAGGCCGAGCAGCAGGCAGAGGATCCGGGATGCGTAGGGCTCGGCGAACTCGCTCACGAACTCGACTCGGCGGCGTGCTGCGAACGAGTCGATGAGGTCGTTCGCGAGGGCCTGGAACTGCGGCCGCATCGCCTCGATCGTCTTGCTGCGGAACGCCGGCCCGAGCAGCCGCCGCAATCTCGTGTGATCGTCGCCCTCGAGGCTCAGGAGCGTCTCCTGCCACCACTGGCGCCACGGCCCGTCGTGGATGCCGTTCTGGTCGGGCCACTTGCCGTTGCCCTGCCGGAAGCGGCGGTCCTTCAGGAGGGCGGTTCCCTCGTCATAGCGGAGGACCGCCAGTCCGTAGGGCGTCCTGGCATACCAGCTCGCCTCCTGCGCGCGATGCACGACATCGGAGGTGACGTCGAACTGCGGATCCGCGAGGTCGAGGAACGGGATGCCGGTCACACCGGCGAGTCTACGCACGAGCACCACCGCGGGCGCGTCGCCGGGCGCATCCGTCCGCGCCGTCGGACGATCTCCCTTGACCGTGGCGTCTCAGCCCCTCTATGGTCTGGATCTGACGTGTGACATCACACGTCCTCGAGTTTCACACCGACCAGAAGGAACGGAATGACCGGATATCTGAGCAGAGCGACGCGGCCCATGCTCACCGTGGCTGCCACCATCGCGATCGTGGTGGGCGGCGCCCTCGTGCCCGCAACCGCCGCGTCCGCGCACGGGACGCCCGCCGCACCCGACTACGACGTCGCCCCCGTGACCGGCGGAGCCGGCGCCTACGCCGAACAGCAGCTCGCGACGAACGGGCAGGGCGGGTTCCCCAACTACCGCATCCCGGCGCTCACCGTCACGAACAGCGGCGACGTCCTCGCGTCGTACGACGGACGGCCGACCGCCGCGGACTCCCCCGGGCCCAACTCGATCCTCCAGCGGCGATCCACCGACGACGGCGCCACCTGGGGAGCGCAGGAAGTGGTCTCGGCCGGGAAGACGACCGCGCCGATCGAGGGCTACTCCGATCCGAGCTACATCGTCGACCGTGAGACCGGCACCATCTTCAACTTCCACGTGAAGTCGTTCGACGCCGGCTTCGGCGGCTCCCAGCCGGGCGTCGACCCGGCGGCACGCAACGTCATCCAGGCGGATGTCGCGTCGTCCACCGACGACGGGCACACGTGGTCGCACCGCACCATCACCGCCGACATCACGGCAGACCTCGGCTGGCGCTCGCGGTTCGCCGCGTCGGGCCAGGGCATCCAGCTGAATTACGGCGAGCACGCCGGCCGCCTGCTGCAGCAGTACACGATCATCAACGGGTCGGGCCAGTTCCAGGCCGTGTCCGTCTATTCCGACGACCACGGCGTCACCTGGCAGGTCGGCACGCCCGTGGGCACCGGCATGGACGAGAACAAGACCGTCGAGCTCTCCGACGGCCGCATCCTGCTCAACTCGCGCGATTCGGCCCGCTCCGGCTACCGCAAGGTCGCGTACTCGACCGACGGCGGCGTCACCTATGGAGCCGTGACCATCGACAACGAGTTGCCGGACCCGACCAACAACGCGTCGATCGTCCGCGCCTACCCCAACGCGGCACAGGGCTCCGACGAGGCCAAGGTGCTGCTGTTCTCGAACGCCGCATCCACGTCGTCGCGCACCAACGGCACGGTCCGCATCAGCTACGACGACGGCGCCACCTGGCCGAAGGCACGTGTCTTCCAGTCGGCCGGCATGGCCTACTCGACGCTCGCCACCCTTCCCGACGGCAAGATCGGTCTGCTCTACGAGCCCGACGGCGGCAACGGCGGCATCCGCTTCGCCAAGTTCGACCTCGACTGGCTCCTCGCCGCGCCCGTGACCACGCCGGGAGCCATCGAGGTCACGGGCGGCACCGTGACGAACCCGAAGACCGGCGCCTACGTGGTCGGCGACGTCATCAACTACACCTACCGGGTCGCCAACCTGTCCTCCGCGATCACGACGGTCTCCCCGACCGGCAACGTCGAGCGCTTCGACCCGGCCGGCGGATCACCGAACTGCCGCTACCGCAACCTGCCGGCGAACGGTTCGTACACCTGCACGTCGGCGCAGCACACCGTTACGCAGGCCGACCTCGACGCCGGATCGTTCACGCCCGTCACGACCTGGACCTCGACCTCGGGTACGAACGTCACGACCGTGGAGCACTCGGGACAGACCGTGTTCTTCGGAGTGCCGGGGAAGATCGAGGTCACCGGAGGCGAGCTGGCCGACCCGCAGGAGTTCTACGCGGTCGGTGACGTGCTGCGCTTCAACTACACGGTTCGCAACCGCTCGAACGCGGTGACCACCGTGGTGCCGACCGGCAACCTCGCCAGTCTCGACCCGGCTCAGGGCTCGCCGAACTGCCGCTGGATCAACCTCGCCGCCGGCGGGTCGTACACCTGCACGACCGCCCACCACGTGGTCACGCAGGCCGACCTCGACGCGGGATCGTTCACGCCCGTCACGACCTGGACCTCGACGTCGGGTTCGTACGTGACCGTCGTGGAGCACACCGGCGAGACCGTCGAGCTCACCCAGGAGCCCGCGACCCTGGATGTGACGGCGACCAGCCGCTGCCTGGCCGGCAAGGTGTACGTGGCGGTGCGAGCGAAGAACGTCGGTGACGAGGCGATCGACATCACGCTGCGGACGCCGTTCGGCGAGCGCAGCTTCGCGGCGGTGGCACCCGGTGCGTCCGCGTTCCATTCGTTCGCCACTCGTTCGACCGCGGTCGAGGCGGGCACGGCCAGCGCGACCGTGACCGACGCCGGTGCCGTCGAGGCCGAGTACGCGGCGCTGACCTGCGGCTGACGTTCGGCCGATATCGCGCGTGATGCGCTTCGGGGTGCGTGAGGCACCCTGAAGCGCATCACGCGTTCCGCCGGGCCCTGCAGACGCGTCAGCTCGACATCGCCGGCTCCCCCGCGGCATCCGTCGATGTTGCCGGCTCGGGTACCGGGAAGATCGCGGTGACCAGCTTCGACACCCAGTCGATGAGGTCGGCGTCATCCGGCAGCTCGCCGCCCGGCATCGGGAACGGCACGAGGATCACGTCGTTCTGCGCGAAGGTCTTCGCGCCGGGGTAGAGCCGCTCGAGGCGCACCCGACGCGAATCGGGGATGTTCGCGGGCGCGATGCGGAGCTTCGACCCTGTCGCGATGACGTCGCTGAGCCCGGCGAGCTGGGCCTGGCGGCGGATCCTGGAGATCGCGACGAGGTGCTTCACCGCGTCGGGCGGCGTGCCGTACCGGTCGACGAGCTCGTCGAGCACCTGGTCGATCTGATCCGCTTTCGCGGCCGGGCCGCTCGCGGCGGACAGTTTCTGGTAGGCCTCGAGCCGCAGCCGCTCGCTGTCGACGTAGTCCTCGGGAATGTGCGCATCGACGGGGAGCTCGAGCCGGAGCTCGGTCTGCCCCGAGGCGGTGTCGCCGCGGAAGGCCGAGACGGCCTCGCCGATCATGCGCAGGTAGAGGTCGAAGCCGACGCCCGCGATGTGACCGGCCTGCTCGGCGCCCAGCAGGTTGCCCGCGCCACGGATCTCGAGGTCCTTCAAGGCGATCTGCATGCCGCCGCCGAGCTCGTTGTTCGCCGCGATCGTCGAGAGCCGGTCGTGCGCCGTCTCGGAGAGCGGCTTCTGCGGGTCCCAGAGGAAGTACGCGTACGCGCGCTCGCGGCCGCGGCCGACACGGCCGCGCAACTGGTGCAGTTGCGAGAGCCCGTACTTGTCGGCGCGGTCGATGATGATCGTGTTCGCGTTCGAGATGTCGAGGCCGGTCTCGATGATCGTCGTCGAGACGAGCACGTCGAACTTGCGCTCCCAGAAGTCGACGACGATCTGCTCGAGCAGGTGCTCGTTGAGCTGCCCGTGCGCGACGGCGATGCGCGCCTCGGGCACGAGCTCGGCGAGCTGCGCGGCGACCCGGTTGATCGACGAGACCCGGTTGTGCACGAAGAACACCTGCCCCTCGCGGAGCATCTCACGGCGGATGGCGGCGGCCACCTGCTGCTCTGAGTACGGCCCCACGAACGTGAGGATCGGGTGCCGGTCCTCGGGCGGCGTCGCCAGCGTCGACATCTCACGGATGCCGGTCACCGCCATCTCGAGCGTGCGCGGGATCGGCGTGGCGCTCATCGCGAGGATGTCGACGTTGGTCTTGAGCTTCTTCAGCGAGTCCTTGTGCTCGACGCCGAACCGCTGCTCCTCGTCGATGATGAGGAGCCCGACATCCTTGAACCTCACCTGCTCGGTCAGGATGCGATGCGTGCCGATGACCAGGTCGACGGTGCCGTCGGCGAGGCCCGCGACGGTCTCGCGCACCTCCTTGTCGGACTGGAACCGGGAGAGCGCACGCACATGCACGGGGAACCCCGCGAATCGCTCGTTGAACGTCTCGAGGTGCTGCTTCACGAGCAGCGTCGTCGGCACCAGCATGGCGACCTGCTTGCCGTCTTGGATGGCCTTGAACGCGGCGCGCACGGCGACCTCGGTCTTGCCGAAGCCGACGTCGCCGGCGAGCAACCGGTCCATGGGGATCGGCCGCTGCATGTCGGCCTTGACCTCGTCGATCGTCTGCAGCTGGTCGGGCGTCTCGGCGAACGGGAACGCCTCCTCCAGCTCGTGCTGCCACGGGGTGTCGGGGCCGAACGAATGCCCCTTCGCCGCCATCCGCGCCGAGTAGAGCTTGACGAGCTCGACCGCGATCTCGCGCACGGCCTTGCGCGCGCGACCCTTCGCCTGCGCCCAGTCGCTGCCGCCCATCTTCGAGAGCGACGGCGCCTCGCCGCCGACGTAGCGGCTGAGCAGGTCGAGCTGGTCGGTGGGCACGAAGAGCCGGTCGCCGGCCTGGCCCCGCTTCGAGGGTGCGTACTCGAGCACGAGATACTCTCGCACGGCGGTGGGCTGCTGCTGGATGCCCGCGGTGCGGCTCGGCCCGGTCGGGCGCGAACCCGTGGCGACCTCGCGTTGCACCATCTCGACGAAGCGGCCGATGCCGTGCGTCTGATGCACGACGTGGTCGCCGGCCTTCAGCTGCAACGGGTCGACGACGTTGCGCCGGCGCGTGGCGAGCTTCTTGTTCTGGCGCGCATCGTAGCCGGCCGCGCGTCCGTAGAACTCCGCCTCGGCGATGAGCCCGAGCTTCGCCTCGGGCACCTCGAAGCCCCGGGCGGCATCGGCCTGCACCAGGTAGGCGACGCCCGCTTCGAGGTCGGCCGGCACCGCGTCGACGAGCCTGGCCGCGAGCCCGGCCTCCGCGAGCACGTCGCGGGCGCGCTCCACCAGTCCGTGACCCGCGGATGCCACGACGAGCGCCCACCCGTCGCGCAGTCGCTCGGCGACGTGATCGACGGCGCCGGACACGTTGCCCGCGAAGCTCGGCATCGCGTTCGCGGCGACGCGCACGTACTCGGAAGCCATGCCGGCCGCGGCCTCGGCGGCTGCCGCGGGGGACGATGCCGCGACGACCTCCGCGGCATCCCCGATGTCGAAGCTCGAGAAGGTCCACCACACGCGACGCGGGTCGGGCGCGCCGGGAGTGCCCTTCGACGGGCTCAGGGGCCGCAGCACCGACTCGCGGAACTCGCGCACGGTGAGGAAGTCGCCCGCCGCCAGGTCGATGGGCGCCTCGGCGCCCGCCGTCGCGGCCGTCCATGCCGCCCCGAGGAACTCCCGGTTCGTCTCGGCGAGGCTCACGGCTCGGCCGGTGACCCGCTCGGGCTGCAGCACCGCGATCGCCATGCCCTCGGGGAGGTAGTGGCCGAGCGGCACGAGCCGCTCGAGGAGCGCGGGCGCCAGCGACTCCATGCCCTCGACGGGGATGCCCTCGGCGACCTTCTCGAGCAGGCCCGAGAGGCTCGGGAACTCGTGCACCATCTCGCGGGCGCGCTGCCGCACGGCGGGAGTCAACAGCAGCTCGCGGCTCGGCGCGAGCGACACCTTCTCGACGACCTCGGGAAGCGATCGCTGGTCGGCGACCGAGAACGCACGGAGCTCCTCGACCTCATCGCCGAAGAACTCGACGCGCACGGGGTGGTCGGCGGTGGGCGGGAACACGTCGAGGATGCCGCCGCGAACCGCGAACTCGCCACGACGGCCGACCATGTCGACACGTGCATAGGCCAGGTCGACGAGGGTCGCAGCGATGCGGGCGAGGTCGTATCCGCGGCCCCCGGCGACGAGTTCGATCGGTTCGAGGTCGGCGAGGTTGTCGGCGAGCGGCTGCAGCGCCGCTCGCACCGACGCGACCACGACGAGCGGATGCCGCTCGCCGGCCGCCGCCCAATCCTGCATGCGCCGCAGGGCATAGAGACGGCGCCCCACCGTCTCGGCCGACGGGCTCAGCCGTTCGTGCGGCAGGGTCTCCCACGCGGGGAACTCGAGGATCTCGGCGCCCTCGAGGTAGGGCGCGATCGACGACCGCACCGACTCGCCCTCACGACTGGTGGCGGTGATCACGAGCAGGGCGGGCGGAAGCCCCACCTCGGCCCGGCGCTGCAGGAGGCCTGCGAGCAGGGGCGCGTCGATGCCGGCGGGAGCCGAGAAGTCGGCGTTCCGCAGGGCCTCGGCGAGCGCGCCGTCGATCGTGGAGGCGCGCGAAAGCGCCGTGTTCAAGCCCTGCAGGTTCACCCGTCGAGTCTACGCGCGGGCTCCGACACGGCGGGCTCGAGCCCGCTAGCATGATCGCCGGACGGAAGGACACCCGCATGATCATCGCCGCAGCCGACGGCTCCGCCCTCGGCAATCCCGGCCCCGCCGGGTGGGCCTGGTACGTCGACGAAGGCTGCTGGGCCGCGGGCGGCTGGCCGCGCGCGACGAACAACCAGGGCGAACTCACCGCGGTGCTCGAGTTGTTCCGGGCCACAGCCCACCTCGACGACGAGTTGCTCGTGCAGTGCGACAGCCAGTACGTGATCAACGCCGTCACGAAGTGGATGCCGAACTGGAAGCGCAAGGGCTGGCGCAAGTCCGACGGCAAGCCCGTGCTCAACCTCGAGCTGCTGCAGGCGCTCGATGCGGCGGTCCAGGGCCGTCGCTACCGCTTCGAATGGGTGCGTGGGCACGCGGGGCATCCGGCGAACGAGGCGGCCGACGAGCGGGCTCGTGCGGCCGCGCTTGCTTTCCAGCAGCGCAACGAGGTGCCGAGCGGACCGGGGTGGACCGGCGCGTGCGAGTCGGCGGATGCCGCGGGCGAGCCCGTCATCGCCGCCGACGTCGCGCCCGGGGCATCCGCCGTCTCGGCCGTCGAGGCGGCCGCCGCCGACCGCGCGTCCGAGGAGGCGACCCTGTTCGACTTCGACGACCCGGCCGCCGATTGGCTGACGCTATCCCTCGAGCTCACGACCGAGGAGCACACCAGGCTCGTCGAGCGCGCCCGGGCGGCTGGCGTGACGCCCGAGGAATTCCTCCGGGGGCTCATCTGACCGATCGGGTCTTCCTCGTCTTCGAGGTCGACCCGGCGTCGACGAGCCTGTGCGGCAGGGGACGTGGGAGGTCGAAGCGTCGGCCAAGGATGCGTCTGCAGCGTTCAGCCCGCGTCATCGACCCAGCCGGTGGAAACTCGATGCCGAGTACTCGATGCCCGAGCCGCGTGTCAGAGGTCGAGAAAGTCACCGAGCCAGGAACGGACCGATGAGAGACAGTCCGTTGAGATCTGGCCGGCAATCCGCGTGAGTCGGTCGCGTGAAAGGGTGCGCGGCTGCTCAGTCATGATCCAGGACGGCCGGTCGAGACCGCTGGGCCCGTCGACGCGAATGTGGTTGGGCCATCCGCGGTCAGTCGTCGTGACCGGCAGGACGATGACGAGGGTTGTGACGGCGTCCAGATATCCGGCGGAGGCGATGACCAGAACCGGGCGATGCCCGCCCTGCTCCCGACCGCGCACCGGCTCGAGTGCAGCCCAGGCGATGACGCCAGGAGCGAGTTCGGGCTCCGTCATGAGTCAGCGTCAGTCAGTTCGGTTCGCTCCCAAGCGGCGGACTCGGCCGCATGCGATTCGGCATCCGCGGGCGCGGATCGGGCGATCGCTGCCTTCAGCCGATTCAGCCGCCACCTGCGATCCTCAGCGTCGGCGAGATGGGCGAGGTGCGCACCGAGAGTGAGGCCATCGCGTGACGCCTGCTCTTTGAGGCGATCGCGAAGCTCGTCGCTGACCTTGATCGTCGTAGTCATACTTTGAGTATACCGATGCGCGGCATCGTATCGTGGAAGACGGATATCAGACGCTGCGAGGGAGGTCGAGGATGAGCGAGGATCCCCAGCGCGCCGCGTGGCAGTACCGGCTTGATCGTCTCGCTCGTGAAGAGGCGATCGCCCGCGGCGAAGAGCCCGATGTCGCCGACATGGCGCCCGAACCGGCTCGACCGTCCACGCAGGCTGAGCGGTCGGCGTACGTGGAGAACGCGATCCAGCAGGCCATCCGTCGCGGCGAGTTCGACAATCTCCCCGGCGCGGGAAAGCCTCTTGAGGGATTGACCGGGCAGCACGACCCCGACTGGTGGATTCGTCGCAAGATCGAGCGCGAGCAACTGAGCGGGTTGGGTCCGCCCGCGCTCACACTGCGGGTCGAGAACGCCGAACTCGAGGACCGCCTGGATCGAATGCACCGCGAGTCCGAGGTGCGCGAGGCAGTCGAGGACTTCAACCGGCGCGTGATCGAAGCGCGCCGCCAGTTGCTCGGCGGGCCGCCCGTCGTGACCCCGACTCGGGATGCCGGCGGTGAGGTCCGTGCATGGCGCGAGCGTCGCGAAGCCCGACAGCGCCAAGTGACCGAGGCGCGCGAACAGCTCGAGCACGAGCAGAGGACGCCACGAGCTCGGTGGTGGAGGCGTCGCGACTGACGATCCTCGATCGGGCCCATCGAGCGGCTCGAAGAGACCCCAGCTCAGGCGAGCGGCCGCCTCCCTACGCCGGTGAGTGGAACCGCTGCTGCGCGGCCACGATTCCGACGGAGACGATCGCCTCGACGGCGTCCGCGGCATCCGACACCAGGTTCGGAAGCGCCTGCCGCTCGGAGCCCGAGAAGTCCTTAAGCACGAAGTCGGCCGCGTCCTGGCGACCGGGCGGGCGGCCGATGCCGACTCGCACGCGGGTGAACGCACCGGCATCCGTCGCCTTCGAGACGTCGCGGAGGCCGTTGTGGCCGCCGTGTCCGCCGCCCTGCTTCAGGCGCACGGTGTCGAAGGGGATGTCGAGTTCGTCGTGCACGACGACCAGCCGGTCGACGGGCAGCGCGTAGTACTTGAGCAGCGCCGACACCGGGCCGCCCGACGTGTTCATGTAGCCGTTGGGCTTCGCGATCACGAGCTTCGGACCGCCGGGGGCGAGGAACCCCTCGGCGACGCGCGAGGGCGTCTTGTGCGTCCTGAAGGACGCGCCGAGGCGCGCAGCGAGTTCGTCGGCGACCATCTGGCCGACGTTGTGGCGGTTGCCGGCGTACTGAGCGCCGGGGTTGCCGAGCCCGACCACGAGCCAGGTGTTGTCGGACACGAGGTCGTCCTTCCGGCGGGGACGCAGCCGGTCGAGGAGGCCCATGGGCGACTCCTTTCGACGAGGCGGCGATGAGCGGGCTCAGGGGAGACAGGACGGGCCTGCGGCCCGCAATCCGAGCGTACCCGGATGCGGCGCCGCAGGCCCCGTGCGCGAGACGGCGCGGAGTGGCTACTCGGCCGACTCGGCCGTGGCCTCCTCGGCGGGCGCCTCGGCCTCGACGGCCTCCTCGCCCTCGGCCTCGGCGGCCTCCTCGCCCAGGTCGACCTTCTGGGGGACGTGCACGAGCACGACCAGCGTCTCGGGGTCGCTCATGAGCGTCGCGCCCTTGGGCAGCTCGACGTCCTTCGCATGGATCTGCGCGCCGTCTTCGAGGCCCTCGATCGACACGACGATGTTCTCGGGGATGTGCGTGGCCTCGACCTCGAGGGAGAGGGTCTTGGCGTCGAGGTCGGCGATGGTGCCGGCGAACGACTCGCCCTCGAGGTGCACGGGCACCTCGACCTGGACCTTCTCGCCGCGCTTGATGACGATGAGGTCGAGGTGCTCGATGATCTGGTGCACCGGGTCCTTCTGCACGTCCTTCACGAGGGCGAGCTGGCTCTTGCCGGAAATCTGCAGGTCGAGCACCGCGTTGGCCTTGCGGATGAGGAGGCCGACCTGGTGACCCGGCAGGGTCAGGTGCTGGGGGTCGGTGCCGTGACCGTAGAGCACCGCGGGGATCTTGCCGGCAGCGCGGATCTTGCGGGCCGCGCCCTTGCCGAACGTCTCGCGGGCGTTGGCTTCGACCTTGTTGTCTTCGTCCATGGTGGTTCTCCTTGCGGGCTCGCGGCCCAGATCGTCTGTCTGTTGTTTCGACTCGAACGCGCGCACGTCTCGTGCGCAATGCGTGAGGAACAGCCGTGAAGCCTGGTTTCCACCGCGTCGATCACGGATGTCGCGGCCGGCCCGGAGGCCTGCTGCGAGGCATCCCTCGCCGAAGTACAGTCGCCCAGTCTAGCGGATGCCGCGGAGCGCCGTGACCGCGGCCGTGACGACCTCGTCGACGGGCCCGATGTTCTCCACGCGGATGCCGCGCTCGTCGGATTGGAGCGGCTCGAGCGCATCGAGCTGCGACGTGAGCAGCACGGCCGGCATGAAGTGCCCCGGCCGGTCGCCGACCCGGTCGCCGAGTTCGCCGGCCGGCACCACGAGCTCGACGAACACCGCATCGGGGCACGCCTCACGGATCGCATCGCGATACGCGCGCCTGAGTGCGGAGCACGCGATCACGCGTCCGGCGTCAACGGCCGAGCTGAGCGCTTCGCCCACCCGTGTGAGCCACGGCCATCGGTCGGCGTCGCCGAGGGCGATGCCCATGCGCATCTTCTCGACGTTCGCCGCTGGGTGCAGGTCATCGGAGTCGATGAAGTCGAGACCCGGGAATCGTCCGGCGAGCCGCTCCGCCAGGGCTGCGCCGACGACCGACTTGCCGGCGCCGCTCGGCCCCATCACCACGATGCGAGGCGGAGCATCGATCAAGGTCATGCGTTGCAGGGTAGCCGAGACCTCACCGCAACACCGCGCAACCGTGAGCCGCGCCCACAGTACGCTGGAGTCGACCCCCACACACCTCGAGGAGAGCATTCGTGCCAGAAACCGGATCAGCAAACATCGGCGTCGTCGGACTCGCGGTGATGGGATCGAACCTCGCCCGCAACCTCGCGAGCCGCGGGGGCAACACGGTGGCGGTGTTCAATCGCACTCCCGGGCGCACGCACACGCTCACGTCCGAGCACCCCGAGGCAGGGTTCGTCGCGTCCGAGAGCTACGACGCCTTCGTCGCCTCGCTGGCGAAGCCCCGCACGGCGATCATCATGGTGCAGGCCGGCACGGGCACCGACGCGGTGATCTCCGAGCTCGTGGCGCGATTCGAGCCGGGAGACATCATCGTCGACGGCGGCAATGCGAACTTCCACGACACGATCCGCCGCGAGAAGGAGATCAGCGCCACCGGCATCCACTTCGTCGGCGCCGGCATCTCGGGCGGCGAGGAGGGGGCACTCAACGGCCCCTCGATCATGCCCGGCGGATCGAAGCAGTCGTACGAGACGCTCGGCCCGATCCTCGCCTCGATCGCGGCCGTCGCCGAGGGCGAGCCGTGCGTGACCCACGTCGGCACCGACGGCGCCGGCCACTTCGTGAAGATGGTGCACAACGGCATCGAGTACGCCGACATGCAGCTCATCGCCGAGGCGTACGATCTGATTCGTCAGGGCACCGGCAAGAGCCCCGCCGAGATCGCCGACATCTTCGCCGAGTGGAACACCGGCGAGCTCGAGAGCTACCTCATCGAGATCACCGCCGAGGTGCTCCGCCAGACGGATGCCGCGACCGGCCTCCCCCTCGTCGACGTCATCCTCGACGAGGCAGGCGCCAAGGGCACCGGCGCGTGGACCGTGCAGAACGCGCTCGATCTCGGCGTACCGACCTCGGGCATCGCCGAGGCCGTGTTCGCCCGCAGCCTCTCCTCCGAGCGCGCGCAGCGCGACGCGGCATCCGATCTGCCGGGCCCCTCGGGCGAGTGGAAGGTGGCCGACGCCGACGTCGACGCGTTCGTCGAAGACGTGCGTCGCGCACTCTACGCGTCGAAGATCATCGCGTACTCGCAGGGCTTCGACGAGATCGTCGCGGGTGCCGAGCAGTACGGCTGGAACATCCACAAGGGCGACATCGCGAAGATCTGGCGAGCCGGATGCATCATCCGCGCCCGCTTCCTGAACCGCATCGCCGAGGCGTACGCCGACGACCCGGCGCTCGTCGCGCTCGTCGTCGCCCCGTACTTCCGCGACGCGGTCGCGGGCACGCAGGACAGCTGGCGCCGTGTCGTCGCGACGGCCGCACAGGCCGGCGTCCCGACGCCCGCGTTCTCGTCGTCGCTCGCCTACTACGACGGCCTGCGTGCGAAGCGGCTCCCGGCGGCGCTCGTGCAGGGCCAGCGCGACTTCTTCGGCGCGCACACCTACCGGCGGGTCGACAAGCAGGGCGTGTTCCACACGCTCTGGTCGGGTGACCACTCCGAGATCGAGACGACGCCCTCCTCGCACTAGGCGGCGGGCGCGGCCGACCGAGGGCGAAGCGCGAGGGCGAAGCGCGAGGGCGAGGCGAGGACGATGAGGTCATGAGCGAGTCGCACCCCGAGCTCGAGCCCGACCCGCACGACGACGGGCCGATGCCCGGCGAGCGTCGCCGTCGCGTGCTGCGCATCGCCGTGCTGGTGGCGCTCGGCGCCCTCGTGCTCCCGCTCGTGCTCTCCGCGTACGGGGTCGCGAAGTCGGCGGCCGACCGGGTGTGCGTCCTCTACGTCGATGCCTACGACACGGATGCCACGGGGTTCCGCACCTCGTTCGAGGTCTTCGCGCCGGGCGGACCGAGCTGGGAGTGCGTCGCCGTCTCGTCGGGCGGCGCCGAGACCCTGGTCGCGCGGCTCGGCCTGCTTCCGGCGATGCCCCGCCTTCCCGCCCAGCCCGATCCTGCGCCGGAGCGCGAGGCCTGACCGTGCGGCGCGACTAGCGCCCGGCGCCGGCGGCGCCGTCGTCCACCTCGCCGTCTGGCACGAACACGCGCTTGTACCTCCGGCCGTCGGGCAGCTCGACCGTGCGCGCCTCGAGGAGGCCACGGCTCACGCGCTGGTAGATCGCCTGCGGCGTGACGCCGAGCCGCTTCGCCGCCTCGGAGACGCTCTCGCCGGGCAGGTCGGTCGGCACGCTCGACGGCCGGTCGCGCTTGCGGCGACGGCTCGTCTCCTGCCGCGCCGCGATCGTGTCGTCGTCGCCCGCCCAGCGGTACTTCGCGGCCGAGGGGCTGAGGCCCGCGGCATCCGCCACCTCGTCCCAGGTCGCGCCGGCATCGAGGGCCTCGCGCACGGCGGCGAGCGCAGCGGGGTCGACGTCGAGGGCGACCACGAGCGAGCGGATGCCGCGGAGCCGCTCGAGCGGCGGGGCATCCGGCTGCTCCGCGTCGAGCGCGACGAGACGCGCGAGCGCGCGGGCGGCGTCGGCGGTGAGGAACGGCACGGCGCGGATGGGGTCGGGCTACGCCGCGCCGTCGAACATGCTCGTGACTGAACCGTCTTCGAAGACCTCGTGGATCGCGCGGGCGAGCAGCGGCGCGATGGGAAGCACGGTGAGGCGGTCCCACCGCTTCTCCTCGGGGATCGGGAGGGTGTCGGTCACGACGACGCGGTCGATGAAGTCGGACTGGAGGATCTCGGTCGCCGGGTTCGAGAACACGGCATGCGTGGCCGCGACGACGACGCCCGTGGCGCCGTTGGCCTTCAGCGCCTCTGCGGCCTTCACGATCGTGCGTCCGGTGTCGATGAGGTCGTCGACGAGCAGGCAGACGCGGCCTTCGACGTCGCCGACGATCTCGTGCACCGAGACCTGGTTCGGCACGAGCGGGTCTCGGCGCTTGTGGATGATCGCGAGCGGCACGCCGAGCTTGTCGCTCCAGATGTCGGCGACGCGCACGCGGCCCATGTCGGGCGAGACGACCGTGAGCGTCGCGGGATCGAGTTTCTCCTTGAAATACTCGAGCAGCACCGGCATGGCGAAGAGGTGGTCGACCGGGCCGTCGAAGAAGCCCTGGATCTGCGCGGCGTGCAGGTCGATCGACATGATGCGGTCGGCGCCGGCAGCCTTGAAGAGGTCGGCGACCAGGCGCGCCGAGATCGGCTCGCGGCCGCGGCCCTTCTTGTCCTGCCGGGCGTAGGGGTAGAACGGCGCGACCACCGTGATGCGCTTCGCCGAGGCGCGCTTCAGCGCGTCGATCATGATGAGCTGCTCCATGAGCCACTCGTTGATCGGTGCCGCATGCGACTGGATGACGAACGCGTCGGTGCCGCGAACGCTCTCGTCGTAGCGGGCGTACAGCTCGCCGTTCGCGAATGTGCGCGCATCGGTGGGCATGAGCTCGGTGCCGAGTTCCTCGGCGATCTGCTCGGCGAGGGCGGGGTGCGCCCGCCCGGAGACGAGCACGAGGCGCTTCGATCCGGTGGTCTCGATTCCCGACATGTGGTCTGTCCTCTCCACCCGCGATCCGCCGGTGCGTCAGTCTTCGGCTGCGTCGATCGATGCCGGGCCGGATGCCGCGTCGGCAGCCTCGGCCGCGCGTGCGGCCGCGGTACCGGGCCGGTGCTTCTGGACCCATCCCTCGATGTTGCGTTGGGGTGCCGCATTCACGGCGAGCGCCCCGGCGGGGACATCCTTTCGGATGACGGTGCCGGCACCGCTGTAGACTCCGTCGCCAATCCTAACGGGCGCGACGAACACGCCGTGCGAGCCCGTTCGCACGTGCGAACCCACCTCGGAGTGGTGCTTGCGCACCCCGTCGTAGTTGGCGAAGATCGACCCGGCACCGATGTTGGAGTGCTCGCCGATCGTGGCGTCGCCGACGTACGAGAGGTGCGGCACCTTGCTGCCCTCGCCGATCGTCGCGTTCTTCGTCTCGACGTAGGCGCCGATCTTGCCGTCGGCGCCCAGCACCGTGCCCGGCCGGAGGTAGGAGAAGGGGCCGACGGATGCCCCGGGGCCGACGACCGCGAGTGTGGCATCCGATCGCCTCACCTCGGCGTTCTCACCGATCTCGCAGTCCACGAGCGTCGTGTCGGGCCCGACGACCGCGCCGGTCGCGATGACGGTCGCGCCCTTCAGCTGCGTGCCCGGCCGGATCGTGACGTCGGGATCGATCTTCACGTCGAGGTCGATCCAGGTGGTCGCCGGGTCTTCGATCGTGACGCCGTTCAGCTGCCAGCCGCGCACGATGAGGGCGTTGAGCCGGGCCGCCGTCTCGGACAGCTGCGCACGGTCGTTGATGCCGGCGACGAGCCACGGCTCGGCGACCGGCACGGCCTCGACCTCGGAGCCCGCCTCGCGGAGGTGCTGGATCACGTCGGTGAGGTACTTCTCGCCCTGCGCGTTGTCGGTCGTGAGGTTCGCGAGCTGGTCGCGCAGTGCGCCTGCGCCGAACGCGTAGATGCCCGCGTTGATCTCGGAGATCGCGCGCTCGTCGGTCGTGGCATCCTTCTGCTCGACGATGCGGTCGAAGGCACCGGTCTCGTTCCGCACGATGCGTCCGTAGCCGCTCGGGTCGTCGTAGAAGGCCGAGAGCACGGATGCCTCCGCGGCATGGCCGCGGTGCCCTTCGAGGAACGCGGCGAGCGTGTCGGCGTCGAGCAGCGGAACGTCGCCGTTGAGCACGAGCACCTCGCCGTCGAAGTCGTCTGGGAGCGCGGCGATCGCCTGCTCGACCGCCCGCCCGGTGCCGGGGATCTCGTCTTGGTCGACGACGACGCAGGCGGGGAAGACCGAGTGGACGGCAGCGGTGACCTGGTCGCGTTCGTGGCGCACCACTGCCACGACGTGCGCTGCGGCGAGGGCCTCCGCGGTGCGGAGCACGTGCGCGACGATCGGCGAGCCCGCGAGCGGGTGCAGCAGCTTCGGCGTGGCCGATTTCATGCGGGTGCCCTGCCCGGCGGCGAGGACGATGATGGCGAGTTGCTGGTCCATGCTCCGCCACCAGGATTCGAACCTGGTCCTCACAGCTCCAAAGGCTGTCGTGCTGCCGTTACACCATGGCGGACCGCGCAGGGCTCGGCCCTCCGCGCAGACAAGTCTGCCATGGCGCGGAGGGTGGGCTGCGGCATCCAAACTCTTGTTATGTGACTATTTAGTCACGTATTATGGATCGAGATGGATGACGACGACGCGGTGTTCAAGGCACTCTCCGACCCGACGAGGCGCCGGCTTCTCGACCACCTGTTCGAGCACGACGGGGCACGCCTCGCCGACCTCGAGGGGCTCGCCGAGATGACGCGGTTCGGGGTCATGAAGCACCTCCGCGTACTCGAGGGTGCCGGGCTCGTGACCACACGGCGGTCGGGTCGCGAAAAGCTGCACTACCTGAACGCCGTGCCGATCCGCCTCATCCACGACCGCTGGATCGACAAGTACCGGGTCGGGCCGGCATCGCTGCTCGCCGACCTCAAGAGAGAGCTGGAGAATCTGTCATGACCGACGCGACACAGGTCTACCACGTGTTCATCCGCGCGACGGCGGAGGAGATCTGGGAGGCCATCACGAATCCCGACCGGACCGCCCGGTACTTCTACCGGACGGCCATCGCCATCACGCCCGAGGCACGAACGACCCGCGGACCCGACGGCGACGACTGGGGCACCGACGCCGTGCTCGAGTTCGATCCGCCCAGACGGCTCGTGCACGAGTGGCGCTCGGCCTACGACGAGGCACTCGCGGGCGAGCCGGTGAGCCGCGTGACCTGGGAGATCGAGCAGCGAGGCGACGGGTTGTGCCTCGTGACGCTGGTGCACGACCGGCTGGAGGAGTCGCCCGCCACCGCGGCCGATGTCGCCGGCGAGGGCTGGATGTACGTGCTCAGCTCGATGAAGTCGCTCCTCGAGACCGGGAGCGGGCTTCCGGCGGCGAGCTGAGGGGCGGGTCCCTGGCCCCTGCCGCGCGATAATGGCGGGATGACGGGTGCTGACGAGGTCGACCGGATCGTCGACGACTGGGAGCGCGAACGACCCGACCTCGACTTCGCGCCGCTGCAGGTGCTCTCGCGGGTCGCGCGCCTCGCGAAGCACCTCGACCGCGCGAGGCGCCAGGCGTTCGCGCGTTCGGAGCTCGAGGCATCCGAGTTCGACGTGCTGTCGGCGCTCCGCCGCGCCGGCACGCCGTATCGACTCTCCCCCAAGCAGCTGCTGCAGCAGACGCTCGTCTCGAGCGGCACGATGACCAACCGCATCGACCGGCTCGTCGAGCGCGGCCTCGTGACGCGCCAGACCGACCCGAACGACGGTCGCGGCATCCTCGTCGAGATGAGCCCTGCCGGCCTCACGCGCGTGGATGCCGCGATCACGCGCCTCGTCGACGCAGAGGCGGAGCTGCTCGCGAGCCTCCCTGCGGCGGAGCAGAAGCGGCTCGCGGGGCTGCTGAGGAAGCTGAGTCTCGGATTCGACTGAGCAAGCCGCCCGTTGAGCCTCGCAGCGTTGCCCTATTTTTGTACCGAATGGTACATTTAAGGGAACGGCATATCGAGGAGGATCCCGTGAGCGACGCATTCGTACTCCTGCCCGAGCATGACATCCGCAACCAGCATGGCGCTCCGGGATGGCATGAGCTCACCACCGACGACCCCGAGGCGGCCGCCGAGTTCCTCCGGAGCACGTTCGGCTGGGACGTGGTAGCCGCGGAGATCGCAGGCAGCCCGTACTGGCTGATCCTCGTGTCCGGCCATCAGGTCGGCGGCATCCGAGCACCACAGCCCGGCGACACCGCGGTGCCGCGCTGGGACACCTACATCACCGTCGAAGACGTCGACACGGTGGCATCCGTGGCCAACCGAGCCGGCGCCGTTCCGGTGGTTCCACCGGTCGACCTCGGCGACGAAGGGCGGGTCACGGTGTTCCACCATGCCGCCGCCGGGACCGTGGCCGCGTTCCAGTACCCTCGCCCATTCAGCTGATCGTGACGGCCCACACGTCGAAGGGGATGAGAACGCGCGCGCGCATCGTTTCCGCCGCAGCCGACCTGTTCCACCGCCAGGGCATGAATGCCACCAGCGTGAACGAGATCCTCGCCGCATCCGGGACCGGGAAGGGGCAGTTCTATCAGCACTTCCGGAGTCTCGACGAACTCACCATGGCGGTGCTGTCGAACCATCGCGACTTCGTCGCCGCGCACGCCCCGATCACTTCGTGGCCTGAACTCGAGGCCTTCCTGTTCGAACACGTCCGGGCCCAGGAATCATTCGCCTTCACCCGGGGTTGCCCCATCGGCACCGCCGCGTACGCCCTGCAAGCGGAGCAACAGGAGTACCGCCTCATCCTGGAAGCGGCTCTCGACGTGCAGCGAAGGAAGATCGCCGAGTTCCTGGAAGCCGAGCAGGACTCCGGTCGATTGCATCCGGACGCGAGCCCGCGAAGGCTCGCCGACTTCGCCATCGCCGTCACGCAGGGAGGCCTGCTGTTGAGCCTGGTGTCACGCGACGGACAGGCGTTCCACGACGCCGTGTCCGAAGCGCTCCGTCACCTCCGCAGTCTGGCGATCGAGTGGAAGGAGACCGCGCGATGATGGCACAGCGAGTTCCCGATTTCGAAGCGATCGCTGACGACCTGGTCGGGCGCGGCCTCGCTGAGCACGGCACGATGATGGGTCATCCGTGCCTGCGGGTGAACGGCGCGTTCATCGCCGCCGCAGGTCACTCCGGCGACGAACTCATCGTCAAGCTGTCGGCACCACGTGTTCGCGAACTCGTCGATGAGGGCATCGGCCAGCCGTTCGCTCCGGTCGGCAAGGTGTTCAGAGAATGGGTATCCGTCGACCACAGCCACCTTCCGATCTGGCGCGGTCTGGTGATGGAGGCGCGCGGGCTCGCTGAGCATGCAGCCACCGACTGAGGACGGTCAGTGCATCCGCACGCACCTGCAGCGAACGTTCGCCGTCAGCCGAATCGACCCTCGGCAACACCGCCGGTAAGCACGTTGGACCAGTCCAGGCGGGCAGGAGCAGCGGCGGGCCACCTGCCGGTCAGTGGGCCGGCCAGGGTTGGAGAGGGACGAGTTCGTTCAACTCCGCCGTCAGCGCCTCGCTGAGCTCGGGACGACCGTCGAACACCGCGGGTGTCGTCTGGAAGAGTGCGACGGTCCAGCTATCGCCCGCACGGGCGATGACTGTCTGCACGGCATTGCGGTCCGGCATGATCTCGCTGCTGCCGGGAGCCACCATGCCAGCGACGGCGTACAGGAGCGCGCTGTCGTCACCCTGCGACCTTACCCAGCGGATCCTCGCCACATACCTTGCCGGCTCGTGGTCGGCGAAGATGCGATCCAGTTCGGAGGTCGCCGCCTCCCGGCCGTCCATCTGGCTACCGTCGAAGCCGACGACCAGCGCATCGGCGGCCAACACTGAGGTCATCGCCTCGGCGTCGCGTGCGTTCCAGCCATCAAGAAGGCGCTGGTACAAGGTCCGGGCTGCTACCTCAGCGTCCATGCGTGCAGTCTGCCACGAGGAGAACGCAGATACCCAGAAACTGATCCGAGGCCGGGCGCGCGCGCCGCTTCTCCCAACCCCCACTTCACCTAAGAGGTTGCGCGGATAGGTAGGGGTGTGGCGTTCTGACAGGGCAGGCACGAGGCCTGTTAAACACGGTTTCGACCAAGAAATCGTCGTTGTCCCAGGAGCCTCGTGCCTGCTGTTCCATCTTCCATCATCGAGCCCATCTGGGCACAGTTCCAGGCGTTGATCCCGCCGGTGATCGACGCGCATCCGCTGGGCTGTCACCGACCACGGATCCCGGATCGGGTGATCTTCGACAAGCTCGTGCAGGTCCTCGTGCTCGGCGCCGCGTACGCGAAGATCGCCGACAGCGGCTGCTCGGCGACGACGCTGCGGCATCGGCGGGACGAGTGGATCGCCGCCGACATCTTCACCGAACTGGAACAGCTCTGCCTGAACGCGTACGACCAGATGATCGGCCTCGAACTCGAGAACCTGTCGGTGGACGGGTGCATCGTGAAAGCACCCTGCGGCGGTGAGGCTGCTGGCCGTTCACCGGTGGATCGCGGCAAACGGGGCACGAAACGCTCCGTGCTCGTCGATGGGCGCGGCATCCCGCTGGGCGTGGTCGTGGCGGGTGCAAACCAGAACGACTCGCCCCTGCTCGGCCCGACCTTGGACAAGCTCGCCCGGTTCGGGTTCGACCTGCCAGAGCGGATCACCGTGCACCTGGACGCCGGCTATGACTCCGGCAAGACCCGTGACCTGCTGGATGGTCTGGGCTTGGACTACGTGATCAGCACGAAGGGTACCCCGCTGCAGACCGGCGCCCGCTGGGTCGTCGAGCGCACGAACTCATGGCACAACCGCGGCTTCCGCAAACTGCACATCTGCACCGAACGACGCGTCCGCGTCATCGACGCGTTCATCGCCCTCGCGAACGCGATCATCATCGTCCGAAGACTCATCGCTGAAGCCTGGCCACGCTACCGCTGGGACGGCCGACCGGCACGACAACCATGACCTATCCGCGCAACCTCTAAGTAGATACCCAGAACCCAGCTTCGATTCTACCCACATGGTGCTGGATGTATTCTTCGTATTCATGTTCGAATTCTGATAGACTCGAACCATGCTCGGAGGCGACTTGAATCGCAGGTCAGAACGGTATTGCGAGCGCCCCGAACAGTCGATCGACCTCGAAGGTCGCTCGCCGTACGCGATCGCGCAAGACGGCCTCGCCGAGCTGGTCGATGCCGCGGTGCAGGCGCAGCGCATCGAGGCGATGCACGCGGCGATGCGCGTCGATCTGATCTCGCTCACCGTCGACTATGCCCTCCGCAGCGAGCAGGCGTTCGTCGCGCCGTCCCTCTCTCCGCACCGACGGCGCGAGATGGCCCGGCGCGCCGTCACGGCCGAACTCGCGACTGCCCTTCACGTGCCCGAGCGCACAATGGAGCGGCAGATCGACGAGGCGTGGGCGCTGTCGACCACGTTGCCCGCCACGCTGGCCGCACTCCGCTCGGGCTCGATCAGCCTGCAGCATGCGCGGGTCGTCGTGGAGGAGACCGGCGGGCTCGGCGACGACCCCGGCCTACGCGGCCGGCTCGACGAGCAGCTCGCCGCCGTCGCCGCCACGAAGACCGCGGCCTCCCTTCGTCGCGAGGCTCGCGCGCTTCGAGAATCGCTGCAGATCGAGACGATCACCGAGCGCCACCGTTCCGCCCGCGCGAAGCGCCGTGTCGAACTCGAACACGCGCACGACGGGATGGCGTGGCTCCACGCGTTCCTCCCTGCCGCCGACGCGACGCTCATCAAGAACCGGCTCGATCACGTCGCGCGCGCCGCTGCGGCATCCGATACGCGCGCAGCCGGCGTCAACGGAACCGGCGTCGACGGAACAACCGGCATCGACGGAACGGCCGGCATCGACGCAACAGCCGGCATCGACGCAACAGCCGGCATCGACGCAACAGCCGGCATCGACGCAACAGTCGGCATCGATGAAACAGATGGCGCGCGACGCAGCCGCGATCGAATCCGGGCCGATGCCCTGCGCGACCTCCTCCTGTACGGCGCGCTACCCTCGTCATCCGAGTTCGCCGCGGCAGCGGCGGCGGTTCGTCCGACTGTGCATGTGACCGTGCCGGTGCTGACACTCATCGAGGCCTCAGACGAGCCGGGCCACCTCGACGGGCACGGTCCGATCGATGCGGAGACCGCTCGACGCCTGGCAGCGCGAGCGCCATCCTTCACGCGCCTGCTCACGCACCCCGTCTCGGGTACGGTGCTCGATGTCGACCGAACGAGCTACCGACCGCCGGCCGACCTGAAGCGCTGGCTCGAGGTGCGCGACGGCACGTGCCGGTTCCCGGACTGCAACCGCCCAGCCGTCGGTTGCGAGGCCGATCACACCTTCGATTGGCAGTACCTGGGCGGCACCTCACACGACAATCTCGGCCACGTCTGCTCGCTGCACCATCACCTCAAACATGAGACGTCCTGGTCGGTACGGCATCTGGCAGACGGCGTGTTCGAGTGGCGGTCACTGGCGGGCCGCACGCACGTCACGCATCCGGCTCGTCGGGTGCCAACGGGCAACGACACCATCGCACCGCCGGGCCGATCCTGGTCACCCCGCGCGGCGGCGAACGACGACCGAGGTCACGACACTGAATCAGTTGACCATGTCGGAGGCCAGCCACCCCCATGGCCGACGCTCCCACCTTTCTGAGCATGATCCACTTCTCCTCCACAGGACGAATGCCGCCCCGGCTGATCACCCGAGACCGTCACTCGACCTCCGTCTCGCGCCCGGCGCCCCACGATGGCGTCATGACACGACTCGAGGCCGATGACGCCTCCCAACTCCCACTCACCTCCGACCGGGCGCTGCACGAGCGCGTCTCCGACCTGCTCGACGGCGCAATCCGCCGCCAATGGTGGACCCTGTACCTCGATGAGCACGACAGGCAGTTGCCACTCATCATGCCGATGGCCGACTACCCGGAGCATCCCGACGAGCCTTGCGGCCCTGATGCGACAGCCGCCCACGTACTGGCGCAACGCCTGGCCGAGATCGCGGACCACGCCGGCGCCCGGAAGGTCGTGTTCGTGTGGGAGCGACTCGGCACCGCCGAGTCCACCGCGGCCGATCGAGCCTGGGCGAGAGGGCTTGGCGAAGCATGTCGCGACGCGGGTGTGGCCGTTCGAGCGCAGTTCATCCTGCACGACGACGGCGCACGTTGGTTCGCCCCCGACGATCACGCATGAGCTACCGGCGGAGCACCTTCCGCGCCAGCCGGTTGCCGAGGAACTGCGCAGCCTGCACGAACACGACGATGAGCAAGACCGCCGCCCACGTGATCATCGGCTCGAACTGACGGTAGCCGTAGACGAGAGCGAATGTTCCGAGGCCGCCACCGCCGATGTATCCGGCCACCGCCGTCATGTCGATGATCGCGACGAGCACGAAGGTGTAGCCGAGGATGAGCGGTCCCAGTGCCTCGGGGATCACCACTGTGCGCAGGATGCGGAACGGCCCCGCACCCATCGCTCGCGCCGCCTCGATCACGCCGGGCGACACGGTGAGCAGGTTCTGTTCCACGATGCGGCCGATCGCGAACGATGCGGCAAGGGAGAGGGCGAAGATGAGTGCATTGTTGCCGATGCCCGTGCCGATCACGAGGCGCGAGAGGGGCTGCACTGCGGCGATGAAGATGATGAACGGAATCGGCCGGAAGAAGTTGATGACCACGTTCACGACGGTGAACACGGTGCGATTCGAGAGCAGGCTGCCGGGTCGCGTCGTGTAGAGCGCGATGCCGAGCAGGAGCCCCGCGAGGCCGCCGAAGAGCAGCGTGAGCGTCACCATGTAGAGCGTCTCGACGGCGGCGACCCAGAACTCGCCCTGAAGCTCGAGCAGACGATCCATCAGGCCGCCTCCGTCACGTCGACCCGTTCGGCGATCCGCGCGAGCGCGGCATCCGTCGCGACATCCGCACCCCTGATCGCGAGGGTCAGGTGGCCGAACGCGCGACCGCGGATGTCGTTGATCCCGCCGTAGACGAGCTCGAACTCGAGCCCCGCGTTCGCGAGTTCGAGGAAGACGGATGCCTGAGAGGCGTCGCCGTCGCGGAACGAGATCGTGACGATGCGGCCCTCGTGCCGCTCCCGCAGCACGGCGAGCTCCGCGGGCGACGGGACGCCCTTCACGACGGTCGCGACGAAGCGCTCGGATGACGCGTTCTGCGGGTTCGAGAACACGTCGAACACGTCGCCGTGCTCGATGACACGACCCCCGTCCATGACCGCGACCTTCGTCGCGATCGACTGGATGACGTCCATCTCGTGGGTGATGACGATGATCGTGACCCCGAACTCGCGGTTCACGCGCTTCAGGAGCGCGAGCACCTCCTGCGTCGTCTCGGGGTCGAGCGCGCTCGTCGCCTCGTCGGCGAGGAGCAGCCGGGGCGACGTGGCCAGCGCGCGGGCGATGCCGACGCGCTGCTTCTGACCGCCCGAGAGCTGGTCGGGGTAGCTCCGCGCCTTGTCGTCGAGCCCCACGAAATCGAGGAGCTCGCCGACTCGAGCTGCGATCTCCGCCTTCGGCCGGCCTGCGACGCTGAGGGGATAGGCGATGTTCGCCCACACCGTCTTCGAATCGAAGAGGTTGAACTGCTGGAAGATCATGCCGATGCCCAGCCGGATGCGACGCAGCTCCCGCTCGGGCAGGGCCGTGATATCGAGGCCGTCGATCTCGATGCTTCCGGATGTCGCCGGTTCGAGCGCGTTCACCAGGCGAACGAGCGTGGACTTGCCGGCGCCGGAATAGCCGATGATCCCGTACACGTCACCGGGTTCGACCTCGAGGGTGACGTCGTCGATCGCGACGACGGGTGAGCCAGTCTTCTCGGGCGTGGGATACGTCTTCGTGACGTTCCGCAGGGCGACGAGCGCCATGGGTGCTCCTAGCCCTTGGCAGCCTTCGTATCGGCCTCGACCTCGGTGAGCGAGTCGACGAGGTCGCCCACGGGCGTCTTCACGGAGACGGCGGTGCCGCCGGACGACTCGATGAGGCCCGCCTGCACCTCGGGATCGGTCTGGAAGATCTCGACGAGCTTCAGGTACGTCTCGTTCTCGGCGTCGCCTGAACGGGTGGCGAAGATGTTCACGTAGGGCAGGGCGTTCGGGTCGCTCGGGTCGTCTTGCGCGATGGCATCCTCGAATGCGAGGCCGGCATCCTCGACGAAGTCGTTGTTGATGATGGCCGCGGCGAGGTCGGGCAGCGACGTCGGAGTGAGCGACGCCTCGAGCGCGGTGACCTTCACCTTCGACGTCGACTCGTCGATGTCGGCGAGGTCGGAGAAGATGCTGCCGCCGCTCTTCAACTCGATGAGGCCGGCCGACTGCAGCACGAGGAGCGCACGCGCCTGGTTCGACGCGTCGTTCGGCACCGCGACGGTCTCGCCCGCCGGGATGTCCTTCACCGAGTCGTACTTCGTCGAGTAGAGACCGAGCGGGTAGATCGCCGTCGAGCCGATCGGCACGAGGTCCTCGCCGGCCGACACGTTGTAGTCGGCGAGGTAGACGATGTGCTGGAACTGGTTGAGGTCGAGCTCGCCCTCGGTCGTGGCAGGGTTGGGCTGCGCGTAGTCGGCGAAGTCGATGATCTCGATGGTGATGCCTGCCTCGGCCGCAGCCTCTTCGAACGCGGGCCACTGCGGGTCGCTCTTGCCGACGACCCCGATCTTCACGACGTCGTCGGACACGCCCTCGCCCGCGGCGGGCGCAGCGCACGCGGCGAGGCCGGCGATGAGCGGGACGGTCGCCAAAGCGGCGAAGAGCCTGGTGGTGGTGCGTGACATTCGGGGTTCCCTTTCGCGTGAGCGCGCCGCGATCGGGGTGCTGGTGAGCGTGGAGCAGGCATGGCTCCGCCACGGTCGGTGAACGGTGGGGGCTTCGATGCCGCGAGCGCGGGCGCATCTCCACGATATGCGAACGATCTTCGGCCTCATGACGCAGGAGTCACGCCACGTCACAGTTCCTTCGAGCAGATTGCTGCGAATCGGCGGATGCTGCGAGGCGATCAGCCTTCGAGGGCCTCCGACACCTCGAGCCACCGGGTTTCGAGCTCCGCGACGGATGCCTCGAGTCGCCCGAGTTCGTCGCCTAGCTCCCCGAGTCCCACGTAGTCGCTCTGGTCGTGGCGCGCGAGCCGCTCGTGCTGCTCGGCGATCTGCGCCTGCAGTTTCTCCAGGCGCCGGTCGATCGACGAGAGCTCCTTCTCGGCGGCGCGGCGCTCCGCCCCGGCGAGCGCAGCGGACCCCCCGCTCCCTGAGCTCGTCGAAGGGAGCAGCGGCGAAGGCACCCGGCTCGCTTCGACAGGCTCTGCGAGCTTGCCCTGCCGGCGCAGCTCGAGGTACTGCTCGACCCCCCGCGGAAGGTCGCGCAGGTGCCCGTCGAGGATCGCGAACTGCCGGTCGGTGACGCGCTCGATGAGGTATCGGTCGTGGCTCACGACGATGAGGGTGCCCGGCCACGAGTCGAGGAGGTCTTCGATCGCGGCGAGCATGTCGGTGTCGAGGTCGTTCGTGGGCTCGTCGAGGATGAGCACGTTCGGCTCCGAGAGCAGGATGAGCAGCAGCTGCAGGCGACGCTTCTGACCGCCCGAGAGGTTCTTGACCGGCGTCGAGAGCTGCGCGCTCGTGAACCCGAGCCGCTCGAGCAGCTGCCCGGGCGTGAGCTCGACCGCCTTCGAGCCCGAGCCGATCGTGTACGCGGTGCGCTGCTCGGCGATCACCGCGCTGACGCGCTCGTCGGCCCACTCGGCGAGCTCGGCGAGCTCCTGGCTGAGGGTTGCGATCTTCACCGTCTTGCCGTGCTTCACGCGTCCGGTCGTCGGCTGCACCGCTCCGGTCACGAGCCCGAGGAGCGTCGACTTGCCCGCGCCGTTCACCCCCAGGATGCCGGTGCGTTCCCCCGGCGCGATGCGCCACTCGAGGTCGTGCAGCACGGTGCGCGTCGCAGGCGCGCCCGGCGCGGCATCCGTCACAGGGCCGTGCCCTGAGCCCGTCGAAGGGTAGACGACCGACACGCCGAGCAGGTCGACGACGTCCTTGCCGAGCCGTGACACCGCGAGCCGGCTGAGTTCGACCGGATTCCGCACGGGCGGCTCGTTCTCGATGAGCTGGTTCGCCGCCTCGATGCGGAACTTCGGCTTCGAGGTGCGTGCGGGGGCGCCGCGGCGCAGCCACGCGAGCTCCTTGCGCATGAGGTTCTGCCGCTTGGCCTCGGATGCCGCGGCAATCCGATCCCGCTCGACCCGCTGCAGCACGTACGCCGCGTACCCGCCCTCGAACGGCTCGACGATGCCGTCGTGCACCTCCCAGGTGCCGGTGCACACCTCGTCGAGGAACCAGCGGTCGTGCGTCACGACGACGAGGGCACCGGCATCCGTCGCCCACCGGCGCTTCAGGTGCCGCGCGAGCCAGGCGATGCCCTCGACGTCGAGGTGGTTGGTGGGCTCGTCGAGGAACACGACGTCCCAGTCGCCGACGAGCAGGGCCGCGAGGCCGACGCGGCGACGCTGCCCGCCCGAGAGGCTCGCGACCTGCGCCTGCCACGGGACATCCGCGAGCAGGCCCGCGATGACGTCGCGCACCTTCGCGTCACCGGCCCACACGTGCTCCTCGATTCCGCCGACCACGGCCTCCGCCACGGTGCGGCCCGGGTCGACCACGTCGGCCTGGTCGAGCATGCCGATCCGGATGCCGCGGCGGCGCGTGACCCGCCCGGCGTCGGCCTCGAGCCGTCCCGCAAGGAGCTTCAGCAGGGTGGACTTGCCGTCGCCGTTGCGTCCGACGACGCCGATGCGGTCGCCCTCGTCGATGCCGAGGGTGACCTCGTCGAAGACGGTGCGCGTCGGGAACTCGAGGTGCAGGCGCTCGGCGCCGAGGAGGTGTGCCATGTCGGATTCGAGCCTAGCCCGCCGGTCTCTGAGCCCGTCGAAGGGCCGCGTTCCCTGAGTTCGTCGAAGGGATCCGGCGCGCTTCGACGATCTCAGCGAGCCATGCTACGCGTACATGATCCGAGCGCCGTGCACGGGACCGTGCACGTGCACGGCGTTCAGGCGTGCCGCGGAGAGCGCGATCTGCAGCTGGAGCGCCGAGTCGGCGTCGTCGGCGAGGAACGCGACGGTCGGCCCCGAACCCGAGACGATCCCGGCGATCGCACCGTGCGCCTCGCCGAGCTCGAGGATGCCGGCGAGTCCGGGCGCGAGGCCGAGCGCGGCCGATTGGAGGTCGTTGTGGAGGGCATCGGCGAGGCGCCGCGGGTCGCCCGCGCGGAGCGCCTGGAGCACCGCGGCGTCGACCACGGGCGGCGAGTCGACGGCGTCGAGCCGTGGCACCTCGCCGCGCCGGCGATCGAGCTCGCGGTACACGCCGGGCGTCGAGAGCCCGAACTCGGCGAGCGCGAGCACCCAGTGGAACGACCCCGTCGCGAGCGCGGGGCTCAGCCGGTCGCCGCGACCGGTGCCGATCGCGGTGCCGCCCGACAGCGCGAACGGCACGTCGGCGCCGAGCTTCGCCGCGAGGGCATGCAGCTGCTCCTTGGCGAGCACGGTGCCCCACATCGCGTCGCAGGCCACGAGGGTGGCCGCGGCATCCGCGGAACCACCGCCCATGCCTCCGGCGATCGGCACGTGCTTCTCGATCTCGAGGTGCACGCCGCCCGGTACCCCCGCGGTGCGGGCGAGCAGCTTCGCCGCCCGGATCGCGAGGTTCGAGGCATCCGTCGGCAGGCCCGACGTGTCGACGCTTCCGCTGAACGTGACGCTGAACTCGTCGTCGGGCCACGCCTTGACCTCTTCGTACAGCGACACCGCCTGGTAGGCGGTGGCGACGTCGTGGTACCCGTCGGGTTGCACCTCGCCGACGCGCATGAGGAGGTTGATCTTGCCGGGCGCTCGAACGTGCACTGCCTCGTCCGTCGCCGCGATCGTCATGCTGTCACGCTATCCCACGGGCACGGCGGAACCCCGTCAACCGACCGTCCGCAGCCACCCGCGCATGCTGGCCTTGACGTCGGCGAGCCGCGAGCCGTCGGGCATCCTCCCCCAGGTGAGTCCGATCGACGAGCGGCCGTTCGCGAGCGGGCTGACCGAGGCGAGCACGAACTCGCCGCCGTCGAGCGGGAACCTCGCGGTGGGATGCTTCGCGGTGAGGTTCAGGGCGAGCGGCTCGGCGTCGAGCTCGGCCCCCACGACGTCGGCCAGCGCCTGCAGCGCATCGGCAGTGCCGAGGTCGACCGTGCGACTGACGCTCGCCTCGAACGTGCCGTCCTGCCGCTGACCCGGCCGGCGGATGCCGCGGGCCTGCTCGAATCCGACGGTGATGCCCTGCGCCCACCAGCCGTCGACGCCGTGCTCGCCGACGAGCCAGGACGCGATCTGCCTGTGCTTCCACGCCCCGGCGCCCGCTTCGTCGAGCAGGGCGAACCACTCGTCACGGCCCCTGCCCGTCGCGGCGAGGACCGCCTCGTCGCCGACACCCTCGGCATTGCTCCCGACCGGCACGTCCATGTGACCACGGTAGTGCGGGCGCGGATGCCGCGGAAGGGCGATCCGTGCGCCGTCACGCCTCGATCGGGGCGGCCGCCACCCGCGCGATGGCGAGGAAGTCATCGACCTGCAACTGCTCGCCGCGCGCCTGGGGGTCGACGCCCGCGCGCTCGAGCGCGGCCGCCGCCGCCGCCGTGCCGCCGAGCACGCCCGAGAGCGATTGTCGCAGCATCTTGCGACGCTGCCCGAACGCGGCGTCGACGAGCGCGAACGTCGCCTGTCGTTCGGCCTCGGTGCCGGGTTCGTCGTCACGCTCGAACCCGACGAGCACGGAGTCCACGTTCGGCACCGGCCAGAACACCATGCGCGAGACGTGGCCCGCCGTGCGCCAGGTGCCGTACCACGCCGCTTTCACGCTCGGTGCGCCGTACACCTTCGAGCCGGGCTCCGCCGCGAGCCGATGACCGACCTCTGCCTGCACCATGACGATGCCCGACCGGATGGACGGCATGTGCTCCAACAGGTGCAGAAGCACCGGCACCGACACGTTGTACGGAAGGTTCGCGACCAGTCGCACCGGCTCGCCCGGCAGCTCGGTCACACGCAGGGCGTCGGCGTGCACGACCGTGAGCGAGGTGCCGGGCTGCATGACGCGCACGGTGTGCGGCAGCTGCTCGGCGAGCCGCCCGTCGATCTCGACGGCGATGACGGATGCCCCGGCCTCGAGCAGCCCGAGGGTGAGCGAGCCGAGCCCGGGGCCGATCTCGAGCACCGTCTCGCCGCGCTGCACGCCGGCGATCTGCACGATGCGGCGCACGGTGTTGGCGTCGTGCACGAAGTTCTGCCCGAGCTTCTTCGTGGGCGTGACGTCGAGGAGCTGGGCGAGGTCGCGGATCTCGGCCGGCCCGAGGAGGCGCGGTGCGCTCTCGGGGCCCTCGGCCGCATGGCGATGCGCGTTCATCGCCGGCCCCCTGCAGACTCCGGTGCCCCCGACACGGGCTCATCATGCCACGGTCCGTACACCGACCGCGTGTTCGACGCGACCTGTTCGCAGAGTTCGTCGAGGTCGGCGCCCAGCACCTCGGCCATGAAGCGCATCGTGTGCGGCACGAGGTACGGCGCATTCGGCCGGCCGCGCAGGGGCGCCGGCGTGAGGTACGGGGCATCCGTCTCGACCAGGATGCGATCGTGCGGCGCGATTCGCAGCGCCTCACGGAGGTTCTCGGCGTTCTTGAACGTGACGTTCCCCGCGAACGAGAGGTACCACCCCGCGTCGCTCGCGAGTCGCGCCAGTTCCTCGCCGCCCGAGAAGCAGTGGAACACCGTGCGCTCGGGCGCGCCCACGCGCCGCAGCGTCGCGAGCACGTCGTCGTGCGCGTCGCGATCGTGGATCTGCAGCGCCAGCCCATGCCGGCTCGCGATCTCGATGTGCGCCTCGAACGAGCGGAACTGCGCGCCTCGACCTCCCTCGCCGGTGCGGTAGAAGTCGAGGCCGGTCTCGCCGACGGCCCGCACCCGCGGCCGCGCCGCGAGCTCGTCGATCACGGCGAGCGCATCGTCGAGCCTGCCGGCGGCCTCGAGCAGGGGCGCCTCGTTCGGGTGCAGCGCGACCGCGGCGAGCAGGCGCTGTTCGCGCTCGGCGACCTCGGCCGACCACCGCGACGTCGCGACATCCGTGCCCACCTGCACGGCGCCGAGGACGCCGACGGATGCCGCGCGCTCGAGGTGCTCGTGCACGGACATGCCGACGGTCCCCGAGCCCGACGGAGTCCCTGAGCCGGCCGAAGGGGGGCCATCGGCGATCTCGAGGTGCGTGTGGTTGTCGTACACGCCGACGGCGAGCGGCTCGGGCGGCGGCGGGTACTGCCTGGTCCCCGAGCCTGTCGAAGGGTCGGTGCGGGAACGCAGGTGCTCGCTCACCGCCCGTCGCTCACTCGGATACCTCGACGCGCGGGAACAGCGCCTCGAGCGGCGCGACCTGCGTGCCGACCGCCCACTCGTTCGCGCGGTCGATGGGCTGCCCCTGCACGGTGCCGGGGGCGCCGAGCGCCGTCCACAGCTTCGCCGTCGCCTTGGGCAGCACCGGCGAGAGCAGCACGGCGAGCGTGCCGAGGCCGTGGTACGCGGTGGCGAGCACCGTCTCGAGGCGGGCGCGCTGGTGCGGGTCCTTCGCGAGCGTCCAGGGCTCCTCCACCGTGAGATACCCGTTCAGGGCGTCGACCAGCTCCCACGCGGCCGCGATCGACTCGTGGATCGCGAGACGATCGACGGCCGACCACGCGGCATCCGTCGCACGCTGCTCGATCGCCGCGATCTCGTGGTCGGCGGCCGACCGCTCGGAGGCCGTCGGCACCTCGCCGCCGCAGTACCGCATGATCATGGCGACGACGCGCGAGGAGAGGTTGCCGAAGCCGTTCGCGAGCTCGGCCTGATAGCGGGCGGCCAGGTCTTCCCATGAGAACGAGCCGTCCTGGCCGAAGTGGATCGCCGACATGAAGTAGAAGCGGAACGCGTCGGAGCCGAACGTCTCGGTGATCTGCTCGGGCGCGATGCCCGTGAGCTTCGACTTCGACATCTTCTCGCCGCCGACGAGGAGCCATCCGTGGCCGAACACGCCCTTCGGCACGTCCAGGCCCGCGGCCATCAACATGGCAGGCCAGATCACGGCATGGAAGCGCAGGATGTCCTTTCCGACGACGTGCTGGGCAGGCCAGCGGCGGGCGAACTCGGCGTCGTCCTGCCCGTAGCCGACGGCGGTGATGTAGTTGAGCAGTGCGTCGAACCACACGTAGACCACGTGCGACTCGTCCCACGGCACCTTGACGCCCCAGTCGAACGTCGACCGCGAGATGGAGAGGTCGGCGAGGCCTCGCTTCACGAAGGAGACGACCTCATTTCGCGCCGACTCGGGCTGCACGAACTCGGGCAGCTCCTCATAGAGCGCCAGCAGCTTGTCGGCGAACGCCGACATGCGGAAGAAGTAGTTCTTCTCGTGCAGCAACTCGACGGGCTTCGAGTGGATCGCGCAGACGAACTGCCCCTCGTATTCCCCGCTGCCCGGCACGAGCTCGGCCTGCTGCTTGTACTCCTCGCAACCGACGCAGTAGTAGCCCTCGTACTCGCCCGTGTAGATGTGGCCGTCGTCGTAGAGCTTCTGCAGGAACTTCTGGACGTTCAGCTCGTGGCGCTCATCGGTCGTGCGGATGAAGTCGTCGTTCACGACATCGATGGTCGCGAGCAGCGGCTTCCACGCCTCGGCGACGAGCTTGTCGGCCCACTCCTTCGGGGTCACGTCGTTCGCCGTCGCGGTGCGGAGGATCTTCTGGCCGTGCTCGTCGGTGCCCGTGAGCATCCACGTGTCCCTGCCCGCCTGACGGTGCCAGCGCGCGAGCACATCGGCAGCCACCTCGGTGTAGGCGTGCCCGATGTGGGGCACGTCGTTGACGTAGAAAATGGGCGTGGTGATATAGAACGAGGAGGCGTCGGCCATGCGGTCAATCCTACGGGCGAGCGGATGCCGCTTCGTCCGTGTTGCGGCCGCGCCCGGTCATGCCTCCCGCTCGTGCTCCTCCCGGTGCCGGCGGCGCACGCTGCCGTCGCCGATCGCGGGCGGCACCGCCTCCTCCACGTCCACGTGCGCGTGCGGCGTCGGCACGCCGAGCGTGACGTCCTGCTCCTTGATATCGGGTTCCTTCACCCGCTGGCCCGGGTAGTCGACGACGCGGAGCCCGAGCACGATCTTGCCGGGCGCCTCGCGCTTGTCGAGCGCGCGGTACGCGTCGGCGACCGACTCGAGTGAGAACACGTCTGCGATCGGCAGGCGGATGCGTCGGGCGGCCGCGAGGGCCGCGACCCGTCCGAGCGCGACGACGTCGCCGGGGTAGATCTTCGCGACGCCGTGCGTGTCGACGGCCTCCCAGTCGAGCACCGTGAGGATGCGCGACTGCGGCACTCCGAGGGCGAGGGCTTCCGGCACCTCGCCGCCCAGGAAGTCGAGGAACGCGGTGATCGGGTGCGACGACAGAACGCGCACCCTGTCGGCCAACCCAGGGCCGTACGAGGTCGGGAGCACCCCGAACTGGCGCAGGAAATCGAAGCGCGCCTCTGCGCTCGTGCCGATGACGGTCGCACCCCTCATGCGTGCGAACTGCGCGGCGAGGCATCCGACGCCGCCCGCGGCCGCGGTGATCACCACCACGTCGGCAGGGCCGAGTCCGAGCCCCTCGACCGCGGTCCACGCCATCGTGCCGGCCGTGTGCAGCGATCCGGCGACCTCCCACGAGAGCGCCGGCGGTCGGGACAGCAGGTTGGCCTCCGGGACCGCGACGTGGGTCGCCTGGGCGCCGCGCTCGACGAACCCCATGACCTCGTCGCCGCGCGAGAAGCGGGACGTGCCCGGACCCGTCGCGATGACCACACCGGCGAGATCGTGGCCTTGCGCGGCGGGGAACTCGACCGGCCAGCGTTCGGGATGCTCGCCGCGCCGCATCGCGCTCTCGACAGGGTTGAGCCCTGTGGCGAACACCTCGACGAGCACCTCGCCCTCACCCGGTTCGGGCGTCGGCACCTCGACGACTTCGAGCACCTCGGGCCCGCCGAAACCGGAGTACCGGACCGCATGCGCCATGGGGCACCTCCACCGTTGAGCGGTACTGCACCGTTGTTCGATACCGCCATTGTCCCGCACCCGGGAGCGAACCGACAGGGCGGCGGCGACTACCCGGTGCTCCGGGAGGCCAGCGCGGATTCGTAGAGGTCGCGCTTGCCGAGGCTGAGCTAACGGGTGCTCCGGGAGGCCAGCGCCGATTCGTAGAGGTCGCGCTTGCCGAGGCCGGTCTCGGCGGCCACGATCGCCGCGGCGTCCTTCAGCCGGGTTCCGGATGCCGCGAGCCCGAGCACGCGGTCGAGGGCGGTCGCGGCATCCGCCCGCTCCTCCTCGGCGCCGCCGACGACCACGCAGATCTCGCCGCGCACTCCCCCTGCCGCCCACACGGCGAGCTCGGCGAGCCCGCCACGGCGCACCTCCTCGTGGAGCTTCGTGAGCTCGCGGCACACCGCGGCGGGCCGCTCGGCGCCGAACGCCTCGGCGAGCGCCTCGAGGCTCGCGGCGAGGCGCGACGGGCCCTCGAAGAACACGAGCGTGCGGCGATCGCCCGCGAGCTCGGCGAGTCGGCGGGCGCGCTCGCCCGCCTTGCGCGGCAGGAAGCCCTCGAACGCGAACCGGTCGGTCGGCAGGCCCGACACGGCGAGCGCGGTGATCACCGCCGACGGCCCGGGAATCGCGGTCACGTCGACGCCCGCCGCCGCCGCGGCCTGCACGAGGGGGAATCCCGGGTCGGAGACGGTCGGCATGCCCGCGTCGCTCAGCACGAGGAGGTCGCCGTCGCGGGCGAGCTCGACGAGCTCGGCCGCCTTCTGTCGCTCGTTGTGCTCGTGCAGGGCGATGAGCCGCGGCCGGTTCTCGACGCCGAGTCCCGCGAGCAGGCGCTGCGTCACCCGGGTGTCCTCGGATGCCACGACGGCGGCCTGCTCGAGTGCCTCGCGGAGTCGGGCCGACGCGTCGCCGAGGTTGCCGATGGGCGTCGCCGCGAGGATGATCATGGCTCCAGTGTGTCGCATCCGCGGAAACGCCGGTCGACTGGCCGGACTGCCGATTACTCTGGGGCACATGGGTGTTGTGACCGACGCGGCCGGTGCGCACCCCGCGGCATCCGACGACCAGCACGTCGAACCCTCGCCCGAGCCCCGCGGCACGCGCCTCGACGCATGGTGGGCGCGCATGCTCGCCACTCCGCGCAGGCGCGCGCTCTGGTACTGGGGCGGCCCGATCCTCGTGACGCTCCTCGCCGGGGTACTGCGGTTCTGGAATCTCGGGCAGCCCGACACGATCGTCTTCGACGAGACGTACTACGTGAAGGACGCCTGGACACTCCTCCAGAACGGCTACGAATCGGCCTGGCCCGAGGGTGCGGATGAGGACTTCGCGCGCGGTGACACGGGCATCTTCCTCGACGATCCCGCCTACGTGGTGCATCCGCCGCTCGGCAAGTGGATGATCGCGCTCGGCATGGCCGCCTTCGGCGCTGGCGACGCATTCTGGTGGCGCGCGTCGACGGCACTCGCCGGCACGCTCGCGGTGTTCCTCCTCGCCCTCGTGGCACGCCGGCTCTGGCCCTCGACGATCGTCGCGGTCATCGCGGCACTGCTCCTCGCCGTCGACGGCAACGCGATCGTGATGTCGCGCGTGGCGCTGCTCGACAACTGGGTCATGTTCTTCGCCCTGCTCGGGTTCTGGTTCATGCTGCTCGACCGATCGCACGCGAAGCGCGTGCTCGAGGAGCGGCTCGACGAGGCCCGGGCCGGCGGGCGGGATCCGCACTACGGGCCGGCGATCTGGACACGGCCGTGGGTCGTCGCCGCGGGCGCCGCGCTCGGGGCCGCCTGCGCGGTGAAGTGGTCGGGCGCATGGTTCCTCGCGGCATTCGGTCTCTACCTCGTCGTGGTCGACGCCCTCGCGCGTCGGCGGGCCGGCGTACCGTTCTGGCTCACCGGTTCGGTGCTGAAGCAGGGCCCCGTGACCTTCCTCCTCCTCGTCCCGGTGGCCGCGGCCGTGTACCTGGCCTCGTGGACGGGCTGGCTCGTCTCCGACGGCGGGTACTACCGGCACTGGGCCGACGAGGCCGCGAACCAGGCGAGCGGGTGGCTCGCATGGGTGCCGCACTCGCTGCAGAGCCTGTGGCACTACCACCAGTCCGCGTACACGTACCACATCGGCGTGCACGGCGAGCACCCCTCGCAGGCGAACCCCCTGACCTGGCTGATCATGTTCAAGCCGACGAACATCTACTTCCGCGCCGTCGAAGACGGATCGGGCGGATGCGGCGCCGACACGTGCTGGGAATCGATCATCGGCATCGGCAACCCGCTCATCTGGTGGGCGGCGGCCGCGGCATCCGTCTATCTCGTCTACCGGCTCGCGCGGTACCGGGAGTGGCAGGCCGGCGCGATCCTGCTCGGCCTGGCGGCCGGTTACCTGCCGTGGCTCATGTACCTCGACCGCACCATCTTCCAGTTCTATTCGATCGCGTTCCAGCCCTACACGATGCTCGCCCTGGCGGCCGTGATCGCGCTCATCCTCGGGCGTCGCGACGACGTGAGGTGGCGACGCCAGCGCGGGATCGCGACCGTCGCGGTCTTCCTGGGCTTCGTGGTGCTCGTGTCGGTGTTCTACTACCCGATCTGGACGGGGATCCCGGTCACGCCCGAGTTCCGGCAGCTGCATTTCTGGGCGCCGAGCTGGGTCACCTGAGCGACCGCGGGGTAGCCTGACATCGTGCCTCGCATCACCGTGAACGCGGCCGAACTGCACGTCGAGGTCGGGGGCGAGGGCGTTCCCATCCTCGGACTCCACGGCACGCCCAGTTCCGCCGTCATGTGGGAGCCCGCGGCGGCAGAACTCGCCCGCCACGGCCGCTGCATCACCTACGACCGGCGCGGATTCCTCCGGAGCCCGACCGAACCGGCGGCCGTGCCCGTCGACCTCCGCGACCACGTCGACGATGCCCTCGCCCTGCTCGATGCGCTCGACGCCGTCCCGGCGATCGTGATCGGGCGCAGCACCGGGGGCCTCATCGCGCTCGAGCTCGCCATCCGTGAACCGCGCGCCGTGCGCGCCCTCGTGCTGCTCGAACCCGCCGTGTTCACGCTCGACGACGCGGACCGAGCCTGGGCCGACGCCCTGCGCCACCGCGTGCTCGACGCGGAAGCACGCGACCCGTCCATCGTCGCCGAGACGGTCATCCGCGATGCGCTCGGCGATGCGACCTGGAACGCGTTGCCGGCGGCGCTGCGGGAGATGTTCGCCGGAACGAACGACGGCACGCGCGCGGAGCTGCACGGTGCCGGCATGGACCTCAGTGCCCGGCCGCGGACATTCGACGCAGCGGAGCTCGCAGCACTCGCCACGCCCACCCTCATCGTCGCCGCGACCGACTCGCCCGAGCCGCTCCGCCGCGGCACTGCGCGACTCGCCGAGCTGATCCCGTCGGCCGAGTTCGCCCGTGTCCCGGGCGGCCATCTCATCGATCCCGCCGGCGAGGCGGTGCTCGATTTCGTCGATCGCCACATCACCGGAGGCACGCGCGCCGTCGGCTAGCGTTGAACGATGCGTGAACGGATGCCGGGACTCGTCGTCGCGGCATCCGCGGCCCTCGTCTCGTGGCTCGTGCACCTCGCGGTTCCGGCCGTGCCGATCCTCACCGCGGCGGTCGCGCTCGGCATCGTCGTGGGGCAGGTGCCGGCGCTGCGGCCCGCGCTCACCGGCTCGCTCGCGCCGGGGCTGCGGTTCTCGGCGCGGAGCCTCCTGCGTCTCGGCATCGTGCTCCTCGGCCTGAAGCTCAGCCTCGTCGACATCGCCGGGCTCGGCTGGATCTCGATCGCGACCACCGTCGCGGTCGTGGTGCTGACGTTCGCGGGCACGATCGGGCTCGGCCGCGCCCTCGGCCTTCCCGGGCACCAGCCGGTGCTCGTCGCGAGCGGGTTCGCGATCTGCGGCGCATCCGCGATCGGGGCGATGGCGTCGACGGTGCGCGCGGAGGAGGAGGAGCAGGCGGTGCCGATCGCGCTCGTCACCCTGTGCGGCACGCTCGCGATCGCGGTGCTGCCCGCGCTGTGGCATCCGCTCGGCCTCGGGGCCACTGGATTCGGGCACTGGGTCGGAGCCGGGGTGCACGACGTCGGCCAGGTCGTTGCCACCGCCCAGCTCGCAGGGTCGGCGGCGCTCGCGGTCGCGGTCGTGGTGAAGCTCACCCGCGTGCTCATGCTCGCGCCGATGGTCGCGATCACGGCCGCGGTCGAGCGCCGGCGCGCGACCCCGCCGTCGGGGCCGCCGCCGGCGATCGTGCCGCTGTTCATCGCAGGGTTCGTGGCCGCGATGCTCCTGAACACCTTCGTGCCGCTGCCCGAGTGGCTGCTGACCGGGGCCGACGTCGTGCAGACGGCGCTCCTCGCGACGGCGCTGTTCGCGCTCGGCGCGTCGATCCGGTTCGCGGAGCTCGCGACCACGGGCTGGCGTGCGCTCGTCGTCGGCCTCACGTCATGGGTGCTCGTCGCGGCGCTCGCGTACGGCGCCGTGCTGCTCGGATGAGTGCTGGGTCGACTCAGCCCACCAGGATGACGACCTTGCCGCGCACCGCGCCCGACTCGAGACGCGCGACGGCGTCGGCGGCACGCTCGAACGGGAACACCTCGTCGACGACCGGTGCGACCTCGCCCGCCTCGATGCGGCGGGTGAGCTCGGCGAGATCGTCGCCGTTCCGCCTGGCGGCGAGCGACCTGAGGTGCTGCGACACGAACGGCGACGCAACGGAAGCCCGGACGATGCGGCCGATCGGCCCGAAGACCTTGCCGCCCTTCCCCGACGAGAGCACGAGCGTGCCTCGCGGAGCGAGTGCGCGGCGGACGCGATCGAGCGGGTGATCGGCGACCAGGTCGAAGATCACGTCGTAGCGGGGCCCGCCGGCCGTGAAATCCTCGGTCGTGTAGTCGATGACCTGGTCGGCGCCGATCGCGCGCACGTGGTCGGCCTTCGCGGCGCGGCAGACGCCGGTCACCTCGGCGCCCATCGCCTTGGCGAGCTGCACGGCGAACCCGCCCACGCCGCCCGACGCGCCGTTCACGAGCACGTGCTGCCCCGGCACCACTCCGGCGAGCCTCAGCCCCTGCAGCGCGGTGGTGCCCGACACGGGGACTGCCGCGGCGTGGATCACGTCGACGGTGGCCGGCCGCAGCGCCACGAACCGCTCCTGCACCGCGACGAGCTCGGCATAACCGCCTTGGTCGGACTCGGCGTAGACGGCATCGCCGACGCGGAACCGCGTCACGGCCGCACCGACGGCCTCGACCTCGCCCGCGACATCCCGACCGAGGATCGGCTGCTTCGGATGTCGCAGCCCGAACGCGAGGCGCACGGCCCGCGGCTCTCCGCGCATCACCAGGGCGTCGCCGGCGCTCACGCCGACGGCGCGCACGCGGACGAGCACCTCGTCGTCACCGGGCACGGGCGCGCCGACCTCGGCGACCGAGAGCACCTCGGGACCGCCGTAGCGGTGCGCCACGATCGCCCTCACGACGCCGGCTCCGTCATGCGACCGGATGCCGCGGGCCTCGACGGCCCGGCACGATGCTCGGCCGGCGCCATCGTCACGACGACGCTGCCGCCCTTGTGCCCGCAGTCGACGATCCGATGGCCCGCCGCGATCTGCTCGAGCGGCAGCACCCGCTCGATCGGCGGACGGAGGCCACCGGCGGCGGCGAGCGTGCCGAGCTCCTCGAGGTCGGGCAGCTTCTCGGCGTCCTTCCGGAGGCCCGTGAACATGATGACGGCGCGGCGGCTGCCGAGCTTCGAGGTGAGCTGCTGGAACATGATCGCCCACGAGGGCACCGTCGTGAGGAATGAGCCGCCGGCCAGGAGCGCACGCCGGCATCGGCGGAACGTGCTCTTTCCGACGGCGTCGAAGATCACGTCGTACTCGCCGCGCGCCTGCGTGAAGTCCTCGCGCGTGTAGTCGATCACGCGGTCGGCGCCGAGCCGCCCGATCAGCTCGACGTGCGTGGGACCGCAGACCGCGGTGACCTCCGCTCCGAGGTGCTTCGCAAGCTGCACGGCGGCGGCGCCGACGCTTCCGGAGGCGCCGTTCACGAGCACCCGGTCGCCCGGTCGGACGTGCCCGGCGTCGCGCAGGAAGGGCAACGCGGTAAGGGCGCCGTCGCAGATCGCCGCGGCATCCGCCATTCCCACCTCGTCGGGAAGCCGCACGACGGCACCCGACTCGGCGACGAGGACGTGCTCGGCGTGGGCGCCGAGGTCGATGCCCGTGGCACCGAACGCCCGGTCGCCCACCGCGAACCGGGTGACGCCCGGGCCGACCGCGTCGACCACACCCGCGAACTCGGAGCCGAGCACGTGGCGCTTCGGCGCTCGGAGCCCGAAGGCGAGGCGGGCGAACCAGGGCGTGCCCGATCGCGCGGCGCTGTCGGACGAGCCGACCACCGCGGCGTGCACGCGGACGCGCACCTGTCCCTCGCCGGGCACCGGCTCAGGCCGCTCGGAGACGGCGACCACCTCAGGCGGTCCGTACCGCTCGTAGGCTGCGACTCTCATGATGCTGCTCCCTCCTCGACCGGCGGCGCGTCGGGGTACTGGAAGACGTCGTCGAGCGGGACCCCGAAGATCCGCGCGATCTGGAAGGCCATCTCGAGCGAGGGCGAGTAGCGCCCCTGCTCGATGGCGATGACGGTCTGACGGGTCACGCCGATGCGTTCGGCGAGGTCGGCCTGGGTCATCTCGCCGTTGCGGAAGCGCAGCGAGCGGATGTCGTTCGTGACGCGGGTCGGTTTCACCACGACGGAACCCCACGCCGGTAGGCGATGAGCTTCGTGACGCTCGACAGTATCGCCGAGAGCACGAAGCAGAGGTAGATCACGTTGGCGATCCAGAAGTAGCCGCCCTCGAACAGCGCGAGCACGAGCGCGACGAGCGCGCCGATCACGACGAATGCGCCGCCGACGCGCTCACCGAGCCGGTCGATCTCCCGGTCGCGCACGTCGCCGCGGGTGTTCCCGCTGGGGACCACGATCTCGACGAGGATGCGCAGCACGATGGATGCGACGATCGCCGCGCCGATGATCCAGAGCATCGCCGGCACGTAGTCGATCTCGTCGACCGGCACACCGCCGAGCAACTGGGGCAGGACGAGGGACAGGTACACGGCGGACCCGGTGACCGCGACGACGAGGTAGACCCAGGTGCCCTTCTCTTCATACGACATGCCGGCGCCCACTCCCGTGTAAAGAAAACCTGACATTCCCAAGGTAAAACACCTTTGACCATGTGTCAAGCATTCTTTACACGTTGATCACCACGGCCCACGGATGCCGCGAGGCCATGGTCAGGCTCGGTGCACCTCGGCGAAGTGCTCGACGACGGGGAACGGCTGGTAGAAGCCATGCAGCAGCGCGCGCCAGCGGTCGTACTCGGGCGAGCCCCGGAAGCCGACCGCGTGCGCCTCGACGCTCTCCCAGTGCACGAGCAGCAGATACTCGTTCGGAGTCTCGACCGACCGCGACAGCCGCAGGTCGATGAACCCGGGCATGCCGGCGATGATGGCCTTCGCCTCCGCGAACGCGGCTTCGAAGTCGGCCTCGAGGCCGGGCATGACAGGGAGGATCGCGTGTTCGAGGATCATCCGCCCACCGTACCGGCGCGCCGTCGCGGCATCCGCGTGGCAGGCGATCGCCGGGGAATGGCAGCTGAAGCGACCGGGCCCGCCCGAACGGCGAGTCATCATGAGGACATGGACTTCGACGACACCGCCGCCCTCATCGTGATCGACGTGCAGCAGGGCTTCGACGACCCGGCATGGGGTGAGCGCGACAACCCCGACGCCGAGGCGAACATCGGGCGCCTGATCACCGCATGGTCGGATGCCTCGCGGCCGATCGTGCTCGTGCGCCACGACTCCCGCTCCCCCGGGTCGTCGCTCGCACCCGACGCGCCGGGAAACGCCCTGAAAGACGTGGCGGCGGATGCCCCGCACGACCTGTTCGTGACCAAGCAGGTGAACTCGGCGTTCTACGGGGAGCCCGACCTGCACGCGTGGCTCGCGGCCCGCGGCATCCGTCAGCTCGTGATCTGCGGCATCCAGACGAACATGTGCGTCGAGACCACGGCGCGCATGGGTGGCAACCTCGGCTACGACGTCACTGTGTCGCTCGACGCGACGCACACGTTCGACCTCGAGGGCCCGGGCGGCCTGCGCCTCACCGCCGCGGAGCTCGCGCGGGCGACCGCCGTGAACCTCGCCGGCGGCGGCTTCGCGCGGGTCGCGACGACCGACGACGTGCTCGGCGACTGATTGCCTCGGGTTACGCCCGCGGTGCGACATCCGCTCGGCGCTCGATAGCGTGATCCCCATGGCAGACCGCGAATTCGGCTTCAAGACCCGCGCCATCCACGCGGGCAACATCCCCGACCCGGTGACGGGCGCCCGTGCGCTCCCGATCTACCAGTCGACCGCGTTCGTCTTCGACGACACGGCGGATGCCGCGGCCCGATTCGCCCTGCAGAAGTACGGCAACATCTACTCGCGCCTGGCGAACCCCACGGTCGCGAGCTTCGAGGAGCGCGTCGCGAGCCTCGAGGGCGGACTCGGTGCGGTCGCCACGGCGAGCGGGCTGAGCGCCCAGTACATCACCTTCGCGAGCCTCGCCGGATCGGGCGACCACATCGTCGCGTCGGCGAACCTCTACGGCGGTTCGATCACCCAGCTGGATGTCACGCTCCGCCGCTTCGGCATCGAGACCACGTTCGTGCGCTCGGCCGACCCCGCCGACTACGCCGCCGCCATCACCGACAAGACGAAGGCGGTCTTCGTGGAGACGATCGCGAACCCCTCGGGCGAGATCGCCGACCTCGAGGGGCTCGCGGACGTCGCGCGCGCCCACGGCATCCCCTTCATCGTCGACTCGACGATCCCGACGCCCTATCTCAACCGCCCGATCGAGTGGGGCGCCGACATCGTGACGCACTCGGCGACGAAGTTCCTGGGCGGACACGGCACGACCCTCGGCGGCGTGGTCGTCGAGTCGGGCCGCTTCGACTGGCACACCGACACGTTCCCGCTCTTCGGGCAGCCCGTGCCGAGCTACGGGGGCCTGCAGTGGTCGGGCAACTTCGGCGAGTACGCGTTCCTCACGCGCCTGCGCGCCGAGCAGCTGCGCGACATCGGCCCCGCGCTCGCGCCGCACTCCGCGTTCCTCCTCGCGCAGGGCGTCGAGACACTGCCGTACCGTATCCAGGCGCACGTCGACAACGCGCGTGCGGTCGCCGAGTGGCTCGAGGCCGATCCCCGCGTCGAGCACGTGTGGTGGGCCGGGCTGCCGAACCACCCGCATCACGACCGCGCCCTGAAGTACCTGCCGAAGGGGCCCGGCTCGGTGTTCAGCTTCGAGGTGAAGGGCGGCCGTGCGGTCGGCCAGGCGCTCATCGAGAACGTGAACCTCGCGTCGCACCTCGCCAACATCGGCGACGCGAAGACCCTGATCATCCACCCGGCGTCGACCACGCACGCGCAGCTCACCGAGCAGCAGCTCGTCGACGCGGGCGTGCTGCCGGGGGTCGTGCGGATCAGCGTGGGCATCGAAGACGTTGAAGACATCATCGACGATCTCGACCAGGCCTTGACGGCCGCGACTGGAGGAGCACGATGAGCACGGTGACGGATGCCACGGCGGATGCCGCGACGGATGTCGCGGCCACGACGGATGCCGCGGCATCCGTCGACCTCGAGACCGTGCGCCTCGTCAACGGCCTCTCGTGCGAGCTGCCGGCGAGCTCGCCGCTCGCGAAGCTGCTGAAGTCGCAGCGCACGTGGACGGGCCCCGATGCGAAGCAGCGCCTGCGCATCCTGAACGCCGCGAAGTCGGTCGCGATCGTCGGCGCCTCGCCGAACACGGCGCGCTCGAGCTACTTCGTGGGCACCTACCTGCAGCAGTCGAGCGACTACCGCCTCTACTTCGTGAACCCGAACGCGTCCGAGATCCTCGGCGAGCCCGCGTACGCGAGCCTCACCGACCTGCCCGAGGTGCCAGACATCGTCGTGGTGTTCCGCAAGGGGAGCGACATCCCGCAGGTCGTCGACGAGGTCGTCGCATCCGGCGCGACCACGATCTGGGTGCAGCTCGGCATCTGGAACCAGGATGCCGCGTACTACGGCGAGGAGCAGGGCCTCACCGTCGTCATGGACCGGTGCATCAAGGTCGAACACGCCCGGTTCCACGGCGGACTGCACCTGCTCGGCTTCGACACGGGCCAGATCACGGCGCGCAAGACGGTGCGCTGAGCTTCCGGGCGTCTCAGCCCGGTCCGGCGCACGATCCTGCGACGTGACGCCGGATGCGTGCGCGAGCCGACGCGTAGCCTTGGGGTGTGACAGCGTTCGTCTCAGCCCTCGATCTCTTCTCGATCGGGATCGGCCCGTCGAGTTCGCACACCGTCGGCCCGATGCGGGCGGCTCGTGCGTTCGCGGAGCGACTCGTTGACGACGGCGTGCTCGAACGCGTCACCCGCATCACGTGCTCGCTGTACGGGTCGCTCGGCGCGACCGGGCTCGGGCACGGCACGCCCGACGCGGTCATCGCGGGGCTCGCCGGCCTGAAGCCCGACGACTGCGACCCCGATGCGGTGCGCGGGGCGTGGACCCGGCTCGGCGCCGAGGGCGACGAGGTGAGGGTCGCCGGCCGGCATCCGATCACGATGACGCAGGCCGACCTCAGCCTCGAGCCGCGCACGCGGCTTCCCGGCCACCCGAACGCGCTCACCCTCCAGGCATGGGGCGAGGGCGACGCGCTTCCCATCGCCGAGGAGACCTACTACTCCGTGGGCGGCGGGTTCGTCCGCCGCGACGGCGACGCGCCGCAGGAGGCCGAGGCGCTGCGGCATCCGCTCCCCTACGACACCGCCGACGAACTGCTCGCGCTCTGCGACGAGCACGGCGTCTCGCTCTGCGACGTCTCGCGCCAGAACGAGGTCGCGGTGCACGGCGAGGCGGGCATCGACGCCGGACTCGACGCCATCTGGGCGGCGATGGCGGAGTGCGTCGCGCACGGTCTCGCGACCGAGGGAACGCTCCCGGGCGGGCTCGGCGTGAGGCGCCGCGCGCCCGAGGTGCGCCGCCGCCTCGAGGAGCACGACCGCGACGAGGCGGCGCACACGGGGGCGTCCGGCCGCGACACCTCCACCGAGTGGTTGCACGCGTTCGCGCTGGCCGTCAACGAGGAGAACGCCTCGGGCGGTCGCGTCGTCACGGCGCCGACCAACGGAGCCGCGGGCATCATCCCGGCGGTGGGCCACTACTACCTGCGGTTCGTTCCGGGGGCGGATGCCGCGGGCATCCGCAGTTACCTGCTCACCGCCGCGGCGATCGCGAGCCTCGTGAAGAAGAACGCGTCGATCTCTGGTGCCGAGGGCGGGTGCCAGGCCGAGGTCGGGTCGGCGTGCGCGATGGCCGCCGGAGCGCTCTGCGCGGTGATCGGCGGCACGCCGCGCCAGATCGAGAACGCCGCCGAGATCGCGATGGAGCACCATCTCGGCCTCACCTGCGACCCGGTCGCCGGGCTCGTGCAGGTGCCGTGCATCGAGCGCAACGCGATCGCGTCGTCGACCGCGGTCTCGGCCGCACGGCTCGCCCTGCACGGCGACGGCACGCACCTCGTCTCGCTCGACACCGTGATCGAGACGATGCGCCAGACCGGCATCGACATGATGACGAAGTACAAGGAGACGAGCGAGGGCGGCCTCGCGGTCAACGTCATCGAGTGCTGAGCGGCACCGGCACCCGGGCCGCGGCGCCGCCCGAGCCGCCCGCCCGGCCCCGGAGCCGATTTCAGCAGGCGCAGGCGATGCCCGGGTCCACGACCGGCCCGCCGGCGAGGCCGGCCGGCGCGACGTTCGTGAGCGCGTCGGCCGGCGACTGCGCGAGCCCCTCGGCCGTCTCGTAGACGAAGCCCTCGCGTACCCAGTACTCGAATCCGCCGAGCATCTCCTTCACGGGGTGGCCGAGGAGCGCGAACTCGAGGGCCGCGCGCGTGGCGCCGTTGCATCCGGGACCCCAGCAGTACACGACGACCGGCGTGCCCGCCGGGATCCGCTCCGCGGCCTCAGCCGCGATGCGCCGCCCGGGCAGGTGGATCGCTCCCGGCACGCGCCCCTGCGCCCACGCCGCGTCGCTGCGCGTGTCGACGAGCACGAAGCCGGGCTCGGGGCCGGCGAGGGCGGCGGCGACATCCGACACGTCAGACTCGACGGCGAGACGACCGCGGAAGTGCGCGGCGGCCTCCGCCGGCGCTGCGACGTGCTCGAAGAGGGCGGATGCCGCAGGCGTCGGTGTCTCGTTCATGCCATCACCCTCGCACCGCTGCGATCGCGGGCGCCCGGGATTTCCCGCCGTCGTGCCGCGACATCCGGCCAGACGTCACTCCGGGGCGAAGAACGCCGTGACCGCCGAGGCGAGCGCGACGAGGTCGTCGACATGGGCGAGCTCGCGCGCCGAGTGCATCGAGAGCAGCGGCGTGCCGACGTCGACCGTGCGGATGCCGAGGCGCGTCGCCGAGAGCGGGCCGATGGTCGTTCCGCACGGGACGGCGTTGTTCGACACGAACGGCTGCACGGCGACGCCTGCCTGCCCGCAGCTGCGCGCCCACAGTGCCGACCCCACCGCGTCGCTCGCGTAGCGCTGGTTCGCGTTCAGCTTCAGGAGCGGGCCGCCGCCGAGCACCGGCCGGTTCGCGGGGTCGTGGCGCTCGGGGTAGTTCGGGTGCGCGGCGTGACCGGTGTCGGACGACACCAGCCAGGAGTCCGCGACGGCGCGGCGACGAGCGGTGGCGTCGGCGTCGAGCCCGGCGGAGACCCTCGCGAGGACGTCCTCGAGGAACGGGCCGCTCGCTCCCGAGCGCGACCCCGAGCCGATCTCCTCGTGGTCGAAGGCCGCGAGCGCGCTCACGTGCGGCGCGTCGTCGGGTGCGGCGAGCAGTGCGACGAGTCCCGCGTACACCGACGTGAGGTTGTCCATGCGGCCCGCGGCGAAGAACGCGTCGCGCTCGCCGAACCGCGCCGGCGGCTGGGTGTCGGCGAGCAGCAGGTCGTGTCCGTCGATCTCCGCGGGGTCGGCGAGGCCCGCGAGTTCGGCGACACGCGCGAGCAGGTCGGCGGCCGGGGCATCCGCCGCCGTGCCCCAGATGGGCTGCAGGTGCCGCTGCTTGTCGAGGGTGAGGCTCTTGGTCACGTCACGGTCGAGGTGGATCGCGAGCTGCGGGATCCGGAGCATCGGTCCTGTGCGCACGAGGTGCTCGATGCCGTCTCGGGTCACGACGCGCCCGGCGAGCTCGAGTTCGCGATCGAGCCACGAGTTCAGGAGCGGGCCGCCGTACACCTCCACTCCGGCCTGCAACAGCCCCTCGGCGCTCGTCGACCGCCCGGGCTTCAGCTTGAAGGACGGCGAGTCGGTGTGCGCACCGAGGATGCGGAACGGGGTGGCCGCCGTCGCGGAATCGGGCTGCACCCAGGCGATGACCGCCCCGTCCCGCACGACGACGCGCCGGCCCGCACCGGTCGGCCACTCGTCGCGCTCGTCGAGGCGCTCGAATCCGGCCTCCTCGAGTCGCGCCGCGACCGCGGCGGCCGCGTGGTACGAGGAGGGCGAGGCGCGGATGAAGTCGGCGAAGTCGGCGACGTAGGCGTCACGGTCGAGGGCAGGCATCCTCCCATCCAACACCCGGATGCCGGGCTACGCGAACCGCACGACCGCCTGCAGGCGCGACCTCACCTCCATCACCTCGGTGCCGCCGAGGTGGGCCGAGCCGGGCAGCCCCTCGCGCACCGCGCTGGCGAGCCGGGAGCTGCGCACGAGGGCGACCACGGCGCCGCGGATGCTGCCCCCGACCTCGAGCGGCTCCGCCGCGTACTCGTCGGGCACCACGATCACCAGTGCGGTCGGCTTCACACGGGCCGCCCGCCCGATGGCCTTCGCGCGGGCCGCGAGCGCGCGGAACGGGCGTTCGCCGCCGAGCGCCTCCCCCACGAGCTCGCCGCGCTTCAACGCCACGGGGCCGCCCCAGTCCTCCGACTGGATCGCGAACAGGCCCGTCGGCCCGAGCACGAGGTGGTCGAGCTTCGGCGGCAGGCCGGGGCCTGCGGCATCCGTCGCCAGGTCGTGCCACACGGTATAGGCGATGCCGAGGGTGGCGAGTGCGCGAGCGGTCGCCTCCTCGGCGAGCGCGTCGGCGAGGATGTGGCGGATGTCGCGCGGCGCGCGGCGCACGAGCGCCGGGTCGTACGGGTCGGCCAAGGTGACGCCGCGACCGGCCCACTCGCGGATGCGGTCGAGGTACCGCTCACGGGAGAGCCCGCCCGGGTGCCCGTACGAGCGGGCGAGCGGACGCGAGTCGCGGCGCGGCCGTGGCGCGGCGGGGGCCCACGCCTCTCGGGTCGGGGCCGGCACGCTGCCACGGATGCCGCGGTCGAACGCCGCCCGCGCCTCGGGCGTGCCGACGAGCAGCCACGCGCGCTGGACCGCATGGAAGCGCGCGGGGTCGCCGCCGGTGTCGGGGTGGGCGGTGCGGAGGGCTCGGCGGTACGCGAGTCGCAGCGCTGCGGCGTCCGCGTCGGAGGAAACGCCGAGCACCTCGTACGGAGAGTCGGAGAGCGGACTGTCGGGCATGGGCTCGCTTTCGATGTGCGACCACGAGACTACCCCGGCCGCCTCGGTGGCCGCCGAGTCCGGGTCGTGGCGCTCCGGGTGCCTCGTGCCGCCGTTCACCCGACGGGGCGCAGCATCCCGTCGTCGATGAGGGTGCGCACGGCGGGCAGGAGGTCGGCTGTGAGCGCGACCTCGTCGACGTCCAGGAGCTCAGCGAGCGCGGCGACGATGGCGCCGATCAAGAGCTCGCCGTCGCAGGCGCCGACGAGCGCCGCGAGCCCAGTGTCGAGGCGGATCGCCCGTCCGAATCCACCGCCTTGGCGCAGCAGCATCTCGGTGGGATGCTCGGCGCCGGGCCAGTAGTGCCGCTCCTCGGTCACGTCGCCGGCGACCGCGAGTCGTGCCGCCGCGAGTTCGGCGTCGCTCCATCCGGCCTGCCGGTCGTGCGCGGCGAGGCACGCCGCCAGATGGTCGCCGAGTCCGTCGGCGTCGGTGCCGAGCGGGCCGTGCAGCCGCTCGACGCGCGCGAGGCGCGGCGCAACCGCCGCGAGCTCCGACGCGGTCCGGCGCAACAGCACGTAGCCGAACCCGATCTCGCGCACACCGCGACGCTCGAAGTCGTCGAGCCATGCGTCGTAGAGACGGTCGAACTCGGCGGTGCCCGAGCGGGTGCCGCCGTCGCGGATCCACGTCTCGGCGTACTCGGTGACGCGCTGCACCTCGCGCTCGATGATCCAGTGCTCGAGCGGCCCGGCCCACGCGCGCACGCGGTCGAGCCCGTCGCCGCCCTCGCGGTATTCCCAGTTGCCGAGCAGCTGGGCGACGCCGCCGGGTTCGAGGTGCGCCGCTGCGCCGCGCATCACCGCCTCGACGACCGCGTCGCCGACGAGGCCGCCGTCACGGTACTCGTACTCGGGCACATCCGACGCGCGCGGGGTGATCACGAACGGCGGATTCGACACGATGCGGTCGAAGCGCTCGCCCGCGACCGGCTCGAAGAGGCTCCCGAGGCGGAACTCGACGCCCTCGATGTCGTTGAGCCCGACGTTCAGCCGGGCGATCGCGAGCGCCCGCTCCGAGATGTCGGTTGCGACCACCTCTCGGGCGAACCGCGACGCGTGCATCGCCTGGATGCCGCAACCCGTGCCGAGGTCGAGCACGCGCGCCGCCGGCGTCGGCAGCATGAGCCCCGACAGCGTCATCGACGCACCGCCGACCCCGAGCACGTGCTGCTCGCCGAGCGCATGACCCAGTGCGAGCTCGCCGAGATCGGAGACGATCCACCAATGACCCTCGCCTCGCGCGTCGGCGAAGCCGTACGGGCGCAGGTCGAGCAGGGCGCGCACGGATGCCGCGGCGGCGCGCTCGCCCGCGGCGGCGGGCCCCAGGAGCCCGAGCTCGGCTGCACCGTCGACGCCCAGCCGCCGAAGCGCGTGCGCGGCCTCCTCGCGGGGCACGGGCAGGCCGAGCACGAAGAGCTCCGCGAGCGTCGCGAGACCTGCGGATGCCACGTGCCCGCGTCGGCGGGCGTCGAGCACGCGGCGCGCCGGCACGCGTTCGCCGCGATGCAGCGCGGACGCGGCATCCGCCCCCCAGAGCGCCTCGAGCGCGTCGACCGTGAACCCGGCCGCCTCGAGATCGGCCCGGAGCAGCCCGAGCAGTTCGGAGGCTCGGGGGCCGGCGGGCGATCGTGCGGGTTCGGTGCTCACCGCACCATTCAACTGCACGACTCAGGGCTCGGCACACGAACGTCACCCCGCCGTCATCCGGGCGACATGTCGGCATGCGAGCCTTGCGTCGCAGGGTGCGCGTAGCGTTGGCTACGATCGAGGAAAGCGAGGGGAGGTCGCAGTTGACTGACGCAACCGCGCTCGAGCGCCTGCGACAAGACGCACGCGACGAGCTCGCCGCGCTCATCGAGTTGCGCTGCCGTCTCGGCGAAGATCCATGGGTGTTCCTGCCCGACCTGCCCTCGGTCGACGAGCAGGTCGTCGCCACACTGCGTGAAGAACGTCTGCACTCCGATCGCTGGAGCCCGGCTCGCGCGCGGGCCTATCATCCGACGGCGCGCGACGGCGACGCCGCCCGCTTCGAGTACGACCTGTTGCGCGAGATCGCACTCGACCATCCCGACCTCAGTGTCGCGGTGTGGTCGGTGCTCGACCGGGTTCCGTCTCCCTGGTGAGGCGCTGCACGCGCACCCAGGTGATGAACCCGAAGATCGTGAACGCCCCGTAGAAGACGTACAGCATCGCGGACGCGTAGTAGCCCGCGCTGATGAGCAACGGCACGCCGACGATGTCGACGGCGACCCAGATGAGCCAGAACTCGGTCCACCCCTTCGCCATGCCCCACGTCGCGAGCAGGGATCCCATGAAGATCCACGCATCGGCCCAGACCGGCTCGAACGAGCCGAGCGAGCGGAAGACCGGCGTGAGCACGAGGGTGCCGCCGACGAGGGCGACGCCGAGGAGGATCCGCGCCCTGGCGCTCGCCCACCGCGGCTCGACGGCCGTCTCGCTCACGTGCCGGTGCTGCGACCATCGCACCCAGCCGTAGATCGAGACGGCGATGAACATGAGCTGCCGGCCCGCCTGACCGAGCAGGTTGACCGGGTTCGGGGTGCCGAACACCGCGCCGAGGAACACGGTGAACAGCAGCGCGTTGCCCACGATGCCGACGGGCCACGCCCACACCTTCCGGCGCATGCCGCCGACCGCGCTCGCGAGGCCGAAGGCGTTGCCGACGATCTCGCGCCAGAGGATCACCTGGTCGCCGATCACGAGCTCGGCATCGAAGAGCCACTCGACGGGGTTCATGGGGCGCGCGCCTCGACGCGCGCGCGGCTCCGCCGCATGATGAGCCACGCGACGCCGCGCCACCCGATGAGGAGGATCGCGAGCGTCACTGCCGCGACGATGACGAAGGCCACGGCGGTGCCCTGCCCGCTCACGAGGCGCAGCAGCATGCCCACGACCACGCTGCTCGCCCACATCACCACGCCGGTCGGCCACACGGCGAGCGGATGCCGCCAGGCCCGCGTCGCGAGCCAGCCGACGCCGAGGCCGGCGAGGAACGGCCACGCCGTTCCCAGCACGCCGGCCGGGTCGAGCCCCTCGGCGTGACTGCGGCGCCCGATGACCGCGAAGGCGACCACGAGCACCGCATCGAGTAGGAGGGCGCCGACGACGGTCTTCCAGTTGCGCCCGCGATCGGTCATGCGACCATCGTACGGAACGGCACGGCGGTCGCCCCGTCCCCGCGGCGACGACCCGGCGGTGTCACGTCCCCTCGGCGAGCCCCTCGAGCTCGCGGGCGCCGTGCACAGGCAGCGCGCACACGAAGGATCGGCACCGGTATGCCGTCGGGGTGTCCGACTGTGCGACGCGGGCCTCGAAGAGCTCGAATCCCGCCGCCGCGAAGTCGCGGGCCTGCCGCTCGGTCACGATGGTCGCCACGGATGCCGCATGCCGACGCGTCGCGGCGAGCAGGTCGTCGTGCGCCGGGTCGGCCTCGCGCCCATCGGGCAGCACGGTGACGAGCTGAACGAGCGGCGCGTCGAGCCGCGCCATGAGCTCGAGCGCCCCGCCGAAGGCGAGTGGGCGCAGGGTGGCGATGCCCGCGACGGACTCCATCGTGCGCTCGGCGAGCGCTCGGTACCGAGCCCCCGCGCCGAGCGCGAAGAGGCGCCACGAGGCATCCGCGCAGGCCGTCATTCCCGACTGGGTCGCGCCCTCCGCGGGGTCGGGGCGCATCGCCAGGCCTCGCGCCGCCAGCACCGGGTCGGCGCCCGCCGGAGCCGCGAACGGCACGACGGCATCACCTGCGGCCGCCGTCGACGCCGCGTCGATGAGCGACCGCGCGGCGACCGCGTACGACACCTCGCCGCTCGCCGCGGCCAGTTCGAGCAACCCGACGGCCAGCATGCCCGAGTCCTCGAGCGTCGCCGCCGCGCTCGACACCTCGCCGTCCAGCGACGCGCGCACGAGTGTGCCATCGTCGAGGCGGTGAACGGCGAGCAGGAAGTCGGCGGCTCGCCGGGCCGCTTCGACCGCGACCGGATCGCCGAGCACGAACCCCGCGCGGGCGAGGGCCCCGATCGCGAGTCCGTTCCACCCCGTGAGCACCTTCTCGTCCAGGGCGGGCGGCTCGAGCGCGGCGCGGCCGGCGGCGTCGAGGCGGTAGTACCCGCCCTCGCTCCGCTCACCGGCGATGACGCTCTCGGAGTCCTGCGCGCTCGCGAACCCGCCCCGCTCGAGCTGCATCCGCCCGATGAGGAAGTCGATCACGCCGTCGGCGATCGGCGCCAGGAACCCGGGCGGTTCGCCGGTGCGGGCGAGCTCGGCCGCGACGCCGAGGAGGAGCGCGTTGTCGGTGAGCATGCGCTCGTAGTGCGGATCGCTCCAGTCGGCGCGGGTCGCATAGCGGAAGAATCCGCCCTCGACCGGGTCGCGAAGCGGGGAGGCGCTCATGAGTCGGAGCGCGCGCATGGCGAGCTCTCGTCCCGGATCTCCGGATGCAGCGAGGAATCCGAGCACCGGTGCGACCGGGAACTTCGGGGCGCGCCCGAATCCGCCGTGCACGCGATCCTCGTCGGCCGCGAGAGCGGCGACGACAGTGGCGAGCCGGGCGCGGTCGGGCAGCGGCCCGGCGGTGTCGGTGGCGGATGCCGCGTCCAGTGCGCCGGCGACGGCGCTCGCGGTCTCGTCGAGATCGTTCCGCCGTTCGCGCCATGCTTCGTCGACCGCGGCGAGCACTTCGACGAACGCCGGCATGCCCCTGACCGGCTGCGGGGGAAAGTACGTCCCCGCGTAGAAGGTGCGTCCCCCGGGAGTGGCGAACACGGTCAGCGGCCAGCCGAGTTCGCGCGTGAAGGCGGATGCCGCGGCGAGATAGCTCGCGTCGACGTCGGGATGCTCTTCGCGGTCCACCTTGATCGCGACGAACCTGTCGTTCAGGATCCGTGCGATCGCCGGATCGCTGAAGCTCTCGCGCGCCATGACGTGGCACCAGTGGCACGTCGCGTAGCCGATGGACACGAGCACGGGCACGTCACGTTCCCGCGCGACGGCGAACGCCTCCTCGCCCCATGGGAACCAGTCGACGGGGTTGCCCGCGTGCGCGCGCAGATATGGACTCAGCGCATCGGCGAGGCGGTTCCCCATCCGTCCACCCTAGGCCCCGCTTAACCAAAGAGAGCCGCCCAACCTTGGGCGGCTCTCTTCGAATGAATGTCCGGCGGTGTCCTACTCTCCCACAGGGTCGCCCCTGCAGTACCATCGGCGCTGCGAGTCTTAGCTTCCGGGTTCGGAATGTGTCCG
>NZ_JBHXMP010000017.1:0-96585 GCF_042720415.1 Agromyces sp. NPDC058484 | reverse complement strand
AGTGCTGACCAGAACACGCCGCTTGACGGCCATTGGTGGCACCTCGCCCGCCGCCACGCCGACCAACCACCCACTTGTTCAGCGGTCTCCTAGCTCCTCGCGCGCTGCAGAAACAGCCGCGACCCGAGTTGCCCGAATCTGCACAGACCCGGGCAACTCGGGCCGATCAGGCGAGGAACGCGATCGCGGCGTCCTTGAAGGCGCGCGCGGTGAGCGTGGAGACGTGGTCGCGGCCCGGGATCGACACGTAGTCGGCGTTCCACTCGAGCGCGAGCTCGCGTGCACCCTCGGGAACCGGGTCGTGCTCGCCGGCGACGAAGAGCACCGGGATCTCACCCGGGATCGCAAGCGGAGCACCCGCGACGCCCTCGATGCAGGCGAGGAGCGCCTCCCGGTCGGCGCCTGCGTCGATCGCCGGCCGGAGCACCTGCTCGATGAGCGGATTCCTCGACGGTTCGTCATCGAGGAGCACCGCCCGCGCCTCCTCGAGGTCCCACGACGCGAAGAGCTCACGCGGACCCGCCCCGCCGACGACGACGCGACGCACGCGCTCGGGGGCGATGCCCGCGAGGTCGGAGACGACCCGGTTGCCCATCGAGTAGCCCACGAGGTCGACCCGGTCTGCGCCCGCCGAGTCGAGCACGGCGACGAGGTCGGCGCCGAGCCGCTCGGGAGCGTACGAGTCCGCGTCGGCGGGCTTGTCGCTCTCGCCGTGCCCGCGGAGGTCGATGGTGATGACGGCCCGGTGCGCGTCGCGGAGCGCGCGCACCCAGCCGGTGCCCTCCCAGGTCACCCGCGCATCGGACGCGAAGCCGTGCACGAGGAGCACCGGCGGCAGCGCGGCATCCGCGTCGCCTCCGCCGTGCACCCGGTAGGCGATCAGCACGCCGTCGGGCGCTTCGGCATGGAGGGTGGGCACGCGAGCGGCGGTCGCACGGCTCACGCGCCGTCCCCCTCGGACGCCCGCGACTCGGTGATGACGGCCCCGGCGTGCCCGAGCTCGGCGAGCGCCGCCGCCGACGATTCCGCCGCGACGCCGGCGACGAGGTCGGTGAACACCCGCACGTGCTGGCCGTGCTCGAGCGCGTCGAGCACGCTCGCCCGAACGCAGTGGTCGGTCGCGAGGCCGACCACGTCGACGTCGGTGATGCCGTGCGACGCGAGCACGTCGTGCATCGAGGCGCCCGCGTCATCCGTGCCCTCGAAGATCGAATAGGCGGGCACCCCCTGGCCCTTGCGGATGTGCACGTCGACGTGCGCCAGGTCGAGCGCCGGGTGGTACTCGGCGCCGGCGGTGCCCTCCACGCAGTGCGGCGGCCAGGTGTCGACGAAGTCGGGCTCGGTGTCGACCGCGAAGTGGCCGCCGTTGTCGTTCTCACCGGAATGCCAGTCGCGGGATGCCACGACGAGCTCGTACCTCCCGCGATGCTGCCCGAGCAGCTCGGCCACGCCGGCCGCGACGGCAGCTCCGCCCTCGACGCCGAGCGCGCCGCCCTCGGTGAAGTCGTTCTGCACGTCGATGATGAACAGGGCCCGGGTCATGGCTGCTCCTTCGCTCGTCGGGCACGCGCTCCCGTGCCGCCGTGCCTCCATTCTTCCAGTCCGCCGGTTCGCGGTCACTGCGGTGAGAGCACGGTCACCGGTTCGAGAGGTTGTCTCCGCAGAGGAAGAAGCCGGTGGTGAGCGTGTCGATCGCCTGCTTCGTGTCGTCGGACACGTCGCCGAGGGCGTAGACCGCGAAGGTGAGCGTCGCGCCGTCCTGCGCCCGTACGACGCCCGAGAGCGTGTAGCCGGTCTCGATCCAGCCGGTCTTCGCCGAGACCGCACCGTCGGCGACGGCGTTGTCGCCCGAGAACCGGTCGCCGTACGAGAGCGAGCCGCGCTGGCCAGATACCGGCAGGCCGTCCATGATGACGCCGAGGTTCGCCTCGCGCGCGTTGATCTTGACGAACAGGCGGGTGAGGTACGACGGCGGCACCGCGTTGTGGTCGCTCAGCCCCGACCCGTCCACGACGGTGATGCCCGTCGTGTCGACGCCGTAGGCGGCGAGCCCCTCGAGCACCCCGGCGTTGATCGCGCCGAAGGTGTTGCCCGCGCCCGTCTCGATCGCGACGAGCCGGACCAGCATCTCGGCCACCGTGTTGTCGGAGACGACGAGCGCCTTGTCGACGAGCTGCGCCACCGTGGGCGAGAGCACCTGCCCGAGACGCTGGGCGCCGGCGGGCGCCGTGCCGCGCTCGATCGTGCCGATGCCGCCGAGTTCGGACGCGAACGCGTCGCCCGCCCGGCCGATCGGGTCGGCGGTGCGCCACGACGTCTCGGCACCCGGGTCGTCGCGGTCTCCGTCGACCATGAGCGCGGCGATGTTCGACATGTACCCGAACTCGCGCTCGACCAGGTCCCAGCTCGGCTCCCACTCGTCGCCGCCGAACAGGCTCGCATCGAGCACGAGCTTCGTGAGCAGCGGATTCGAGGGGTCGGCGTCCCACGCGCTGCGCACCTGCGCGGCGAGGTCGTCGAGGTGCGCGGCATCCGGATACACCGTCTCGGTGCCGCTCGAGGTACGCGAGAGTGTCACGTCACCGCCGCCGACGAGCACGACCGAGCCGGGCTCCGAGCCCTTCACGGCGGTCGTCGCGACCCGATGGTCGGGGCCGAGCACCGACAGCGCGGCCGCCGAGGTCAGCACCTTCATGACGCTCGCCGTGCGCGACGGCGTCGTGCCGCCGCGGTCGTAGAGCACTTCGCCGGTCGTCGCGTTCACGACCTGGGCCTGCAGGTCGGCGAGGCGTCCGTCGGCCGCCCGATCGGCGACCGAGCACGTGCGGATGCGGCTCGCCGCGACGGCGGCGGCCGGCGCAGGGCGGCCGGGGTCCTCGGTCTGAGCGGCGGTCGACGCGGCTGCGACCGCTCGCGTTTCGGCGGGTGCGCTGACGGCGGCGCCCGCGACGACGGCACCGGTGCCGAGCAGCGCGAGCGCGAGCACTCCGCCGGTGATCGAGAGCGCGAGCCGGTGCCTCCTGGCGAACGCGGTGAGGGATGCCCCGGCGCCGGCCTTCATCGTCGTCGTGTTCGCGGGGTCGCCGGACGGGGCGGGCGCGCCCGCGGCCCCTTCGGCGCGCTCAGGGAACGCCGTCTCGTCGATCACCCGGGAATTGTACGCGGTACCCCGGAGCGCAACCTGATGGTCGCCCGGTCTCCGGCAAGGGTGCCCAACCGCACGCCTACCCCCTGCCCCCTCACCCGCTCACTCGCCGGGGTAGCGCAGCCCGATCTCCGCACGGATCGCGTCGAGGGTACCCATGATCGCGACGCTCTCGTCGATCGTGAGGGTGTCGCCACGCAGGTTGCCCTCGGCGACGAGCCGCTCCACCGCCTCGGCCTGGAAGTGCATGCCGCGACCCGCCACCTCGGAGCGGAACTCCTCGAGCACCGCCCCGTCGGCGCCGATCACGCTGAAGCTCGTCGGCGTGTACCAGACCCGGTCGATCTCGATGCGGGCGAGCGTGCCGAGCACCGACGCCGTGTTCGGACCGAGCGTGTCGCTCGCGGACAGCAGGGACGCGACCCGTGCCCCGCCGTAGCCGAAGATCGTCGCGATCTGCGCATCGGCGCCGGTGCGCTTGAACGTGGCGGTCGACTGGATCGTCAACGGGGCGCCGAAGAGGTCCCACGAGAACGAGATGGGGTAGATGCCGAGGTCGAGCAGTGCACCGCCGCCGAGCTCGAGGGCGTTGATGCGGTGCACGGGGTCGTCGGACAGCTTCTGCGTGTGGTCGGCGATGAGCGAGCGAACCTCGCCGAGGGTGCCCTCGGCGATGATCTCGCGGATGCGGACCATGTGCGGCAGGTATCTCGTCCACATGGCCTCGAGCACGAGGAGCCCGCGCTCGGCCGCGAAGTCGGCGAGCTGCTGGGCCTCGCGGGCGTTCAACGTGAACGGCTTCTCGACGAGCACGTGCTTGCCCGACTCGAGCATGAGGCGCGCGCTCGCGGCGTGCAGCGGATGCGGCGTCGACACGTACACCGCGTCGACCTCGGGGTCGGCGGCGAGCGCCGCGTAGCTGCCGTGGGCGTTCGGGATGCCGAACTCAGCCGCGAACCCGTCGGCCGCGGACTGCGACCGCGAGCCCACCGCCTGCACCGTGAAGCCGTTCAGCTTCAGGTCGTTCGTGAAGGCGCGCGCGATGCCGCCGGTCGCGAGGATGCCCCACCGCAGTCGATCCGTCATGGTCGTAGAGCCTAGCGGCGGGGCGACGGGCGCCTACCACGCGCGCGCCGCGTTCGCCCGCGGACTCAGATCCTCGGACGTACGTCAAGGGATTGATCCGCATCCACCCGCTGGGTGATCGTGAGGTATGCATCGGATCACGTATGCCGGAGGTCACTTCACCACCGGCACCGAGATCGCGAGGGCGCTGGTGTCCTACGCGACGGCACTCGCCCAGCAGGGCAGGGCCGGGGCGATCGACATCCCCGTGCGTCACGAAGATGACGGGCAGCTCGGGATCGTGAGCTTCCTGGTCGGTCCCGCGAGCCAGCTCGTGACCGAGGAGATCCACGTCGTCGACGGCGAGGAGGAGATCCGCGACGAACCGTTGCTCGCTCGACTGCGCGCCCTCACCGCAGAACTCGTGCCCATGCGACCGCTGACGGAGCGGCCCGCCGACCACGATGCACCCGTCGACTACGACTGGATGGACGAACTCTAGAGCCGCCTGTGGGAATCGAACCCACGACCTTCTCATTACGAGTGAGACGCTCTGCCGACTGAGCTAAGGCGGCGTGGCATCCGGAATCGCGTTCACGATCCGGTGGCACGAGAGTCCATGTTAGCGGACTTCGCAGGCGTCGATGAACACATCAGCCCTGAACACGTCAGCACATGGGATCGCTCGCGGGCACCGTTCCGTCGATGAAGTACGCCTCGACGGCGTCGCTCACGCACCGGTTCGACTTGTTGTAGGCGGTGTGGCCCTCGCCGTCGTAGCTCACGAGCACGCCGCTCTCGAGTTGGTCGGCGAGCGCGACGGCCCACTCGTAGGGCGTCGCGGGATCGCCGGTCGTGCCGACGACGAGGATCGGCGCCGCGCCCTCGGCGTGGATCGCCTCGCGCTCGGCATCGCCCTGGTGCGGCCAGTTCACGCAGCCGAGGTCGCCGAAGCCGAAGTACGGCCCGATGGTGGGCGCGGCGGCCGCGATCGCCGCAGCCTTCTCGCGCATCACCGCGACGTCGGCCTGGTAGGCGTAATCGAGGCAGTTGATCGCGCGGAACGCCTCGGTCGAGTTGTCGCTGTACGTGCCGTCTTCGTTGCGGCCGTTGTAGCTGTCGGCGAAGGAGAGGGCGAGGTCTGCGTCGCCGAACATGACGGCCTCGAACATCTCGCTGAGATACGGCCACGACACGGCGCTGTAGAGCGGGTAGATGATGGCGGTGATCAGGGTGTCCGCACCGACCAGCCGCCCGTCGGTGCCGCGCAGCGGACTGGCGTCCACCGAGGCGAGGAGCCGCGAGATCTCGCCCATCGCGGTGTCGACCGGCCCGTCGAACGGGCATTCGCTGCCGGTCAGGCAGTCCTCGAGGTAGGCGCGCAACGCCTGCTCGAAACCGACCGCCTGCGCCTCGGTGACCTCTGTCTCACTCGCCGACGGATCGATCGCGCCGTCGAGCACGAGGCGGCCGACCTTGTCGGGGTAGAGCCCCGCGTACGTGGCGCCGAGGAACGTGCCGTACGAGTATCCGAGGTAGTTGAGCCGCTCGTCGCCGAGCACGGCACGCAGCAGGTCGAGGTCGCGGGCTGCGTTCACGGTGTCGACCTCGGCGAGCAGCTCGCCCGTGTTCTCGCTGCAGGCCTCGCCGAACCGGGCCGCCGCCTGGCCCACGAGTTCGATCCATTCGTCGCTCCCGCGCTCGGCGGGCACGATCCCGTAGAGGAAGTCGTCCATCTGCGCGGCGTCGTAACAGGCGACGGACGACGAGCGGCCGACCCCGCGGGGGTCGAACCCGACGACGTCGAACCGCTCCTTCAGCGGCGGGCCGACCGCGTAGTCGAGCGACTCGGCGATGAACTCGTAGCCCGACCCGCCCGGCCCGCCGGGATTCACCAGCAGGGATCCGAGCCGGTCGCCGGTGGCGACGTGGCGCACGAGGGCGAGCTCGATCTCGCCACGCTCGGGGTCGTCCCAATCGAGCGGGGCCTTCGCGGTGGCGCAGCCGAGCTCGTCGCCGCAGCGCTCCCATTCGAGCACCTGCGTATAGAACGGCTCGAGGGCCGCCTCGACGTCTTCGGCCGTCGGCGTCGAGGGAGGGTTCGCGGGGCCCAGGAACGACGACACGCACCCCGTGAGCGCGAGGAGCACGACGAGAACGCCGGCCATGACGCCCGTGCGTCGTGCTCGCGGCATCCGGTGCCTGCGCTGCGTGGTGCGTGCGCCGGTCATGCGGCTCCCCGTTCGGTCGTGGTGGTGCGGATCGCGCTCACGAGCATCGCCTCGAGCGCGAGCGCGGGCTGCACGTTCCCGTCGATGCGCTCGCGTGCCGCCTGGATCGCATCGAGCGTCGCGAGCGTGGTCGCGGGAGTGGCGGATGCCGCCGCTCGCCGCATCTCGCCCTCGAGCTCGAGGTTCACGAGCCCGACGTCGGCGGCGAGCTGGATGAGCAGGACATCGCGATACAACGACGCGAGGTCGACGAGGATGCGGTCGATGCCGTCGCGGAGGCTTCGCGTCGCGCGGCGCTTCTGGTCGTCTTCGAGGGCCTTCAGCTGAGGACGCAGGGCGGGCGGCACGGGCTGGCCGGCTGCCAGGCCCAGGGAGTGGAGCGCGTTCGCCCGTTCCTCGGCGTCGCGAAGCTCGGTGATCGCCTTGGCGTCGTCGCCGGCGATCTCGAGGAACCGCGCCGCGGTCATCACGGCCGTCGCCGCCGATCGCACCTCGAGCGCAAGCCGAAGCGTCTCGGCGCGACGCCGCCTCGCCTCCTCGCTCGTCGCGAGCCGGTGCGCCATGCCGATGTGGCACTGCGCCTCACGGGCGCATCGCTCGGCGAGTTCGGCGTCGACGCCGTCGCGTCGCTCGAGGAGGGCGGCGACCTCGGACACGGTCGGCATCTGCAGCCGCACCGTGCGCACCCGCGATCGGATCGTGGGAATGAGGTCGGCCTCGCTCGGCGCGCACAGGATCCAGACCGTGCGCTCGGGCGGCTCCTCGAGCTCTTTCAGCAGCACGTTCGAGGTCTGCTCGGTCATGCGGTCGGCGTCTTCGACCACGATCACCCGGTGCCGGCCGACGGAGGGCGAGTAGTGCGAGCGCTTCACGATGTCGCGCACGTCGGCGACCTTGATGATGACGCCCTCGGTGGCGAGCACGTGCAGGTCGGGGTGGCTTCGGGCCTCGACCTGGATGCGGGTCGCGTCGTCGCCGTCGGGCGCGCCCGAGATGAGAGCGGTCGCGAAGGCGTAGGCGAGGTTCGACCGACCGGAGCCGGGCGGTCCCGTGATAAGCCAGGAGTGCGTCATCTGCGACGAGGCGCGAGCCGCATCGGCAGCGCCGGCGGCGCCGGCGGCGACGGCCGCGCCGGCCGCCGCCGCGGCCGAACGGAACAGGTCGATCGCCTGCTCCTGCCCGGTCAGCTCACTCCATACGCTCACGCGACCACGCTACCTTTCCCCGCCGACCGTGGCCTGTGGGTTCAGAGGAGGCCCGCGACGCGATCGCGGATCGTCGCCGCGAGCTCATCGACCGGCAGGCCGGCATCGACGACGAGGAACCGATCGGGATCGGCGGCGGCCAGCGCGAGGTAGGCCTCGCGCACCCGATCGTGGAAGTCGGATGCCTCGGCCTCGAGCCGGTCGAAACGCGTGCGCGACTCGTCGAGGCGGCCGCGCGCGACATCCGCGTCGAGGTCGAGGAGGATCGTGAGATCGGGGCGGAGGCCCTCGGTCGCCCACTCGGAGATGCCGCGCACCTCCTCGGGATCGAGCACGCGCCCGGCGCCCTGGTAGGCGACCGAGGAGTCGATGTAGCGGTCCTGGATCACGATGTCGCCACGTTCGAGCGCCGGCCGCACCAGTGTCGCGACGTGGTGCGCGCGGTCGGCGGCGTAGAGGAGCGCTTCGGCCCGCGGCGAGATGTCGCCGCGGTGGTGCAGCACGATCTCGCGCACCTCGACGCCAACCTCGGTGCCGCCCGGCTCGCGGGTGCGCACGACCGTGCGGCCCTCCGCGGCCAGCCATTCCCGGAGCAGTTCCGCCTGCGTGGTCTTGCCCGACCCGTCGCCGCCTTCGAGGGTGATGAAGACCCCGCGGCTCACGCCGAGCTCTTCTTCGCGGCCGACTTCTTGGCCGGCGCCGTCTTCACGGTCGCCTTCTTCGCGGTCGACGTGCGCTTCGCTCGCGGCGCCGCCGGACCCTTGTCGCGCTTGATCTGCAGCAGTTCCACCGCCCGCTCGAAGGTGATGTCCTCGACCGACTCGGCGCGCGGAATGGTCGCGTTCGTCGTGCCGTCGGTGACGTACGGGCCGAACCGGCCGTCCTTCACCTTGATGGGCTTGCCGCTGACCGGGTCGTTGTCGAACTCCTTCAGCGCGCTCGACGCGCGGCGCGCGCCGTACTTCGGCTGCGCGAAGAGCTCCAGCGCCCCGGCGACGTCGATCTCGAAGATCGCGTCCTCGCTCGGCAGCGTACGGGTGTCGGCGGCCTTCTTCAGGTACGGGCCGTACCGGCCGTTCTGGGCCGTGATCTCGTCGCCCGACTCGGGATCCGCCCCGACGACGCGCGGCAGGTCGAGCAGTTTCAGCGCGGTGTCGAGATCGACCTCCTCGATCTGCATGCTCTTGAACAGCGACGCGGTGCGCGGCTTCGCGGCCGCGACCTTCTTCGCTCCGCGCTTGGCCGTCTTCGCCGGTGGGGTCGGCGGTGCCTCGATCACCTCGCCGGCGCCGCCCTGAGCCTGTCGAAGGGTCGCAGGGTCGACGGATGCCGCGGCATCCGTCTCGGGCTCGGGCTCGAGTTCGGTCACGTACGGGCCGAATCGTCCGTCCTTGACGACCACCTGCTTGCCGTTGGCGGAGTTCACGCCCAGCACCCGATCGACCTGCACCGGCGCGTCGATGAGCTCGCGCGCCTTCGCCTCGGTGAGCTCGTCGGGCGCGAGGTCTTCGGGCAGGTTCACGCGACGCGGCGGTGCGTCGGGCGCGGCATCCGGTTCGACGGCCTCGAGGTAGGGGCCGTACTTTCCGATGCGCAGTGTGACGCCCGGTGCGATCGACACCGAGTTGATCTCGCGGGCGTCGATCTCGCCGAGGTTGTCGACGACCTGACGCAGGCCCCGGTGCCGGTCGGAACCGAAGTAGAAGCTCGAGAGCCAGTCGACGCGGTCCGCCTCGCCGGCCGCGATGTGGTCGAGGTCGTCTTCCATCTCGGCGGTGAAGTCGTACTCGACGAGATCGCCGAAGTGGTCCTCGAGCAGGCGAACAACCGAGAACGCGACCCAGCTCGGCACGAGTGCCTGACCGCGCTGGGTGACGTAGCCGCGGTCGAGGATGGTCGAGATGATCGACGCGAAGGTCGACGGGCGGCCGATGCCGAGCTCCTCGAGCCGCTTCACGAGGCTCGCCTCGGTGAAGCGCGGCGGCGGAGTGGTCTCGTGCCCCTTCGCCTCGAGGTCGGCGATCCCGAGCGCCTGGCCCTCGGTGAGCGCCGGCAGCTTCGCGTCGCCGGGCGTGTCGTCGGCGTTGCGTTCCTCGTCGTGTCCCTCTTCATAGGCGGCGAGGAAGCCGCGGAACGTGATCACGGTGCCGCTCGCGGTGAACTCGGCGATGGTGCCGGCGATGTTCACGGATGCGCCGGCTGGGGCCGCGACATCCGCCGCCGTCGGCCCGACCTCGATCGTCACCGTGGCGGTGTGGCCCTTCGCATCGGCCATCTGCGACGCGACCGTGCGCTTCCAGATCAGGTCGTAGAGCTTGAACTCGCTGCCGCGGAGCACGTTCTGCAGCTCGGACGGCGTGCGGAACACCTCGCCAGACGGACGGATCGCCTCGTGCGCCTCCTGCGCGTTCTTGGACTTGCCCGAGTAGGCGCGCGGCTTGTCGGGAACGGAGTCGGCGCCGTAGAGCTTGGTGGCCTGCGCGCGGGCGGCGGTGATCGCCTGCTGCGAGAGCGACACGGAGTCGGTTCGCATATAGGTGATGTAGCCGTTCTCGTAGAGCGACTGCGCGACCCGCATCGTGTCGCGTGCTGACAGGCGGAGCTTGCGGGCGGACTCCTGCTGCAGCGTCGACGTGGTGAACGGCGCCGCCGGGCGACGCGAGTACGGCTTCGACTCGACCTTCGAGACGGTGCGGGAGACCCCGTCGGCGCGCAGGGCCTCGACGAGTGCGTGCGCGACCGGCTCCTCGAGCACGACCGCTCTGCCCTTCAGCCGCCCGGCGTCGTCGAAGTCGCGCCCGGTCGCGACCCGCTCGCCGCCGAGGCGCACGAGGCGTGCCTCGAACGATGCGGCGGCGGCATCCGCGCCCTCCGCGGCATCCGCGTTCGTGAATCGGCCGATGAGATCCCAGTAGCCGGCAGCGACGAACGCGAGCCGCTCGCGCTCGCGGTCGACGACGAGCCGCGTGGCGGCGGACTGCACCCGGCCCGCCGAGAGACCCGGGCCGACCTTGCGCCAGAGCACCGGCGAGACCTCGTACCCGTACAGGCGGTCGAGGATGCGGCGGGTCTCCTGCGCGTCGACGAGCGCCGTGTCGAGCTCGCGGGTGTTGTCTTTGGCCTTCTCGATCGCGTCTTTCGTGATCTCGTGGAAGACCATGCGCCGCACGGGCACCTTCGGCTTCAGCTCCTGCAGGAGGTGCCATGCGATGGCCTCGCCCTCGCGGTCCTCATCGGTGGCGAGCAGGAGTTCGTCGGCGTTCTTCAGCGCCCGCTTCAGTTCGGCGACCGTCTTCTTCTTCGCGTCGGAGACGACGTAGTAGGGCTCGAAGCCGTTCTCGACGTCGACCGAGAACTTGCCGAGCGAGCCTTTCTTCAGTTCTGCGGGGAGGTTCTTCGGCTCGATGAGGTCACGGATGTGGCCCACCGACGACAACACCTCGTAGCCCTCGCCCAGGTACTGGGAGATCGACTTCATCTTGGTCGGCGACTCCACGATGACCAATTTCTTCGCGCCTGACACCAGACTCCTCTTATTCCGTGATCGGGAGAACGCACATCGAGCCGCGCCCCTGAGCGGTGTGCCGTTCGGCGGAGCGGTCCCGCCGACAGCCACACCATACACACCCTCGCCGTGAGTGCACCCACCCTGCAACGCGAAGTGGGGGCGGAATGCGGGCCGCAACCCCTTGCAGTGCGCTCGCCTCGGAGGAGAATTGGGCTCATGGACACCTCTTCCGCGAGCTCGTACACGGCGAAACTGATCGACGGTCCGCTCGAGGGAAAGACGGTTGCGACCGCTTTCCTCGAGACGGGCGACCCCAGGCCGAGACTCGAGCTCAACACCGACAAGGGAAAGCACTACATCTATACTCGCGGCGCGGGCCTCGAGTTCAGCGCCGACGACGACGACCGACCGACCGCCGTCGAGTATCGGTTCGTCGAGACGGTCTTCGACTGAGCTCATCCGGTTCACCCGGGGGGCCCAGCCCGCGCGGACGCGGAGAGTTCCATTCCGAGGGACGAGCTCACGACGGTCACGGTGGCATCCGGTCCGACCGTCTCGCACGACGTGAGCATCGCACCGTTGCGGGCTGACGTCTGCGCGGCGAGCTCGCACGGGACGCCGGGCACGGCCCCTGAGAGCGCGTCGGCCGCGGCGAGCGCGGCGGCATCCGCTGCGTTCGCGACCCGTTGCGAGATGACGAAGACGGTGGCCGTGGGCACGACCATCGCGGTGAGCCCCACCACCGCGCCGACGATTCCGAGCGCGAGCACGGATGCCGCGCCACGGTCGTCGCGGCGAAGTGCACGATTGCACAGCCAGCGCGGCCGGCGTGCCGGTGCCGCCCGCGCGCGCATCAGTGCCCGCCCGCGACCGCGCACGATTCCGCCCGCAGCTCGATCGGCGCGAGGAGGCCACGCCCCGGCGCCCGCAGCGTGACGCACACGAACACGCCGTCCTCAGCGACGGCGAGCGTGGCGCCGCCCGACACCCGGTCGGCGATCGCGCCGGCCTCGGCGGCGGACTCGCCGCGACCGAACGCCCGCGCGGCGTCGGCCGCGGCATCCGTGAGCCGCACCTGCTGTCCGACGAGCTGCACCGATGCCAAGCAGGCGGCGAGCACCAGGGCGATCGCGGGCAGCGCGACGGCGAACTCGGCCGTCACGCTGCCCCGATCTGCGTCACCCGACCGTGAGCGCATTCCGCACGAGGTCGGTGAGGATGCCGCGCACCTCGTCGCCGCGCAGGATGACGACGAGCAGGCCGGCGAACCCAACCGCCGCCATCGTGGCCACGGCATACTCGGCGGTCGCCGCTCCGCGCTCGCCGGCGAGGCGTCGGGCGATGCGACGGAGCGCGCGACGCTTGGCGCTGCCGCCTGCGGCCCCGGTGGCAACTCCTCGCCCGTGCCCCGGGGGCTCGTCCGCCGCGGATGGTTCAGTTGCGTGATGCTGCATGGTGGTGTTCCTTCCTGTGGTGCCGGTCTTCCGGCGGTCGGGCGGCACGAGTCTGTTGGGCGCCGGCACGAGCCTGTTGGGCGCCGGCACGAGCCTGATGGGCGGCACGAGTCTGCCGGGCGGCACGAGGCTGCCGGGCGGCACGAGGCTGCTGGGCGGCACGAGCGCGGCGGCGTCACGCGGCACCGCCGAGGGTGCCCGCGACGACGGAGATGAGGAGCGGCACGACGCCGAGCAGCACGAACGCGGGCAGCACGCAGGCGCCGAGCGGGAGCATGAGCCGCACGCCGAGGGCTGCGGCTCGGGCGGCGCCCTCGGCGCGAGCGACGCGTCGGAGGCGGAACGCCTCGGCCCGCAGCAGTTCCGACACGGGTGCGCCGGCGCGGACGGCCAACGCGATCACCGCATCAGGGGCGCCGTCGCCGGCGGGCATCGCGCCTCCGGCCACCAGCGCATCGCGCACGAGGGCGCGGGCACGGTCGATCGAGGCGCCGCTCGACATGGCGATGGCGAGCAGTTCGAGCTCGAGGCCGGCGTCGGCCCGGGAACGGCCGGCACGCGCGGCGAGAGCCGTGCTCCAGCGTCGGCCGGCCCACAGCAATGCCGTGCCGAGTAGGACGCAGGCTGCCCCGAGCGGGTTGCCGAACAGCACGGCGATCGTGTCGAATCCGAACGCCGCGCCGAAGAGCACCGCGATGAGCGGCAGCGCCATGACGAGGCGTGCGCTCGCGATCGGGCCGGCGAGCGCGGTGCGCACCTCGCGCCGGAGCTGTGCCTCATCGCGGAGGGCTGCGGCGAGATCCCTGAGGCTCGCCGCCAGCGGGGCGCCCGAATCCGCGGCCACCGACCACGCGGCGGCGAGCACCGACCACTCGGTCGACGCGGCGGGAGCCTCGCTCCTCGACGCCGCGATCGCCGCCGATACGGATGCGCCGTCGGCGGCTGCGTCTGCGGCCGCAGCGAGCACGAGCGCGTCGGCGCCTGCCATGCTCGTGCCCGCACCGCCATCCGGCGTGCCGCCGCTCACCGCGCCGCCGCTCGCCGCGCCGCCGCGCACCGCCCCGCCGCTCGCCGACCGCTCCCCCACATGCGTCCACGCCGCCGGCGCCGGAACCCCCGCCGAGAGCAGCACGGCGAGCCGCTCCGCGACGGCGGCGATCGCATCGACCTCGGCGGCGGGGTCGCGCCGACGGCGGAACCCCGGGATCCGTTCGATCAGCCGCTCGAGGGCACGCGGCATCCGCTCGTTCACATCGCCTCCACCGAGAGGCGGTCGGCGTGCAGCCCGAAGCGACCGACCTGCGCGAGCCGGCGCCTGCCTGCGACACGCTCGACGTGCAGCACGAGGTCGAACGCGCTCACCGTCTGCCGTGCGACGGCGTCGGGCGTCAGCCCCGCCGTCGACCCGAGCGCCTCGAGCCGGGCCGGCACATCGTCGAGCGAGTTCGCGTGCAGGGTGCCCGCACCGCCGTCGTGTCCCGTGTTCAGCGCGGCGAGCAGCTCACGCAACTCGGCGCCCCGGCACTCGCCCACGACGAGTCGGTCGGGTCTCATGCGCAGCGCCTCGCGCAGGAGCGCGTCGAGTCCGACGCGGCCGGTTCCCTCGAGGTTCGCCTGCCGAGCCTCGAGCGAGACGACGTGCGGGTGGTCGACGGCGAGCTCGGCCACGTCTTCGATGAGGACGATGCGTTCGCGCGCGGATGCCTCGCCGAGGAGTGCGGCGAGGAGGGTCGTCTTGCCCGCACCGCCGGCACCGGTGACGAGGAGGTTCCTGCGCGTTGCGACCGCCTCGCGCAACAGCGACTCCTGAGCCGGGTCGAGCATGCCCGCACGTGCGAGCGCCGAGAGCGGAAAGCCCGCCACCCTCGGGACCCGTACCGACAGGAGCGTGCCGACGGTCGAGACCGGCGGCAGCACCGCGTGCACCCGGATGCCGCGACCGAGCCGCACGTCGACCGCGGGAGTGGCCTCGTCGATATGGCGGCCACCGCGGGCGATGAGACGCACCGCGAGCGCCCGCACCTCGGCCTCGTTCGCCGCCCATGCCGGTTCGTGCTCGGGCCCGGCGCCGCGGTCGATCCAGAGTCCGTTCGCGCCGTTCACGAAGAGGTCGGTGACCGGGCCGGATGCCGCGAACGGGGCGAGCGGGCCGAGCACGGCCAGATCGGGGTCGGCGGCGGAGTCGGTGTTGACGTCGGCGCGATCGGCGCCTGCCCCGGGACCGTAGGCATCGGCGCGAGCCGCATCGGCGCGAGCCGCCTCGGCGCGAGCCGCGTCGGCGCGAGCCGCGTCGATGTCGTCGGCATCGACGTCGCTGCCGGTGACGCGGCGACCGGTGCGCTCGACGCCCACACGCTCGACGCCCGGCTCCACGACGGGTCTCGGCTCGCGCTCCCACGATGGAGTGGCCACGAAGGGGATGGTCATGCGACGACCGTAGGCAGCCGGCCGTGCCCGCGGCATCCGCTCGGCTCATGTGTGGAAAGAGCCCTCCGGCACGCCGTTGTGGAGGAGGACTCGCCCTGATCGCACCAGCGGTGCGACGCCGGCTGCGACGATGCGACGCCGGCCGCGAACAGCCGGCGCCCTTAACGAAAGGGGGCGGCACCCATTGGGGGGAACAGGTGCCGCCTCGGCAGCGCAAGGATTGGGGGGAATCGCGAGCGCTGCAGGCCACGAAACGAGTGTTCGGGCGGTAATCAGCATACGGCTTGCCCACCGATGCGCAAGCCTTTTGTCCTCATTTGTGCGGACCCGCAGATTTCTCTGGGCAAAGGCACAGCGTCGGGCTCAACGGCGCGGCCTTCGGGTGCCTCCCAGCGTGACCCGCCCGTTTGCAGAGCCCTCATAAGAGAGGGGTAGGGTGCTCTGTGGGGCAGGCGGCCCACCCGATGAACTGAACCGCGAAGGAGCGACCCGAGAACCATGACCGTTCAGATCGATCACGCACTCGAGGAGATCAGGCGTTTCCGGCCGAGCCCCGAGTTCGCCGCCCAAGCCGTCGCCGACGAGAGCCTGTACGAAGCCGCCCGCGCCGACCGGCTCGGTTTCTGGGCCGACCAGGCCCGCGAGCTCCTCCAGTGGGAGAAGCCGTTCACGCGCACGCTCGACTGGTCGAATCCGCCGTTCGCGAAGTGGTTCGACGACGGCGAGCTCAATGTCGCCGTGAACTGTCTCGACCGCCACGTCGAGGCCGGACTCGGCGATCGCGTCGCCATCCACTGGGAAGGCGAGCCCGGCGACCGCCGCGACATCACCTACGCCGAGCTCACCGACGAGGTCAAGCGCGCCGCGAACGTGCTCGAGGGCCTCGGGGTCGGCGAGGGCGACCGCGTCGCGATCTACCTGCCGATGATCCCCGAGGCCGTCGTGGCGATGCTCGCCGTGGCCCGCATCGGCGCCATCCACTCGGTCGTCTTCGGCGGGTTCTCGAGTGACAGCCTGGCCTCGCGCATCGACGATGCCGAGGCATCCGTCGTCATCACGGCAGACGGCGGATACCGCAAGGGGCGGGTGTTCCCGCTGAAGCCCGTCGTCGACGAGGCGCTCACGAAGGTGCAGACGTCGGGCGTGCGGAACGTGCTGGTCGTGCGGCGCGGCGAGAACGAGGTCGACTGGACCGGCGGTCGCGACCTCTGGTGGCACGAGACGGTGGCGGATGCCTCGAACGAGCATGTTGCGCGCGGGTTCGGCGCGGAGCATCCGCTGTTCATCCTCTACACGTCGGGCACCACCGGCAAGCCCAAGGGCGTCGTGCACACGTCGGGCGGCTACCTCGTGCAGACCGCGTTCACGCACAAGTACGTGTTCGACCTGCATCCCGAGACCGATGTGTACTGGTGCACGGCCGACGTCGGCTGGGTCACCGGGCATTCGTACGTGGTGTACGGCCCGCTGGCGAACGGCGCAACGCAAGTGCTCTACGAGGGCACGCCCGACACGCCGCACCCGGGCCGCTGGTGGGAGATCGTCGAGCGCTACAAGGTGTCGATCCTCTACACCGCGCCGACCGCGATCCGCTCGTTCATGAAGCTCGGCCGGAAGATTCCGCACGAGTTCAACCTGCGATCGCTGCGCCTGCTGGGCTCGGTCGGCGAGCCCATCAACCCCGAGGCCTGGATCTGGTACCGCCACGTCATCGGCGGCGGCTCGATCCCCGTGGTCGACACGTGGTGGCAGACCGAGACCGGCGCGATCATGATCTCGGCGCTGCCCGGCATCACCGACCTGAAGCCCGGGTCTGCGCAGGTGCCGATCCCCGGCGTCACGATCGACATCCTCAGCGACGACGGCACGCCGGTCGAGGGTGAGAACGGCGGGCTCCTCGTGGTCACCGAGCCGTGGCCGGCGATGCTCCGGGGAATCTGGGGCGACCCCGAGCGCTTCAAGGAGACGTACTGGGAGAAGTTCGGAGACAAGTACTTCGCCGGCGACGGGGCGCGCCGGGATGAGGACGGCGACATCTGGCTGCTCGGCCGGGTCGACGACGTCATGAACGTGTCGGGCCACCGGCTCTCCACCGCCGAGATCGAGTCGTCGCTCGTCGCCCACCCGTGGACGGCCGAGGCCGCCGTGGTCGGAGCGTCCGACGAGACGACCGGCCAGGCCGTCGTCGCGTTCGTCATCCTCAAGGCGAGCCAGGCCGAGCGGGTGACCGACCCGTTCGAGGCGAGCGAGGAGCTGCGCAAGCACGTCGCGACGCAGATCGGCGCCATCGCCCGGCCGCGCCAGGTGTTCATCGTCAACGAGTTGCCGAAGACGCGATCGGGCAAGATCATGCGGCGGTTGCTCCGCGACCTCGCCGAGGGCCGCGACATCGGCGACACCACGACGCTCGCCGACACCTCGATCATGCAGGTGATCAGCGCGCAGGTGCGCTGAGCGCGCTGTCTATTCTCGCTACGCGAACTCGACGACGAGCTCGATCTCGACGGGGGCGTCGAGGGGCAATGAGGCGACGCCGACGGCGGAGCGGGCGTGCCGCCCTGCCTCGCCGAAGAGTTCGCCGAGCAGCTCCGAGGCGCCGTTCACGACGCCCGGCTGACCGGTGAACGAGGGGTCGGATGCCACGAAGCCGACGAGCTTCACGATGCGGGTGACCCGGTCGAGCGAGCCGAGCTCGGCGCGCACCGCGGCCAATGCGTTGAGTACGCACGTGCGCGCGTAGCCCTTCGCATCAGCAGGGGACACGAGCCCTGCCCTGTCGCCGACCTTGCCCGTCGCGGGCAGCGCGCCCGCGACGAACGGGAGCTGGCCCGAGGTGTACACGTAGGCGCCAGTGGCCACGGCGGGCACATATGCCGCGACAGGCGGCGCGACATCCGGCAGCTCGATGCCGAGTTCGGCGAGGCGCGCTTCGACCCCCATCAGGCGTGCCCCTCGCCCTCGAACTGCTTGGCGGCCTGCGCGGCAGCTGCAGCGCCGGCTGATGCCGCGACCGATGATTCTCCGCCGACGGGCCGCTTCAGGTACGCGACGAGCCCGCCCTCGGGACCCTGCACGACCTGCACGAGCTCCCAGCCCTCCGAGCCCCAATTGTTGAGGATGGCGGCGGTGTTGTGGATGAGCAGCGGGGTCGTGATGTATTCCCAGGCCGACATGGATCCCTCGTCTCTGATGTGCGCGCGATGGGCGCGGATGGGCGCGCGATGTGCGCGCGACAAGACCGGCAACCCACGCCGCGTGGCGGATTTTGCCAGCCTTCTTCCGTTAAGCTCCACTATATGTCTGCCCAAAAACGTACGATGAGCGACGTCGGCACCGGAATCCTCGGGTTCGTCGGCATGAGCGCTCTCGCCGGCGTTCTCGTGACAGCAGCGGTGACTCCCGCGCTCGCGGTGACCGGCATGGCCGCGAACAACGGCATCTCGATGTTCGAGAACCTTCCGGGCTACCTCGAGATCGGGGAGCTGTCGGAGAAGACCGACATCTACGCCACGCAGCCCGACGGCTCGCAGGCTCACCTCGCCTCGTTCTTCGACGAGAACCGCGAGGAGGTCGCGTGGGAGGCGATCAGCCAGTACGTGAAGGACGCGGCGATCGCCGGTGAAGACCCCAGGTTCTACGAGCACGGCGGAATCGACATCCAGGGCACGTCGCGCGCGGTGCTCAACGAGTTCGTGATCGGCGGAGACACGCAGGGCGGCTCCTCGATCACGCAGCAGTACGTGAAGAACGTGATCATCAACAACGGCGTGCGCGAAGCGCAGACCGAGGAGGAGAAGGACGCGGCCTACGCCGCCGCCACCGAATCCGACGGCAGCGCCGGCATCGAGCGCAAGCTCAAGGAGATGCGCTACGCGATCGCGCTCGAGAAGAAGTTCTCGAAAGACGAGATCCTCCTCGGCTACCTGAACATCGCCGCGTTCGGCGGCCGCGTGTACGGCATCGAGACGGCGGCGCAGTATTACTTCGGCGGCAAGCACGCCGCCGACCTCACCCTCGCCGAGGCCGCGAGCCTCATCGCGATCGTGAACCATCCCGAGAAGTTCCGCCTCGACTACCCCGAGAGCGAGACGAACGGCGTTAACTCCGTGAACGACGCCGGTGAGCCGACGCCGTACGCCGCGAACAAGGAGCGCCGCGACTACATCCTCGAGCAGATGCTCAAAGAGAAGAAGATCACGCAGGAGGAGCACGACGCCGCCGTCGCAACGCCCGTCGCTCCGGTGATCGTCGAACCGAGCACCGGCTGCCAGACAGCCGCGGGCAGCGCGTTCTTCTGCGACTACGTGAAGAACATCATCCTGAACCACTACGACGATCCCGCCACCGAAGACATCCAGGAAGGCGCCAACCTGCTCCGCAGCGGCGGCCTGCAGGTGTTCACGACGCTCGACCTCGAGTTGCAGGACCGGGCCCAGACGGCCATCGCCGAGAACGTGCCGTTCGTCGACCCCCGCTTCGACGTGGGCTCGGTCGCGGTCACCGTGCAGCCCGGAACCGGCCGGGTGCTTGCGATGGCGCAGAACAAGAACTACAGCGAAGACCCCGACGTCACGAGCGTCGACCCGTCGTACACCGCGATCAACCTCAGCACCGACCGCGCGTACGGCGGCTCGAGCGGACTCCAGCCCGGATCGACGTTCAAGGTCTTCACGCTCGCCGAGTGGCTGAACGAGGGCCACTCGCTGCGCGAGTCGTTCAACGGCGGGCGGCGCACGTTCACCTCGTTCAAGGGCATGTGCGACGGCAGCACCTGGTCGGGCAGCTACAACCCGCGCAATGACGACGGCCGCATCGCGAACAACGCCGTCGACGCCACCAAGTGGTCGGTCAACACGTCGTTCATGGCAATGGCACAGCAGCTCGAGCTCTGCGGCATCAGGGACACCGCGGCGGCCTTCGGCGTGCACCGAGCCGATGGCGCGGCGCTCGGCGAGGGCGTCGATTCCGAGGGCAACCCGATCACGTTCGGCCCGAGCGCGGTGCTCGGCACCGAGGAGATCGCTCCCGTCACGATGGCCGCGGCCTTCGCCGGCATCGCCAACAACGGTCTCACCTGCACGCCGATCGCGATCGACAAGATCGTGACGCCCAGCGGCGAGGAGCTCGCTCCCCCGCAGGCCACGTGCTCGCAGTCGGTCACCCCCGAGGTGGCGCACGCGATGGAGTACGCCATGCAGGAGACGTTCAGGGGCGGCGGCACGGCGGTGGCCTCGAACACCGGCACGGGGGTTCCGCACATCGGCAAGACCGGTACGACGGATGACGCCCACGACACCTGGATGATCGGTTCGAGCACGACCGCCGCCACCGCGGTCTGGGTCGGCAACATCACCGGAGGCAACGACCGGCAGAATCTCCGTGACGTGAGCTTCGACAGCGGCGAGGCATCAACCGCGCGACACCGCATCTGGAGTTCGATCATGGAGGTCGCCGACAACAAGTGGGGCGGCGCCGAGTTCACCGAGCCCGACGCGAGCGCGTTCAAGCAGACGCTCGTCGATGTGCCTCAGGTCTCGGGCCTCTCACTCGATGCAGCGAAGCAGGCGATCGAAGATGCCGGCTTCGTCTTCGAAGACGGCGGCCAGCAGGACTCGAACCTCCCCGGCGGCACCGTGGTCGGGTCCGATCCGTCGGGTCAGGCCGCGCGTGGCTCCACGATCCGGGTCTTCACCAGCAACGGCCAGGGCACGACCGTGCCCGACCTCACGGGCATGAACGCGCAGCAGGCGAAGGGTGCGCTCGATCAGGCCGGACTCAGGATGAAGTCGCCCGGCAACGTCGGACCCCTCGATGTCGTCGAGAGCCAGGACCCGGCACCCGGCACGCCCCTCAAGCGCGGCGGCGACGTCACCGTCACGTTCGTCACCAACGTGCCGGGCAACGGCACCGGCCCCGGCGCCGGCAACGGGCCCGGCGGCGACGAAGATTGAGCGGCTCCACGCTCTCCCCGGCCGCGCGGATCGCCCTGGCGATCGGCGCGGCCGCCGCCGTCGCCCTGGCGTGGGGCAGCCTCGTCGAGCGCACACGCTGGACGCTGCGCCGAGCGGATGTCCCGGTGCTTCCCGCCGGGGCGGCACCGATCCGCGTGCTGCATCTCTCCGACCTGCACATGGCGCCGTGGCAGCGTGACAAGCAGGACTGGGTGCGTTCGCTCGCCGGCCTCGAGCCCGACCTGATCGTCGACACGGGCGACAACCTCGGGCACGAGCGCGGCATCGAGGGCGTCCGTCGCGCCCTCGAACCGTTCCGCGGCATCCCGGGCGTCTTCGTGAACGGGTCCAACGACTATTTCGGCCCGGTCGTGAAGAACCCGTTCCTGTACTTCGGCGGCCCCTCGACGCACATCCCCCGCTCCAAGCCCCTCGACATCGGCGAACTGCACGAGTTCTTCGCCGAGCTCGGCTGGCACGATCTCGACAACACCGCTGCGGCGCTCGACCTGCGCGGCACGCACTTCGAGTTCTTCGGCGTCGACGACCCGCACAAGGGGTACGACCGCCTCGACCTCATCACCGCGGCGATCGACGAGTTGCGCGCCGAGGACCCGCTCGGCGACGAGACCTGGCCCGACGCCCTTCGACGGGCTCAGGGACCGGTCAACGGTCGCCCCACCGTCACGGTGGGCGTCGCGCACGCGCCCTACCAGCGGGTGCTGAACTCGTTCGTGAACCACGGCGCGCAGCTCATGCTCGCCGGGCACACCCACGGCGGCCAGGTGTGCCTGCCCGGATTCGGCGCCCTCGTCACGAACTGCGACATCCCTCGCACGCAGGTGAGCGGGCTCAGCACGTGGCGGCACGGGCTGCGCTCGGCGTACCTCAACGTCTCGGCCGGGCTCGGCACGTCGATCTTCGCGCCGGTGCGGTTCGCGTGCCCGCCCGAGGCGACGTTGCTCACGTTGGTGGGCGCGGAGTAACGACGCGGTCGACGGATGCCGCGGCATCCGTCGTGGTCTGCCGGCCGCGATTTATCGGCTATCCTTGTGGAGGCCGTGAGGCCGCCGGGGTGTGGCGCAGCTTGGTAGCGCGCGTCGTTCGGGACGACGAGGTCGCAGGTTCAAATCCTGTCACCCCGACTGAATGCAGAAGACTCCCTCCCGCACGGAGGGGGTCTTTCTGCGTTACGGGGCCGGCACGGCGTACGGTGCCGAGTGGATGCCTCATGCGCGCGAGCTGCGCGCGACGCTCGCCTGCGCGCCCTCCGCAGCGGTGCCGCGGGCAGCCGCGATCGCGTCGGCGGCGCGCACGAGCGCGAGGTGCGAGAGCGCCTGCGGGAAGTTGCCGGCCTGGCGCCCGGTGCGGGGGTCGGCCTGCTCGGCGAGGAGCCCGAGGTCGGTGCGGAAGGCGAGGATCCTGTCCATGAGCGCGGTCGCGTCGTCGAGTCTCCCGGTGTGGGCGTACTGCTCGACGAGCCAGAAGGAGCAGGCGAGGAACGTGTTCTCGTCGCCGGGCACACCGTCGACGTCGGCCTCGGTGCGGTAGCGGCGGAGCAGCCCGTCGCGCAGCAGGGTCTGCTCGATGCGGGCGACCGTGCCGAGCATGCGCGGGTCGTCGTAGGCGACGTAGCCGACCTGCGCGAGCTGCAGCAGCGCGGCATCCACCTCGGTCGTGCCCTCGTACTGCACGTAGCTGCCGAGCGCGGCGTCGAATCCGCCCCGCTCGATGCGGTCGGCGAGCTGGGCGCGGATGGCGCGCCAGTGGTCGACGGGGCCTTCGCGTCCGTCGTGCTCGACGGCGCAGACCGCCCGGTCGAATGCAGCCCACAGCATGGCCCGCGAGTGCGTGAAGTGGCGGTCGGTGGCGCGGATCTCCCAGATGCCGGAGTCGGGCTGGTCGAGGTGCGCTTCGGCCTCGCGCAGCAGGGCGAGCTGCAGCGACCATGAGAAGCCGTCGTGGTCTGCGCTGACGTGCCGGGTGGAATCGAGGGCGATCATCACCTCGCCGAAGACATCGGCCTGGTACTGCTCGGATGCCGCATTGCCGACGCGCACGGGCGAGCTGCCCGCGTGGCCCGGCAACGTCGACACCTCCCATTCGGCGAGGCGGCGTTCCCCCGCGAGGCCGTACATGATCTGCACGTCGGCGGGGTCGCCGGCGATGGCGCGGAGCAGCCACTGCCGCCACGCCTCGGCCTCGGTGGTGTACCCGTGGTGGATGAGCGCCTCGAGCGTGAGCGCCGCGTCGCGGAGCCACACGTAGCGGTAATCCCAGTTGCGGGCTCCGCCGAACTCCTCGGGCAGGCTCGTGGTCGCCGCGGCGACGATGCCGCCGGTCTCCTCGTGGGTCAGCATCCGCAGCACGAGCAGCGACCGGCGCACCGCCTCGTCGTAGGCGCCGGGTGCCGCGCAGGAGCGCGCCCACGACCGCCACCACCGTTCGGTCGAGGCGATCGCGTCGTCGACGTCGCGCGGATCGGGCACGGGCCGGTGGGCCGGGTACCACGTGAGCTGCACGTCCACCGTCTCGCCGGCCGCCACGGTGAACTCGCCGAGGTGGCGGTGATCGTGCGGCGCGAGCCTGGGACCGCGCACCACGAGGGCGTCGGGGCCTGCGACGGCCAGCAGCACCGGGGCATCCGCTGTGCCGACCTGCCGCATCCACGGCAGCGACGACGCGTAGTCGAAGCGCACGCGCAGTTCCTGCCGCATCCTCACCCGGCCACGGATGCCGCGGACGCGCCGGATCACGTCGCTGCGACGGTCGGAGCCGCTCACGAGGTCTTCGAGGTCGCCGGGGCCGGTCTGCGGCATGAGGTCGGTCACCTCGACCTCGCCGTCGGCGGTCGCCCAGCGCGTGACGAGGGTGAACGTGTCGGCGGTGTACGCGCGGGAGCTCGTGGCCGAGTCGTCGGCCGGTCGAAGGCTCCAGTGGCCCTGCTCGGCGTCGCCGAGGAGTGCGCCGAACACGGAGGCGGAGTCGAACCGGGGCATGCAGAGCCAGTCGATCGAACCGTCGTCGCCCACGAGCGCGGCGGTGCGGCAGTCGCCGATGATCGCGTACTTCTCGATCGGACGCGGCATCGCTCAGTCCTTCCTTCCGGTCGAACGTGCTCCAATTCTGTCGCACTGGTCTGTTGCCGTGCCGTGTCGCTGGTCTGTCGCCGTGCCGTGCCGTGTCGCAGGTCTGTCGCCGTGCCGTGCCGTGTCGCTGGTCTGTCGCCGTGCCGTGCCGTGTCGCGTTGCGGCTCGGCCGGCCGGCTGATGTGGACGAGCACGAGCTCGCCATCGCCGCGCTCCGCACCATCACTCGACCCCGCCGCGTGGCTGTCACGGCGGCGCAATGCTGTTCCGTGCCGAGCCGGTGCCGCGCCGTCAGGCGGCGGCGGCGGCGGTTGCGCCGTCAGGCGGCGGTCTCGGTCGGGCACGTCATCGTCGCTGACGTGCTCGGGGTTCGGCGCAACTCGAGGTGCGGGGATCGGTTGCCGGCGCGGGGGCGTTGTTCGGGGTCGATGTGCGGCGGCGGGATGAACCATGCCCGGTTCGCACGAATCTCGATTCGCCAACCGTTTCGGTGCAGCAACCCGTGATGGAAAGCGCATAACAAAACGCCGTTCTCGAGATCGGAGGGGCCGTGGTGCCTCTTCCACCACCTGATGTGGTGAGCCTGGGTGTGGGCCACCGGTCGTCGGCAGCCGGGGTGAGCGCAGCCGCCGTCTCGTTCGGCGAGGGCCAGTCGTTGCGCCTTGGAGAAGAGCCGCTTGCTTCGGCCGAGGTCGAGCACCTCGCCGTCGCCGCCGCACACCATCGGGATGATGCCGGCCGACGCGGCCAGCTGACGTGCGGTGGCGGCGGGCACGGGCTGGTCGATGCCGTCGATAGTGGCGTACCCGGTGCCGGTGCGGAGGTCGTCGAGGTCGATGCGCGCTACGACCGTGGCGAAGGCCAACGCGGGCAGCGTGTCGCCTGCCGCCGAGATGGCGAGCCGAGCGATGTCTGCGAGTGCATCGGCGTTCATCTGATCGATCGAGCGCTGCTCGGCCATGGCGACATCTGCCGAGATGTCGGCCCGCCCGTCGGCGCTTGGGTGGGCCGCGTCATCGGTCGTGGCATCGGTCGTGGCATCCGTCGCCGAGATCACCGCATCGGCTCGAGTGCCGGCGGCATCGCCAGTTGCGGCATCGCCAGTTGCGGCATCCGCAGTCGCGGCATCCGTCGCCCCGAACCCAGGCCGGGCGTCGCGCGCTCTGTGCAGCTCGGCACCCACCAACGATTCGACGGCCACCTTGATCGGCGCACCGGTTTCGGGGTCGAAGCGGCCGCGCAGGTTGATCATGCCCGCGGAATCCTCCCAGATCTTGAGGGACCGAAGGCCGCGCTGTTCGTCTTCGCGAGGACGCACCCCGTCGGGATCGAGCCGTGCCTCGAGCTGCTTGACGAGCCGACCGAGCCCGTCGACGCCGACGACTGGGCCGCGCTCGACGAGCAGCGCTTCGCTGAACTCGAGGTCGTCGGCCGAGGCGCGCACCGACACGCGGGTGAGGAACGACGTGATCACGGCCGCAGCTTCGACCCCGAGTCGACCCGCGGCGACACCTGTCGCGACATGCGGGAACCGCGCGGGCAGGCGCTCCCCTGTGAACGCAGCGCGCGGCTCGGTGGCTTCGCCGACGGCGATGAGCTTGGCGGCGTCGGAGTATCGCGCACCTTTCATCGACGCGATGAGGCCGGCAGGCGTGGAATGACCCAGGCGGCGCGCCAGCCCGTCGTTGCCGGCTTCGGACGGCGACCGCCTCGCCAGCCCGGCCGCGCAACGCACGGTGAGTGCGTCGACACGCTTCGACAGCGACGCCAGAGCTTCGGTGACCGCGACGAGCCCCGTGTCGCTCATGGTGCCGACGTCGGCACCCGGATCGCCCGACGCCATGGTCAACGCACCCGCCCATGCACTGACGAGCGCGTCGACATCGGTGAGGATCTCACCGAGGGCTGCGGGTGCTTCTGCCATGTATCGATTCTCACGCGACCCACTGACATTCTTTCGAACCGGTGTTCTAGGCAACTGCCCCGGTGAAGGGTGGTCGTTTGCCGGCAGGTCAATCGGACTGCACTGTGCCTTGGAACAGGGGGGCGAAAATGATGATGCCGGCGCCGATGAGGCAGACGGCGGAGCCGATGTAGTCCCACGCGGTGGGTTTGAAGCCGTCGATGATGATGCCCCAGGCGAGGGATCCGGCGACGAAGATGCCGCCATAGGCGGCGAGAACGCGGCCGAAGTTCGCGTCCGGCTGGAATGCAGCGACGAAGCCGTACGCGCCGAGCGCGAAGATGCCGAGTAGGGCGAACCACCAGCCGCGATTCTCGCGGACTGCTTGCCAGATCAGCCATGCTCCGCCGATCTCGGCCGCGGCCGCGACGACGAACAGGATGATGATTCGTGCGATGGTCATGCTGTCACCCTGCCAGCGCAGAGCGCTACTGCGTGAACTCGGCGAGGTCTTCATCGAGCACCGGTCGGGGTCGGGCGCCCACGTTCGTCTTGACGACCTCGCCGCCGACGTGAGTCGGATCGGCCGGCCGGTGATCCCCTGACACCGGGTAGCGGTGCCGTGGTGCCGGTGTCAGTGCGACGTGCGGCCGCCACCGACCTCGCCGAACCCGACACCGACCTCGCCACGCTCGCCACGCTCGCCACCCCCGCCACGATCGCCACCCCCGCCACGCTCGTCACCCCCGCCGCCGACGACCGCCTCCCCTTCCCCGCGCCGCTGCGCCCAACGGATCGCGACGTCGACGACGGCGCCGACGACCGCCGCGAACCCGATCGCGACGAGCACGGCGAGCAGCGGCTGGTCGTGCAGCCACTGCCCGGCGACGAGGCCGATCACGGTCGAGTAGACGGCCCAGGTCAGCCCCGCAACGGCCGACAGCGGAATGAAGCGCCGACGTGGGTAACGGGTCGCCCCGGCCGTCATGTTGACCGCGATCCGCCCCACCGGAATGTAGCGGGCGGTGAAGATCAACACGGCTCCACGGCGGTCGAGTCCGCGCCGCGCCCAATCGAACGCGGCGGCCACCTTGGCCGTGCGCATCCATCGAAAACGCGAGACGCCGATGCGTCGCCCGATCTCGAACGCGATGTTGTCGCCGGCCATGGCGCCGAGTGCGGCGACGGCGACGAGCAACAGCATGTGCGGCGACCCGGTCGATGCCGACACCGCCGCCGCCGCGACCACCACCGTCTCGCTCGGCACGGGCGGAAAGAATCCGTCGATCAGGCACACGAGCACGACCACGAGGTAGAGCCACGGCGATCCCGCGAGAGCGGTGATGGTGTCGTTCAGCACCGCGATGAAGTCCATGTTCCTGCCTTCCTTCGGTCTCGAGAGAGCGGATGCCCCGCGGCCGGCCGCCCGGCCCGCAGCACCACGACCAACGACGCTACGAAGCATCCGGGGCCCCGCGCGCCTGCCGAAGGTCGCCGATCGCCCCTGACTTTCGTCAGGTGCATGGGCGTTCGCCGCTGCCTACGATGAGTGGATGCCTCAGCACACGCCCGGCGACAGCGGCATCTCACTCCGGCGCGAACTGCCCGGAGCTGGCGCTCTCGCACTCGCGACCGGGCTGATGCTGCCGGTTGCGCGCTGGGGCGACTCGACGCTCCTGCTGCTGATCCTCCCCGCCGTCGCAGTGTCGTACTGGGCGGGCCGGCGGATGCACTCGCTCACCGCGGCGCTGTCGGCCATCGGTGCCGTCATGCTCGTCTCCCTGCCCGTCTCGTACGCCCTGCCTGGAGGCGCGCCGCTCGGCGACTGGCTGGTCGGCCTCGTGAACGTCTTCGCGTGGGTCACGCTGCCGTGGTGGATCGGCCGGTACCGCCTGCTGCGCGCCCAGCAGACGATGCGCGACCGGGCGATCCTCGCCGAGCGGGCGCAGGCCGACGAACGGGCACGCATCGCCGACGACCTGCACGACACGCTCGGCCACGAACTCGCGCTGATCGCGGTGCAGGCGGGAGCGCTCGAGCTGGATTCCGGCCTCGACGCAGGGCAGCGCGACCGGTTCGGCGAACTCCGTGAATCCGCTGTGCGGGCGAGTGAGCGACTTCGCGAGGTCGTGGCACTCACCCGCAGGCCCGAGGATGCCCCGTCGCTCGACCCCGTCGGCCAGAGCATCGACATGCTCGTCGCACGCGCACGGGCGGCGGGCATGCGCGTTCGGTTCGAACAGGGCGGCGATGCGGACCGCCCTGTCGCCCCCGTCATCCACGAAACGATGCTGCGAACCGTTCGCGAGGGCCTGACGAACGCCGCACGACACGCTTCCGGCGCCATCGTCGACATCTCGGTGTCGTACGGCGTCGAGTCTGTCGAGGTTCGGATCGTCAATGACGCACCACCGCAGTCGGCGCCGACGCTCGCGACCGACCGGCCGTCCGGCGGGGGTCACGCCGGCGGGGGCCGCGCTGGCGGGGGCCGCGCTGGCGGGGGCCACGGCATTCCGAGCCTCCGCGAACGCACTCGCCTGGTCGGCGGCACGTTGCGGGCCGGCCCGCTCCCATCCGGCGGCTACGAGCTCCTCGCCGCGCTCCCCCGCACCTGGACCGCCCCACCGCCCGCGACCGGCACCGAGCCGGCGTTCGCCTCCAGTGCGCGGTTCGCCCGCCGACGCATCCTTCAGACCGCGATCGTGCCCGTCGCGATCGCGGTCGCCATCCTCGTCGCGCTCATCGCCGTGCAGGCGATCACGTTCGCGCAGACCGCACTCGCGCCCGAGACCTACGATTCGGTGCAGATCGGTCAGTCCCGCGATGAGATCGCACCGCTGTTGCCGCCCGGCGTGCCCGAGCCGCCGCCGATCGTCGACGAACCGCCCGCACCCGACGGTGCGGACTGCGAGTACTTCTCGGCGAAGGAAGGCTGGCTGCACTTCACGGATGCGACCTACCGGCTCTGCTTCGCCGACGGGGCCCTGGTCGAGAAACGCCTGCTGGAGGACGAATGATCAGGGTGGTGATCGCCGACGACGAGGCGATGATTCGAAGCGGCATCCGTTCGATCCTCGAGTCGGATCCTCGCATCGAGGTCGTCGCCGAGGCGGGCGACGGCCACGAGGCGGTCGAGCTCGTGCTTCGGCACCGGCCCGACGTCGTCGTGCTCGACATCCGGATGCCGGTGCTCGACGGTCTGGCCGCGGCCGGGGAACTCGCCGAGGTCGCACCGTCGACGAAGGTGGTCATGCTCACCACGTTCGGCGAGGACGAGTACGTCGAGCGGGCGCTCGGCGGTGGTGCGCTCGGATTCCTGCTGAAGGCGGCCGACCCCCGCGAGCTCATCAGCGGCGTCTGCGCAGTGGCGGGTGGTGCTGCCTACCTGTCTCCCGAGATCACCCGCCGGGTGATCGCTCCGTACCGCGACCCCGACCGTGCGCGCGCGACCCGTGCTCGTGAGGTGATGGCAGGCCTGAGCGACCGCGAGCGCGACGTGCTCGCCCTGCTGGGCGCGGGCGCGACCAACGCGGAGATCGCTGCGAGGCTGCATCTCGTCGAGGGCACGGTGAAAGGCCACGTGAGCGCCCTGATGTCGAAGATCGGCGTGCGCAATCGGGTCGAGGCGGCGATCATCGCGCACCACGCGGGCATCGTCAGCGGGAGCGGCAGCGCGGGCGATTAGAAGAAGCGGTTGGCCCGCCCTACCGCACGACGACCGTCGGCCCCTCGAGGTGCGCGAGCACGCCGTGGCTCACCGAGCCGAGGAGGAAGCGCGCGAGGGCGCCGCGTCCGTGGCTTCCGACGACGAGCAGCGACGCCGACGCGGCTTCCTCGGCGAGCGCGATCACCGGGTCGCCCGCGACGACGACCCGCTGGATCTCGAGCGAAGCCGGCGCCCCGGACGACACCCCGGCCAGCGCCTCGTCGAGCACCTCCTCCGCCGCGCGCTGCAGGTCGTCGGTGGGCACCATCGGCACGCCGTAGCCGTAGTCGCCGCCGATCATCATCGCGATGTCCCACGCGTGCACCGCGATCAGCGGTTCACCCAGGCGAGCCGCTTCCGACACCGCGAACGCCAGCGCCGCATCGGATGCCTCGGAGCCGTCGAGCCCGACCACCACCCCGCGCCGCCCCGACACGTCGATGTCGGGGATCACCGCGACGGGCGCGTGGCTGCCCGCGGCGATGCGCAGGCTGTGCACCCCGCGCCGGCTCGCGCGCTGGCCGCCGTGCCAGTCGCTGCCGACCACGAGCAGGTCGGCGCCCTGCGAGAGCCGGTCGAAGACCTCCACGGGCGAGCCCTGCTCGAGCTCGGTCGCCACTTCGAGGTCGCGATCGACGGATGCCGCGACATCCGCCGCCTCGTCGAGCGACGCCCTCGCGGCGGTCTGTGCGGCGAGCAGCAGCTCCGCGTCATCCGTCGCCGGAATCGACCCCTCGATCACGTGCACGAGCCGCAGGCGACTGCCCGTGGCCGACGCCCGCTGCGCCGCCCAGCGCACCGCGATGCGGCTGGCCCGCCCCCCGGTGCTCACGCCGACGACGATCTCGCCCGTCTCGCCCATGGTGCGCCTCCATCCGCTCCGTTGCAGTCAGTGAAGCATGCTCAGGGCCGGCCGATGCCGCGGTATTGCCAGCCGGCGGCCCGCCAGGCGGCGGGGTCGAGCACGTTGCGTCCGTCGATGATGTGCCGGTCGCCGACGACGCGCCCGGTCTCGACGGGGTCGAGCGCGCGGTACTCGCGCCACTCGGTGACGAGCACGACGAGGTCGGCGCCCTGCAGCGCCTCCTGCGTCGACGAGGTGTAGTCGAGCTGCGGGTGCCGCATCCGCGCGTTCTCGATTCCCTCGGGGTCGGTCGCCAGCACGGAAGCGCCGAGTCCCTTGAGCTGCACCGCGACGTCGAGGGCGGGCGAGTCGCGCACGTCGTCGGAGTCGGGCTTGAACGTGACGCCGAGCACGGCGATCTTCTTGCGGAACACCGAGCCGCCGAGCGCTTCGACGGCGAGGTCGACGACGCGCTGCCGCTGCCGCAGGTTGATCGCATCGACGTCCTTCAGGAACCGGAGCGACTCGCCGCGGCCGAGCTCCTCGGCGCGCGCGGTGAACGCGCGGATGTCCTTCGGCAGGCATCCGCCGCCGAACCCGACGCCCGCGTTCAGGAAGCGCCGACCGATGCGGGCGTCGTGGCCGATCGCGTCGGCGAGCGCCGTGACATCGGCTCCCGTGGCATCCGCGATCTCGCTCATCGCGTTGATGAAGCTGATCTTCGTGGCAAGGAACGAGTTCGCGGCGACCTTCACCAGCTCGGCGGTCGCGTAGTCGGTGACGATGCGCGGCGTGCCCGCTTCGATCGCGGCGCGGTAGACCTGGTCGAGCACGGATGCCGCGTGCTCGTCGTTCACGCCGTACACGAGCCGGTCGGGCTCGAGCGTGTCTTTCACAGCGAACCCCTCGCGGAGGAACTCGGGGTTCCAGGCGAGGCGCGCGTGCGGGGCATCCGCTTCGAGCCGGGCCGCCAGCCGTCCAGCCGTGCCCACGGGCACCGTGCTCTTGCCGACGACGAGCGCGCCGTCTGCGAGATGCGGCACGAGCGCCTCGAACGCGGCGTCGACGTAGGTGAGGTCGGCGGCGCTGGTGCCGGCGGCCTGGGGCGTGCCGACGGCGAGGAAGTGCACGTCGGCGGTCGCGGCATCCGCGATCTCGGTGCTGAACCGCAGCCGGCCGCTCGCGGTCGCCGAGGTGAGGATCTCGGGGAGTCCGGGCTCGTAGAACGAGGGCCGCCCGGCCTTCAGTGCCGCGATCTTGCGCTCGTCGACGTCGATGCCGACGACCTCGTGGCCGAGTTCGGCCATCGCCGAGGCGTGCACGGCGCCGAGGTAGCCGCAGCCGATCACTGAGATGCGCATGAAGACCTTTCGTTCAGACATTCCGATTCATTCTGCCGTACCGCGGTCATGGCGCAGCGCCCGCCGGATGGCAGACGACGGCGCTTCCGCCGGTGATGTGCACGATCGTGCGTTCGGGTCCGAGGGTCCCGATCGTCGCGGTCGCGTCGTCGAGGTCGACGATGATGCTGCGGGGATCCCGCGCGAGCCCGGCGCCGTGCGCCTTCAGGGTCGCCTCCTTCAGGGTCCATGCGCGGGCGAGCGATCGTCGACGCAGGCCGCCCGGCAGCGCTTCGAACGCTGCACGCTCCTCGGGTGCGCACATGCGGCGCACGAGCGGGGCCCGGTCGAAGGCATCGAACGGCTCCTCTTCGACGTCGACTCCGACGAGACCCTCGGCGACCACCCCGACGAGCAGGGTGCCGCCGCTGTGCGAGATGCTCACGTCGGGCCCCGAACGGCCGAGCAGTCGCGGCTTCCGCCCCGGAGCGTCGGGGGCGAAGCCCGGCCACCCGAGGCCGAGGCGTGTCGTCATGAGGTCACGGGCCCAGCGGCGCCCGACCAGCCGGCGATACCGGAGTTCGGCGGCTCGCACACCGTGTGCGCTCGAGGCCCCGACGTGCGCCGAGGCGCCGACGTGCGCCGGGGCGCCGACGTGCGCCGAGGCGCCGGCATCGGCTCCGTTGCGCCATTCGCCGATGCGCCAGGCCACGCCCGACGCGGTCACGTCCTCGACGTACCGCGTCGGCGCCTGCGGTGCCGACGCACCGCTCACGCTGCGGCGGCCAGCCGTTCGGAGATGCCGCCTGCCAGCTGCCCGATGGTCGGATGGTCCCAGACGATCGTCGGATCGACATCGAGGCCGTACTCGTCCTCGATGTCGCCGCACAGGGTGAGGGCGTAGACGGAGTCGAGCCCGAGCTCCGCGAGGGGCGTCTCGGGGGTGAACGATCCGGCGTCGACCTTGCCGTAGGCGACGACGCGACCGACCAGCCAGGACTCGATCGACGCAGCATCCGTGTTCATCATGTGCCTTCCTTCCATGCCGCGGTCTGCGGCGATTCATCCCGGGCGAACAGTGAGAGTCCGGCGTCGCGTGCGACCCGGTCCTCGGCGAACCGCATCAACCGGTCGACGCTTGCCGGGTCGACGAGGTCCATGCGACCCCCGTTGAGCCGGGCCTCCAGTCGGCGCAGGCCGATCTCGCGGATGAGCGGATCGCTCGTGATCGCGGCGTCGCCCGCCCCGCACAGACCCGCCCACGCTCCCGCGGCGAGCGCGAGGGTGAGCCGGTGCGCGACGTCGAACGCGGCGGGCGATGCATCCGCACCGAGCTCGGACGGCGCGAAGGCGGCGATCTCGTCACGCAGCGCGTCGAAGGCGGTGCCGAGGCGCTCGAGGGTCTCGGCGGCGGGACCGTCGCCGAGCGCCGCACGCACGGCCGGGTCGCGCAGGGCGGCGCCCAGCGGGTCGCTCGAACCCGCGCCCAGCGTGAGCCGGTCGAACGCGAGCTCGTCGACGGGCGCGCCGAGCCGGAACAGCTCGGGGTCGGCCGCCTCGGTGCGTCGCGACCGGCGGATCCACGCCGGGAGGTTCGGCAGGATCGTGAGGAGGCAGGCGGTGGATCCCGCATGCCCGATCGGCACGACCGCGAGGTCGCGCAGGAACTTCTCGAACACGTCGAACGGTGCGACCCGCGCGTAGAACGTCGAGCCGAACAGCACGGAGAGATCCTGCATGGCCGAGAGGAGCAGCTGGGGCACGAGGTACTTGCTAGCCGCCGTGAGGATGAGGCACTCGGCAGGGGCGAGGTGCAGGGCGCGAACGACGACGGCGCTGAACGCATCGGCGATCAGCACGTCGGCGAGCACCCCGGCGAAGAGGGCTCGGGCATGGGGCAGATCGAGCACGCTGCCGCCGTAGAGCGAGCGTTCCCGTGCATAGCGCATCGCCAGATCGAGCGACGCGTCAACGGTCGCGACCGCGAGCGCGGGGATGACGGCGCGGCTGACCTGGAAGGCGGTGAGCGCGGTCTGCGCCGCGGTGCCGGGCGCGCCCACGGTCGCCGTGACCGGGACGGGCAGCCCGTCGAACTCGACCGCGCCGATGCGGCAGCCGCGCATGCCCACGGTGAGCACGCGTCGACTCGTGTCGGCGTGCGGCCGCGTGCGGTCGTCCTTGTGCCAGAGCAGGAGCGAATGGCTTCGCGCGCCGGGCTGCGGTGCGGTCCTCGCCATGATGAGCAGGGACTCGGCCCGATCGACGTTGTTGACGACCTGCTTGCCGCCGCCGACGATCCAACGATCGCCGTCGGCATCGGCCCAGCACTCGTTCTGCAGCAGGTCGTTGCCGTGGTCGAGCTCGTGGAAGCCCACCGCGATCCGCTCGCCGCGAAGGAGGCGGGACGCGACATCGGCGCGCTGCGCATCGTCACCGGCCACCCAGACGTTGAGCGCCGCCATGAGCGTCGTGAGGCCGTAGCCGAGCCCCAGAGCGGGATCCCGACGGAAGATCGGGCGCCACCGCCGCACCAGGTCCTCTGTCGAGACCCAGCGTCCGCCGAGCGAGGCGGGGACGAACTCCGCCGCCGCACCCCATTCGTCGAGGAGCGCCTCTGCGGGCTCGCTCAGGCGTCTGGCGTCGTCATCGGCGACGATCGACCGGTAGTCGAACGGTCCCGGCACCCGCGGATCCCCGAACAGCGCGTCGAGGTCGCCGGGTTCGCGCCGCGCCACGCTCGACCCCGAGTCGCCTTCGTCGATGAGCGTCATCGGCGCGCCTCCCAACCCTCGAGCATCGTGAGCCGGCGGCCGTCGCGCGACGTTGCGAGTGCGAGGTCGCCGAGCGCGGCCGCGGATGCCGCCGCGGATGACGCGGAACGCAGGCCCAGCCTCACCTCGATGCGTTCCAGGGTGGCGAGCAGACGCACCTCGGATGCCGCGCTCCCGCCCTCCGGCCCGGCCAGTTCGACCGCGACCGCCGACGCCGCGCCGAAGCAGAGTGCGATGCGCTCCGCGAGGTCGAAGGAGGCGGCGCTCGGTGTCGCCTCCCGCGGAACCGACCGGGCGAGCTCCACCAGCCGGCGCAGTTCGGCCGCGACCCGACGCGCCGGCTCGGCCGAGGGCCTCGCTCCGAGCAGCTCCGCGAGCGACGGCAAGCCCCGCAGCAGGCGGGACCCCCGGCGGCTGACCAGTCGGAGCCGTGTCGGGTCGATCCATTCCCGGGTGTCGTCGAACCGGAACGCCTCCACCACCGTTCCGCCATCGACCGGGGCGGTCTCCCGGGCGATCGACGGGAACTCGTTGACGATCATGTTCAGGTTCACGATCGAGTTCCCGTCGAAGATGCCGACGACGCGATTGTCGCGGGCCGCCTTCTGGAAGGCACCGGCCCCCGCGATGCCGAGCAGCTGCGACCTCGCCCCGAGGAATGCCGTGAGATCTCGCACGAGCAGGTCCACGGTGTCGGGCACGAGGAACTTCACGATCGCGCTCACGAGCGACATCTCATCGGTCGCGTGGTGCACCTCGCGGGCGCCAGCCACCATCACCGACTCGGCCAGCAGCCCGTCGGCGGCAGCCGTGCCGAGCGTCGAACGGGCGGCGGGCAGGTCGGCGAGACCGCGACCGAACAGCCGACGCGATGCGGCGAAGTCGACGGCGATCGCGATGACCTGGTCGGCGGCGCCGAGCGAGAGCGCGGTGGTCAGCGGGCGGGTGAGCTGCAGGCTCTTCAGCACGACCTCGAGCCCTGCCCCCGGGGCGCCGACGAGCCGGTCGGCATCGATTACGCCGCCCCGGATCGCGAGACCGCTGATGTCGGCACCTCGGATGCCGTGCGTCGGCACCTTGGGCAGCGTCGTGAGCGAGCGGGCGTCGACACGCTGCTTGTCGACCAGGACGAGCGAAAGCGATCGCGGGCCGGGCTGGTCGGACGTACGGGCCAGCACCGTCATCGCGCGCCCCCTGGTCGCGTTGTTGATCGGCCATTTCTCGCCGTGGAGCTCGAGACGATCGCCGCGGATCGTCGCCGCCGTCGCCGTGCGCGACAGGTCGGATCCGCGCCCGCGCTCGGTGAGCCCCCACGACACGGGGTGGCCGCCGAGCACGAGGCCGGCCATCGTCGTCGCGACCGATCCGTCGGCGATCCATGCGCCGACGGCGCCGAGGAACGTCTTGCCGTGCGCGACCGCGACGGTGAGGTCGCGGCTCGCGAGCCGGCGGATCATCATCATCGGCACGAGCACGTCGCGCAGCTCGCCGCCGTGGCGTTCGGGCACGTACCAGCGCTGCAAGCCCCACGCATCGACAGCCTCGATCGCCGCCGCCGGGAACTCGGACGCCTCATCGAGTTCGACCGACCGTTCGGTGGCGATGACGGATGCCGCGTCGCGCGGATCGCCGAGGTACCGGTCGAACGACGCGACCGCCCCGCTGCCGAGCCGTTCCGACAGGCGGACCGCCGTGCTCACGTCGCCGCACTCCGCTCGAAGCCGAGGGTGAGCACCGTGGCGAGCCGCTCGTCGGCGAGGAGCGACCGGGTCAGCCCGCGCTGCACCTTGCCGCTCGTCGTGCGCGGCAGCGTGCCCTTGCGGATGAGCGCGACGCCGAGGTCGGGGATCATGTGCTCGTCGGCGACCGACCGTCGCACGCGTTCGGCGAGTCCGCCGAGCTCCTCGGCCGCAACCCTGGCGAGGTCGACCTCGGCGACGAGGCCCACCACGGACTGCGTGCCGGTGCCCTCGAACGCGGCGCTGAGGCATCCGGAGTGCAGGCTGGCCTGGGCCGTGGCCTCGAGGTCCTGCGGATAGAGATTGCGGCCGCGGATGATGATGAGATCTTTGAGCCGGCCGGTGATCACCAGCTCGCCGTCGACGAGTGCGCCGAGGTCGCCGGTGCGCAGGTACGTCGGCGCACCCGGTTCGCCGGCGACGGTCGCGCCGAAGACGTCGGCGGTCTCGCGCGGGCGGCGCCGGTATCCCTGCGCGACGCTCGGGCCGTGCACCAGGATCTCGCCGATGCCGCCCGGCGGTGTACGTGCACCAGTGGTCGGGTCGACGATCACCACCTCGTGCCCGCGGGCCGGAGGGCCGCAGGAGACGAGATCGATGGCGCGCTCCCCCTCGACCGCGGAACGCAGCTCGCCGCGTTCGAGCGAGGCCGCGTCGACCCGGATCGGCTGCACGGCGCCGCGCCGCACGCTCGCGGTCACGAGGAGGGTCGTCTCGGCCATGCCATACGCCGGGATGAACGCCCGCGCGTCGAATCCGGCGGGGGCGAACCGCTCCGCGAACGCGTCGAGGGTGGCGCTCCGCACCGGTTCCGCTCCGGTGATGACGCCCTCGAGCGATGACAGGTCGAGGTCCGCCAGCTGCTCGTCGGTGACGAGCCTCGTGCAGAGCCCGTAGGCGAAGTCGGGTCCCACGGTGTGCGTCGACCGGTGCCGGGTGATCAGCTTCAGCCACAGCAGCGGGCGCCGGAGGAACTGGCTCGGCGACGTGAGCACGCTGTCGGCGGCGACCGAGATCGGCTGCAGCAGCTGCCCGACGAGGCCCATGTCGTGGTAGTGCGGCAGCCACCCGATCGTGCGGGATGCCGCGGTGATGCCCACGGCGCTGGTGATCGCCGCCTCGTTGGCGACGAGGTTGCCGTGACTCACCATGACGCCCTTCGGCACGCCCGTCGACCCCGACGTGTACTGCAGCAGCGCGAGCGAGTACTCGTCGATGCCCGGCGACGTCCAGTCGTCGGCCTCCCCGATGAGGGAGGACAGGGCGACGACCTCCGCGCCGGCGACCGAGTCGCCCGGCCCGATGCCGAGCGGGCGCAGCGCGGTGCCCTCGGTGAGCACGAGCCTGCTCCCGGCATCGGCGACGATCGCCTCGAGACGCCGAACGGCGGCGTCGGGTTGCCGCATCGCGGCCACCGGCACCGGCGCCGCGACGAGGCCGGCCGAGAACGCGGCGTAGACGGCGCGGATGAATCCGAGCCCCGGTTCGAATGCGAGCACGGCCACGTCGCCCGGTCGGTGACCGGCCGAGGCGAGCGCCGCGGCATCCGCTCGCCCCTGGCGCTCGAGCTGGGCGTACGAGACGAACTCGGAGTCGTTCGGACTCGAGTAGTACCGGAACCCGCGCTCGTCACCGGCCGCGACCGCGGCGGCCCGCATGACGTCGAGGAACGTCGTGGTGAGTGCCATTCGGCGCCCCTCCCCCTGTTTGTGCTCACGTGCACGAGTGCGCAGCACGGCGACGTCTGAGCACACGTGCGAACCAGCCTATGGTCCGCGTTCGACCGGCGGCGACGTGTGACGTCGTGCGCGCGTGTTCTCGCACCCCCAGCTCGGGGGCCATCCCAGGTGGGACGTCCGCACTCGGTATCATTGCGCCTGCTGGAGCACGCTCGATGCCTCCGCCATTCACGAGGAGGCGCACGCGATGGGAACCTGGGTCGGAAGCCTGCGGCAACGAGCGTTGCGGCCGCTTCGCTCGCCCCGACTGCTCGCGGCGGCCGATCGGGTGCTGCTCACCCGCCGGAACACCGCCGGACCGCGAGACGATGGTGCGCACCACGTGGTGCTCGCACCCGCGGGCGGCGGCAACATCGGCGACCAGGCCCTCGTGGAGGCCTTCATCGAGAACGTCGCCGGCCGGGTCACCGTGATCTGCCGGCGCCCGACCGACTACGCGCAGCACGACGACCCGCGGGTGGCGATCCTTCCCCTCCTCTCCCTGGTCTACGGCGACCTCGTCGGACACGTCCGCGATCTCGGCCCGTTCCGGCGGGCGTTGCGGTCGGCGACGTCGTTCTCGGTGATCGGCGCCGACGTGATGGACGGCGGCTACGGGTTCCGGGCGTCGACGAATCGCGCGAACCTCGCGCGGCGCGTCGCGGAACTCGGCGTAGACTCCCGCATCCTCGGCTTCAGCTGGAACGCATCTCCTCACCCCACTGCCAGCCGCGCCGTTCGCGACGCCGCGCGCCACGGCGTGACGACGGTGCTGCGGGACCCTCGGTCCGCTGCCCGTGCCCGGGCCGACGGCATCGCACCCATCGTCGACGGTTCCGACATCGTGTTCCTCGCGCAGAGCGTCGACGAGCACACCGCCGACGCATGGGCCGACCGGGTCTCCGCACCGCTCGCGCTCGTGAACTTCTCCGGTCTGGTGCCGTCGGACGACGGACTGGAACCGTACGTCCAGGTGGTGCGGACGCTCCGGGAGCGCCACCACGGGGTGCTCCTCATTCCCCACGTCTCTCGCCCCGGAGCCGACGACCTGCCGATCTGCCGGGCCGTCGCCGAGACCTTCGGCGATGATCCCGACGTCGTCCTGGTGGACCGGCTCCTCGCACCCGCAGCCATCCGGGGTCTCACCCACCGCGCGCGAGTCGTCGTCACGGGTCGCATGCACCTCGCGGTCATGAGCCTGATGAACGGCGTCCCCGCCGTGACGGTCGCCACGCAGGGCAAGGTGGAGGGCCTCATGGACCTCTTCGGCACGCCCGGCCTCTGCGTGAGCCCCGATGCGCTCGCGTCATCGTTGGCGCTGGTGGCCGGCCAGACGGCGGATGCCGCCGAGGCGTTGTCTGCGCAGATCGGCGAACGCCTGGCGTCCGTCACCGAATCGGCCGGTCGGAACTTCGCCGGGCTGCCCCAACGCGACCGTACCGTTGCCCCCGGATGAACCATCCGGCCCTCGTCTCCGTCGGGAGGCGGGGGAAGGCTACACTGATCTGGCTGGCGACCCGGCCGATGACGAGCACTGGGCGAGGGACACCGGCTCGGCCACCGGGTCACGGCCGGCGCGGGAGGGCGGAAGTGAACGGTCTTGATCTGCTGTTGCTCGTGCAACGCGCACGCGATGCGGCCTTCTCCTGGATCGCCGCCTCGGGATTCGCGGGCTTCGGAGCGCGCACCCGCATCCTGCTGCCGTTCCGGGTGGGCAACGCCGACCGCATCTCGATCGGCTCCGACGTGCTCATCGGTCCCGGCTCGTGGCTGATCGTGCCCCGCCTCGACGAACCCGGTCCCGCGATCGTGATCGGCGATCGCGTGCGAATGAACGAGACCTCCATCTCCGCGGTCAAGAGCGTCGTGATCGAAGACGGCGTCGCGATCGCGCGGGGCGTCTACATCTCCGACCACACGCACGGGTTCGACGACCCCGACGTGTTCATCCGGGATCAGCCGCTCGTGCGGGTGGACCCCGTGCGCATCTGCCGCGGAGCGTGGCTCGGGCAGAACGTCGTCATCATGCCCGGCGTGACGGTGGGCGCCGGGGCGGTCGTCGGTGCCAATTCGGTCGTGCGCGACGACGTTCCCGCACGGAGCGTCGTCGCCGGCACCCCTGCCCGGCTCATCCGGCAGCTCACCGCATGATCGAGCACATCGACCCCGGCACCGCGCCGGTCGAGACCGGTGCGACCGCGCGGAGCACCGCCGATTTCGTCTTCACGTTCAGCTACGAGACGTACACCGACGCGGTGCGTCGCGGCATGATGCGCCCGCCGGATCGGATCCTCTCGAGCCTCATGCACAGCACCGCGGTGCGGCGACTCCTCGTCGCCAACCCGTTCCGCTGGGCGCCCCGGGTGGCCGCGACGCCGCTCCTCGATCGGGACGTGCGGTTCCCCGAGAGCTCGCGGATGTCGCTGCACCACCCTGTGCGCCTGCGGCGCGACGACCCGACCGACGTCGCCGATCTCGCCGAGGAGTACGCGCGCTACGATCGCTCCCTGCTCCGGGCCTCGCGCCGGATGAGCCTCGTGCAACCGCTCGCCATCACGACCAATCCGCTCGTGGCCGGTTTCGCGCCGCTCGCGTGGACGAAGGACGTGACGTTCTTCGCCCGTGACGACTGGTCGAGTTCGCCGGCGCGAGAGGCATACTGGCCGGCGTACCGCGAGGCGTATCGTCGCATCTCCGAGTCGGGTCTGGCCGTTGCGGCCGTCTCGGCCGAGATCATCGACCGGATCAACCCCACCGGCCCTGCTGCGGTCGTCCCGAACGGCGTCGAACCGTCGGAGTGGCTCGGCCCGCAGCCGGCCCCGCCCGAGTGGTTCGCCGCGATCCCGGGTCCCCGCGCGGTCTACGTCGGCACGCTCGACTCCCGCCTCGACGTGCCGGGAATCATCGACCTCGCCTCCCGCCGCCCCGACCTTCACGTGGTGCTGCTCGGCCCCCTCCCGGATCCCGACTACGTGGCCGACCTGCGCCCGCTCGGCAACATCCACCTGCATCCGAGCGTCGCACGCGCCGAACTCGTCGCGACCCTCCGCAATGCCGAGCTGTGCCTGCTCGCCCACCGTCGCACCCCGCTCACGGAGGCGATGAGCCCGCTGAAGATCTACGAGTACCTTGCCGCAGGCGCACCCGTCATCTCCGTCGATCTGCCACCGGTGCGCAACATCGATGGCCGAGTGCTGCTCGTCGACTCCGTCGCCGACTTCGCAGACGCGGTGCCGGGCGCCCTCGCCCTCGGGAGTTCGGCCGAGGCTCACCGGCTGGAGTTCATCGCACACAACTCGTGGGCGGCCCGGCACGAGCAGGTCTTCGCGCTCGCACGCGCGTGATGCGATGTGTGCCCCCCGACCTGGGGTGAATCGCTCCACCCGCGACGCGACACCGCCCCACTACGATTGGGGAGTGCGGCATCGACACGTCCGATCCGAATCCCGGATCACGGCGCTCGTCGATCGCTCCAACCGCAGTACTCCAGGCAATGACCGCCTGACCATGATCGATTCGGCCAGGCAGGTAGGTCGCGGCAACGCCTGACCCCTCTGATCCAGCCGATCCGCTGACGTCCGAGGGGGACGAACGTTGACGAGCGAAGCAGAACCGATCACGCTCATCGGCGGTTCGGCGGATCGATTGCGCGAACGTGCCTCGGCGGTCGGCCACCGGGTCGCGGCACAGCCGCGGAAGCTCGGCTGGCGCAACCGGCTGGTGGCGGTGCTCACGATCACCGACTCCGTGGCCATCGTCATCGCGCTCGTGGTCGCCCAGCTCGTTCGATTCCAGACCAGCGGCCTCGGCGCCTCCACGCCGCAGTCGGATGTCGCCTACCTCTCGCTCAGCGCCGCGATCGCCGCCGTGTGGCTGGTCGCCCTGTCGGCCACGAGGTCGCGACTCATCCGCAACATCGGCACCGGCACGATCGAGTACCAGTACGTCGTGAACGCGACGCTCATCACGTTCGGAACGCTCGCGGTGGTGGCGTTCCTCGTGCAGCTCGAGATCGCGCGCGGGTTCCTCGCCGTCGCGCTGCCGCTCGGACTGGCGCTGCTCCTCGCCGGCCGCATCACCTGGCGCTACATCCTGCACGCGATGCGCCGCAACGGGCGTTGCACGACCGGGTCGATCATCGTGGGCCGACCCGACGACGTCGCACGGGTGGTCGGCGAAATGCGGCGGCAGTATCGCGTGGGCTACCGTGCGATCGGGGCCTCGTTCACGGGGGCCGATCACATGTCGAAGCCGCACCGGATCGACCTGCCGACGGTCGACTTCGACGAGCTCGCTGCCACGTCGAAGCGCACGAGGACGCGCGCGGTGATCGTGGCGGGCGAAGTGCCCGGCGGCAGCGCCGCCATCCGTCGCCTCGGATGGGACCTCGAGAACTCCGACACCGAGCTGATCCTCGTCTCCCGCCTGACCGATGTGGCCGGGCCGCGGATCCACCTGCGCCCCATCAACGGGCTCCCGATGGTGCATGTCGACCTGCCCCAGTACACGGGATTCAACCACGTCGTGAAACGGGTCTTCGATGTCGTCGTCGCCGGCATCGCCGTCGTCGTGCTCAGCCCGGCGATCGCGGCCATCGCGGTGGGCGTGCGCCTCTCCAGCGACGGGCCGGTCTTCTTCCGGCAGGAGCGCGTCGGGGTGCACGGCGCGCGCTTCACCATGCTGAAGTTCCGATCGATGGTGACCGACGCCGAGGCACGCCTTCTCGAACTGCGGGCGCACAACGAGGGCAACGGCGTGCTGTTCAAGATGAAGGACGATCCGCGCGTGACGCCACTGGGTCGCACGCTGCGCCGATACTCGCTCGACGAGCTTCCCCAGCTGTGGAACGTGCTCGTCGGTGACATGAGCCTCGTCGGCCCCCGACCGCCGCTGCCCAGCGAGGTCGACCGGTACGAGCAGGATGTCACCAGGCGCCTGCTCACGAAGCCCGGGATCACCGGCCTGTGGCAGGTCAGCGGCCGGTCGAACCTCTCCTGGGAGGAGAGCGTGAAGATCGACCTCTACTACGTCGAGAACTGGTCCATCACCGGAGACCTGGTGATCCTCCTCAAGACCGTGCGCGCCGTGGTCGGCAAGCACGGTGCCTACTAGCGAACCCCGAACGGAGCCGCAGGACATGGCTGGAATGATCGTGCAGGAGTGGATCGAGCAATCCGGCGGCGCCGAACAGGTGCTCGATGCCCTGAGGATCGCCCTTCCCGACTCACGGGTCGCGTGCCTGTGGAACGACGACCGCGACCGATTCACCCCCGAGACGGTCGACGAGTCGTGGCTGGCGCGAACGCCGCTGCGTGGCCGGAAGGCACTCGCTCTCCCGTTCATGTCGGGAACGTGGCGGCGGGGATGGGGCGAGTTCGAACCCGAATGGGTGGTCACGAGCAGCTACGTCTTCGCGCACCACGCCGGATTCGGCACCCGCCAGGGCGTGCCGAAGTTCTCGTACGTGCACACCCCTGCGCGATACCTCTGGGAGCCCGACCTCGACGCCCGCACCGCGATCCCGCTGGCCGGGCTGGCCCGCCAGTACCTTCGCGGGGTGGACCGCCGCGCGGCGGCGTGGTCGGGGTCGCTGGCCGCGAACAGCGGATTCGTTCGCGAGCGCATCCAGCACGCCTGGGATCGTGACGCCCGCGTCATCCATCCGCCCGTGGACGCCGTGGCGATCGCGTCGGTCGTCGACTGGGCCGAGCGCGTCAGCCCCGGCGAGCGGGACCTCCTCGAAACCCTCCCCGACCGCGGCTTCCTCATGGCCGCGTCACGCCTGGTGCCCTACAAGCGCCACGATGTCGCCATCCGCATGGGCGAGGCGCTCGGAATCCCCGTCGTGGTGGCGGGATCCGGCCCCGAGCACGAGCGGCTCACCGCACTCGCCGACGCTGCCGACGTGCCGGTGCACATGCTGGGCCGTGTCTCCGACGAGCTCATGCGGGCCCTGTTCCAACGGGCGCTGGCATTCGTCTTCCCACCGGTCGAGGACTTCGGCATCATCCCGGTCGAGGCGATGGCCGCCGGATGCCCCGTGATCGTGAACCGCGTCGGCGGCGCATCCGAGTCCGTGCTCGACCGCCTCACGGGTGTGCACTTCGACCCCGACGACGCGGCGGGGTACGCGGCTGCGGTCGACGCGGCGAGTGCCGTGCGCCGGGACGCGGCCCGCGCACGCGCGCTCGAGTTCGACACCGAGAGATTCGTGCGCGAGGTGCGCGACTGGGTGCTCGGCGCCGAGGTTCAGGCCGAGGCGAGATCGCGGCCGAACAGCGTCGCCTCGGCGGCAGGGTAGCCGTCCAGCCAGTCGCGGCGCCGGCGCCACACCGTGCTCCACGGCGCCCGCGATCGCCGCGTGGCGCGTTCGAGGGCGGCGCGGACGCCCACGCCCGCGAGCAGCAGCCGAACGCCCACGGCCGCTCGAACGGGTGACCAGGTCTTGCGCAGGTGGGTGACCTTGCCCGCCATCACCATGCACCCCTTCGCACCGCCCGCATCGCTCGATCCGCCGACCTCGTGCACGATGACCGCATCCGGCACGACCACACGTCGCAGGCCGGCGCGGTCGGCGCGCATGCTGAACTCCGCGTCTTCGCCGTAGAGGAAGTAGTCCTCGTCCATGCCGTCGAGGCGGCGCCAGTCGTCGGTGCGCACCAGCAGGAGGCATCCGGTGATGATCGGCACCTCTCGCACCGAATCGCGCTGCCACCGGCCGAGCGACTCGGGATCGAAGACCGCTGAGCGCCTGAATGCCGTGGACAGCATCGTGGCGAACATCGTCAACGACCAGAGCGACGGCGCGCCCCAGCAGGAACTCGGATCGACCGTGCCGTCGGGGCGAAGCGTGCGCCCGCCGAAGACGCCGTACTCGGGGTGCGCCCGGGCGAAGTCCAGCAGCGCCCGGAGAGACCCCGGGAGCGTGACGGTGTCGGGATTGAGGAGCAGGATCCACTCAGAGCTCGCCTCGCGGGCGCCGAGGTTCACGCCCCGTGCGAACCCGAGGTTCTCGCCCGCGTCGATCACGGTCGCCGCGGGGAATCGCTCGCGGAACGCCGCGACACTCCCATCGGCCGACCCGTTGTCGACCACGATCAGCTCGACGTCGATGCCTGGCGACGCCTCGAGCACCGAGGCGAGGCCTTCCGAGGTCTGCTCCCTCGTGTTGTAGTTGACCACGACGACACTGAGATCGGGCACGGGATCGGTCCTTCCGTCGGCAGGATGCGGGAACGGTCGCGCAGCGAGCGTCAGATCGCGACCGGCTCGAGGTCATCCCGCCGGGTGACGCGCCACCGCGACGCCTCGCGAAGATCGTCGACGTTGATCTCGTCCGCCGGTCGGATCACCGCGAGGCCGCGCTCGGCGAGGAACGCGGCCAGGTCGTCCTGGTGCGAGTCGACGTGCTCGCCGTGCGCCACCGAACGCGGTGCCAGCACCGGCACCTTGCCTGCGCTGAGCGCGGCGAGCGCCGTGCCGGTGCCTGCGTGCCCGATGACGACGTCGGCCGCGGCGAGCTCGGCGGAGAGCACGGCGGAGGAAACGGAGGGCACCGCGTCGATGCCCAGCCCGGAGGCATCGGTCGACCCGGTCTGCCACAGCACGCGGGCGTCGCCGGGCAGCGCACGTGCGGCAGACTCGACCAGCCTGCGGAATCCGTAGTCGCCGTTGCCGCCGACCGTGACCACCGCACGCCGGATCGGAACCTCCTCTGCCGGTTCGACCCGGAACCCGTCGAACACCGAGAGTGCGTACGACCACCGCGCCGACGCTCGATTCGGGTACTGCACGTACCGCCGCACCGACGGGATCCGTTCGACGAGCTTGCCCGTGGTCGACAGGTCGGTGACCCGGGTGGCGCTCTCGACGTAGCTGAACGGCACCCGCCGCATCAGGGCGGGGATCAGCGCCGAGATCGCGATCTGGGCTCCCGAGCTGACGACGCGGTCGATGTCGTGCTCGGCGAACGCCCGCCCGGCGACCCGGGTGTCGCGGAGCACCCCGATCGTGTCGCGCGGGGGCCGGGTGGGCACGTGGTAGACGCGCTCGCCTGCCAGCAGCGAGCGACTCTGCGCGGTGTCGTCGGTCATCCAGACGATCTCGTCGTCGGGAACGATGCGGGGCGCGAGCATGTGCAGCTGCGCGAGGTGCCCGCCAGAGATCGCCACGAGCATCGTCGTCACGCGGTTCCCCGTTCGAGCGAGTCCCAGGCCAGGCCCGCGATCACACGCTGCCCCGCGATCGACGGGTGGAAGAAGTCGATCGCCGAGATCTCCTCGGCTGTGAACTCGTAGGCGTGCACGGCACCGCCGTCGTCGATGCATCGCTCGGCTGCGGCGCAGACCCGACCGATCGCCGCGTTGTACTCGTCGACCCGGGCGGACACCGCATCGCGTCGCGCGGTGGCCTCGGCGGACGCGTCGTCGGCCGAGCCGAGCAGGTTCTTGCACGACGGGCTGCTGTTCCACGTCTGCACGGCCCTCTCGTCCGCGTGGCCGATCTCCCAGAGGTGGCCGAGGTTCGGCACCGAGAGCGCGAGGATGGTCGCGTCGGGCGCTTCCGCGTTGAGCCGCGCGAACAGCGCGGTCAGTCGCGCCTCGAAGTCGGCGGCGGAGGTCATCTCGTTCAGCGTGGGCGCGCACGCGTCGTTGCCGCCGAGCAGCACGGTCACGAGCTGCGGGTCGGCCTGCAGCACCTCGTCGACGAGACCGAGGGCGTCCTGAACGTCGCCGCCGTCCTTCGCGGCGTTGACGACGGCGGGCACGACTCCGGATGCCGCGGCGAGCCGTCCGGCGATGGATCCCACCTCAGGCTCGGACCCGCCCGACCACGACGCCTTCGCGCACTGCCCGGGCTCGGCGCACGCGTTGACACCCAGCGAGACCGAGTCGCCCAGGATGCCCAGCGTCTCCACCGAGGAGGCCGCCGCCGGCGGCTCGAGCCCCTCCAGGTCGGGCGCCGCCGGAGCGGCGGAGGCGCACCCCGCGAGCATACCCACGGCGAGCACGCCGATGGCGGTTCGGGCGAGTCGCGCCCCCGTCGATTTGCGCATCAAGACTTTCCTTTCCGTTCACGAACTGCGATGACGTCGTCCGGCACGACCTCATCGACATCGGTCGGCGCCGCCTTCGGCGTTGCGCCCCGCGCCGCCGGCTTGCGAGCCTGCTTCACGAATCCGACGATCTGCGCCAGGTCGCGCCGATAGGCCGGGATGAGCAGGCAGACCGCCAACGGCACCACCCCGGCTGCCGCGCCGAGCACCAGCTGCACGATCGCCGGCAGGCCGTCCGCGACGACCTGCACCCAGGACGCCGCGCCGAAGCAGAGCGGGGCGAGGAGCACGGGCCGTAGGATCGGGCGGAGGATGTCCCCGATGCGCACGAACGTGCCGACGGTGGCGAAATAGAAGCCCGGCACGAGCAGCACGAGGGTGAGCAGTCCGTAGACGAGGGCCAGGCCCTCGACGCCCGCCCACCAGATGCCGAGGAGGTATCCCCCGATGACCATCGGCCGGGTCACCAGGTAGTAGACGAGCTGGCGATGCGCCCGGCCGAGGGTGATGTAGAGCCATCCGAGCACACTGCCGATCGACTGCGCGATCCCGGCGATCGCGAGCAGGCTGAACAGCGTCGCGGCCTGCTCCCAGCCGGGTCCGAGCAGCAACGCGATCAGCGGTGAGGAGACCGCGGCGGCGACGGCATACACCGGAATGGTGAGGTAGCCGATGATCATGAGGGCGCCGCGGACGTACCGTCGGTACCGCTCGCCGTCGTCCTGCAGCTTGCTCAGCACGGGCAGGGCGACTCGGCCGAGCGTGCCGTTGAGCTGCTGCATCGGCAGGAGGTACAACGCGTACGCCCGCGAGTACTGGCCGAGGGCCGCCGGTCCCATCTGCTGGCCGATGATGACGTTGTCGAAGTTCTTCGCGGCGTAGTTCAGCAGCTGGACCCCGAAGATGCTGCCGCCGGTGGAGACGAGCGGAAGCACCTCCCGGTCGATGTGCGGACGTCCGAACCGCGGCTTCGCCGCCACCCAGAGCGCGATGAGTCGGTAGAGCTGCCCGGCACCCGACATCACGACCAGCGACCACACGCCCCAGCCGAGCACCGCGGCGATGATCCCGAGGCCGACGCCGCAGAGCATCGACACGATGTCGATGCTCGCGAGCGTGCCGAATCGGAGGTCGCGCTGCACGCGGGCCTGCATCGGCATCGAGAGTCCGTTGATGAGCAGGATCGGGGCGATGGCGAGGGTGAGCACCACGAGCTGCTGCTCGTCGTAGAGCAGTGCGATGAGCGGCGCGCACGCGGCGATGAGGAGCGTGAGGCCGACCCCGAGCGCGACCGAGAGCCACATGACGCTCATCCAGGTGCGCTCGCTCAGCTTCTTGGCCTGGATGATCGCGCCGGTGAGCCCGAAGTCGCGCACGAGGTCGGCGATGCCGACGATCGCGGTGACCATGGCGACGAGGCCGAAGTCGGCCGGGCTCAGCAGCCGCGCCAGGACGACGGTCGACCCCACTTGGATCAGGGTCTTGCCGCCGAAGCCGCCCATCGTGACGAAGACACCGCGGGATGAGGTGTGCGCGAGTCGGTCGGTCGTGGGCGCGGTCATGCGGTGGTCCGGGTCGTGTCGTCGCGTGCCCATTCCGGCTCCTTCCGGTCGGCGATGAGTCGTCTCGCCCGCCGTTTCGGCATGGTCGACGTCACGGAATAGACCGCGAACGCGGGCCAGAGGCCGGGCCGCACGGCCACCCGTCGCACGAGGTTGGCCGCGCGGTCGGTGGCCGGCGCTTCCGCTGCCAGCTGCGTCTCGGGCGGCAGTTCGAGATTGCCCCGCGCGATCCGCGTCGACCGGCGGAGGTGCGCGGAGATCGTGCGCGCGCTCCGCACCGTGAAGGCATGGCCGTCGACGGTGCGTCGCTCGGCGGGGAGGAACAGCTGCTGCACGAAGCGGTCGTCGGCGATCACCCGCGGCCAGCGGGCGAAGCGCGCCCGGCCGTCGGCCGACAGCGCGTAGATGCCGGACCCGATGTGGCCGTGGCTGCGGTAGTCGGTCAGCTCCCAGATGCGGTAGTGCTGGCGCACGAGCCACGAGGCGTCGCTCGTGTCGATCTCGAGCCGCGGCGACGCCACGAGCGGACCCCCGGGTTCCTCCAGTGCGTCGGCGAGCGCGAGCAGGGTCGCCACGTCGACGGTCACATCGGCGTCGACGTACGCCCGGGGAAACACGGTCGCGTCGTCGTCGCCGGCGTCCAGGGCGGCGATCTTCGAGGCCTCCTCGATCTCGACCACCCGCACGGGAGTGCCGAAGGAGCGGGCCACGGAGGCGGTGGCGTCACTGCATCCGTTGGCCACGACGACGATCTCGAGCTCGCCCGCCCGCGGGTCGGTCACGAGCCGGTCGAGCAGTCGGCCGATCACGGCGGCCTCGTCGTGGGCCGGGATCACCACCGACATCCGCGCGGTCATCGCTCGGCCCCGCGCATCTCGGGAGTCGCCTCGGCCGGTGCGCCGTCGTCGTGCGCCACTGCTCCGGTGCCCTTCGCCGGGCGACGGGGTGCTTCGGTGAGCAGCCATGCACCCGCGGCGAGGAGCATGCAGAGGATGAAGAACGTCTGGAAGAAGCCGAAGGCGTCGTAGAAGAAGATCGCAGCGATGTAGCCAGAGACGGCCACGGTGATCGCGATCGCCAGGTTGGAGTGGCGCACCTCGGCCGCCCGGGTGAACGCGAAGCGCAGCAGCAGGATCGGCGGCACGAGCAGGAACACCGCGAGTCCGGCGACGCCGAGCGCCCCGGTCTCCATGAGGGTGCCGAGGAATTGATTGTCGAGGATGAACGCGTTGCGCGCCTCGCCGATCACGATGCGGCCGCCGTATCCGCTGCCGAAGAAGGGATACTGGGCGACCTCGCGCATCGCCGGTTCGAGGTCGGCGAGACGCCCCGCGCCCCGGAAGCCCGCCGACGCGTACTGCGACTCCACGAGCGAGTCCAGGTCGAGGAACGACAGCACCATCGATTCGAAGACGTTCGGCACCACCGCGGCCGAGAGCAGTATCAGGGGGAACGCCAGCGCGAACAGCGCCCCGGCCACCCTCGGATGGAAGATCAGGGCGACGAGGAACATCACGCCGAGCACCACGACCGCGGTGCGCGAGATCGCCGAGACCACGCCGCCGAAGAGCATGACCGTCGCGCCCGCGTAGACGATCTTGCGGTTGATCGAGTTGACCGGCCACGCGGCGTACTTCGCGAGGTAGATCGCCAGCGGGATGAGGATGCAGAGCGCGACCGCGAGGGCGATCGGATGCTGCGCGGAGCCGAATGCCCGCGCCACCCCCGCCCGGCTCACATCGCCGCTCTCGCGCAGCAGGGTGAGCGGGAGGACGTTGCCGAGCATGAGGAACACGTTCTGGCGGCTGAAGCGCTCGATCACCGCGAAGAACGACACGATCACCCCGGCCCACGTGATGAACGTGAGGAGCAGCAGCACGTCGCGTTCCGACCGGAACAGCTGCCGGAAGCAGTAGAACACCGCGAGCATCAGCAGCAGCTGGCTGAAACCGCCGATCGCGGTGACGGCGAGGCCGTCGTTGACGAGCCGCATTCCGTTGGCGATCAACGACACCAGCACGGTGGCCAGGAAGATGCCGACCGGCCATCCGAAGGCGACGGGCCGCCAGCGCACGTCGTTGTTCTTGAGCAGCAGCACGACGACCAGGGTCACGATCACGATCGCGAGCACGAGGCGGTAGGGCTCGAGCTGGAACGGCAGCGGGATCGGGATCGCGTATCTCCGGGCCGGCACGAACATGATCACGGCCGCCAGCGCGACGATCATCGCGCTCCACGTGAAGACCAGGTGCCTGAAGATCACGAGCAGCGACACCGTGATCAGCGCGGCCGCGGCGATGAGCGGAGGCAGGAGCACGACGGCCGCGATCGAGAAGATCACCAGCAGGAGGGCCGCGATGACGACGCGGGTGCGGCTGACTCGGGTGGGGCGCTCGCGGTGCGCCCCACCCGGGTGCCGTGCGTCGGTGCGGTGGTCGGGAGTCGCGTCGGCGACCTCCGGCACACCGTCGGCGACGGTCACGTCGCCCTCAGTTCGTGCGGATGCCGGCGCCCACGAGCACCTCGTCCGCGTCGTCGATCACCGGGGACGTCTCCGAAGCCGTGGGCCCCTGGCCGTTCGACGACGACATGCGCTCGCCGTTGCGGCGACGCGCGCCCTTCCGGCGCTTCGCCCGGTCGGAGCGGATGCCGGCGATGATGAACGCGAGTGCGACGAATCCGAGGAAGACCGAGAACCCCGTCACCACGATGGGGATCGCTGGGTTGCTCGTCTCGGCCTCGACGGCCTGGCCCTCGGTGAGCACCGCGAGCTGCACGCGGTTCTCCACGGGGATCGCCTGCGCGTCCTGCTGCGCGGTCACGTATCCGAGGAACGCCTCGGTGGCCGCGGCGGTGATCTCCTCGGCGCGCGGCTCGGTCGCGGCCGTGGCGAAGATCTCGAGCACGGGGAGCTTGAGCGACCCCGGGAATCGCTCGTCGCCTGCCGGTTGGGTGGTGCGCCGGATCGCGCTGATGGACTCGGTGTCCTCGTCGAGTGGACCGACGGCCGTCTCGACGGCTCCGCGAATCCCCGCACCCGTGACGAGGTAGGCGTAGATCTGGGTGGACGCGGCGAGGTCGAGCGGTTCGGGGGGAACGACCCCCTCCTGAATCGCCCGCTCGGGAACCTGGGCCTGGTACAGCGTGTCGCTCGGGCTGGTGACCAGCACCGTCGTTCCCGCCGTGAACGACTTCACGGCACGCGACTCGAGCTGCCCGTTGACGATGGTGAAGCCGGCGAAGAACCCGGCGACGACGGCGACCACGAGGCCGAATGCCAGGAGCCATTTGTAGCTCCACAGCGTTTGGAGGTATTTCGGAGTTTCCACGGAGTCCCCCTGCTTTCGTTCATCCGGCCCGGATCTGTGGCCGTTCCATGGCGAACTCCCCCGCTCCGATCGCTCGGTCCCCGTGCGTCATCGAGCGCGAGATGGAGGAGTACTCGGCCAAGTGTATGGTGGGTCGAGATTATTGACAGAATCGTGGCATTCTGTTGCGCGCATGTGAACTCGGCGCGTCACGAAAATGACCCGAGTTGCATCCGTCGCCCGATTCGGACGAAGGTATGAAGGACACTCTGCGTCACGGGGGTAGCTCTATGGCTTCGGCGGGATCGGCGAAGGGCGGCGAACGGATCTCGGTCCTGTACAGCTTCCCGCACGCCTTCGGTGCGCCCGGAATCGGGTGGACCGCATGGAATCAGGTCAACGAACTCGTGCGGGCGGGTCACGACGTGCACCTGGTCGCCGCGAGCATCGCCAGGCCCGTTCCCGGGCTCGCCTCGGTCGCCACCTCGCTCTCCGTCGCCGGCCGGCGGATCCCCCACCGGGTCATGGGCCGCGACCGCGCCCTCGCCTGGCACGATCGGTTCGCCGCGCGCCGCGTGCCCCGGCGCTCGCCCGACGTCGTGCACGTGTGGCCGCTCTCGGCGACACGCACCATCGAGGCCGCCCGGCGCCATGGCATCCCGGCGTTCCGCGAGGTGCCGAACACGCACACCGCGAACGCGTACGAGGTCATCGCGCGCGAGTCCGCCGCCCTCGGACTCACACCGAGGGCAGGTGCGTCGCACACCGCCGACCCGCGGCGGCTCGCCACCGAAGAGCGCGAGTGGGCCGCCGCGACGGCGTTGCTCGTGCCGTCCGACGCGGTCGCTGCGACCTTCCTCGAGCGCGGGTTCGATGCGTCGCGACTCCGTCGGCACCGCTACGGCTGCACGCCCGCCGCGCCCGTCGTCCGGCAAGACGACACACGACGGCCGGGCGACACGCGGCCCGGGCTGACGGCGGTCTTCCTCGGCCGGGTGGAGCCGCGCAAGGGCCTGCACCACGCCCTCGACGCCTGGATCGCCTCGACGGCCAGCCGGCACGGACGGCTGCTCGTCTTCGGCGCCGTCGACGACGACTACCGGGCCGTGCTCGCCGACCGTCTCGCACACCCGAGCGTCGACGTGCGCGGCGTCACCGGCGCGCCGATCGACGAACTGGCCCGCGCCGACGTGCTCCTGCTGCCGAGCCTCGAGGAGGGCAGCGCCCTCGTCACCTACGAGGCCCAGGTCGCCGGATGCGTCCCGCTCGTGTCGACCGCGGCCGGCGCCCTGCTCGAACACGACGTGCACGGGTTGCTGCACGAGGCCGGCGACGTCGCCACCCTCACCTCGCAGCTCGACCGGCTCGACGCCGACCCGACCGCTCTCGACCGGCTCCGGGCCGCGGCCATGGCGCACGCGCCCGAACTGAGCTGGGCGGCGGCCGCGCAGAGCCTGCTCTCCGCCTACGGTCACTCCACGGCCCTCATCACGGATGGGACACTGCGTGCCGGCTCCTCATGACCTCGCCGTCATCGTCTGCACGCGCAACCGTGCTTCGATGCTCGCCGACGCCCTCGAGTCCATCACCCGCGCCGTCCCCGCGGGCGTCGAGGTCATCGTGGTCGACTCGGCCTCCGAGACGACCGAGACCCGGGATGTCGCGGCATCCGCCGGGGCGGTGTACCTGCGCAGCGACATCCGCGGGCTGTCGATCGCGAGGAATCTCGGCCTGCGCGGCACCGACCGGCCCCTCGTGCTCTTCACTGATGACGACTGCATTGCCGTCGACGGGTGGATCGATCCGATCCTCGAGCGATTCGGGGATCCGACGGTGGGGTCGGTGACCGGCCGCATGCTCGATCACACGCTCATCGGTGCGCCCGCCGCCGACGCGCCCGTGCGGCGGTTCACGCGCGCGCTCCAGGGCCTGGACGCCGGACACGGCGCCGTGATGGCGTTCCGTCGCGAGCTCGTGCTCGGCCTCGGCGGGTTCGACGAGGTGCTGGGCGCCGGTCGGCACCTCGCCGGAGCCGAGGACCTCGACATGTTCTGCCGCATCCTCGACGCCGGGCACGCGATCGTGCACGACCCTGCCTGCGTCATCCATCACATGAACACGCGCGAGGGCGACTTGTACACCCGGCTGCACCTCGGGTACGGCCTCGGCCTCGGCGCACTCGCGAACAAGTTCGTCCGCCTTCGCTTCTCGGTCGGTGCCGGGCTCGTCGCGGTGCTCCTGAAGCGCACCGGCGGTCGCGCACTCCACCACCTCAAGGACTCGCGCAAGGGCAGTGCCGACCGCGCGATGCTCCGCGGCATCCGGCAGGGCTTCTTCATCGGCGCCCGAATGCGACTCACGGGAACGACGTTCATCGACGAGCATCCGCCCGCATCGACTCCGATCGGCGCCCCCGCCGACCGGGACACCGGGAGGATCTGATGGACGGAGCCGAGCCGAGGGCGGAGCTGATCCGCACGCTCGACGAGAAGTACGTGGCGAACTCCATCGCATTCGACGCCATGATCGCCGCCGCCGCCCTCATCCTCGACGGCGAGCGGCTGCGCCGTGACGACGGCGCGATCGACATGGACGCGATCCGGGAGCGGCTCGACGCGCTCACGTGGCACGTGCCGGCGATGCGACAGCGCCTCGTGCACACGCCGTTGCGCATGACCACGCCCGCGTGGGTGCCGGTGTCGGAGCTCGACCTCACCCGCCATGTGACCCTGCACCCGACGATCGAGCCCGACGATCCCGCCGCGGTCGAGATCCTCACCGGCCGCCTGAACGGGCCGATGGACCCGTCGCGTCCGCTCTGGGACTTCCGGGTCGTCGAGCTGGACTCCGGTCGCGTGGCGATCGTCGCGCGCTACCAGCACGTGATCGGCGACGCGCTGTTCGGCCTGAAGATCGGCGACGTGGTCGCGGGCACCGAGGCCTCATCGCTCGTGCCCGCCGTCTCCGGCGCCGACCGCGCCGCTGTGGGCGTGGCCCCCCGCACCGGCTTCGGCATCCTCGCCATCGCGTGGCGCGCCTGGTGGCGGCAGCAGCGCGGCCCGCGCGACGCCTGGCGCGAGTACTGGCGCAAGCCGTTCGTCAGGCGCCTTCGCCGGTGGGCCGGGCGCGTCATCCGGCCCGTCAAGAACGCCGTCATCGAGCGTTCCGGCGAGACGGCGCGGGTGCTCGTGCCGCGGCACTCGCGCTACCTCGACGTGGAACTCGCGCCGGCAGTGAAGCTCGCCTACCGCATGGGCGGCACGATCCACGACCTCACGGTCGCCGCCACCCTGCGCGCCGTGGCCGCCCTTCACCCCGAGCGCGAGACCGTCTCGCTGCTCGTGCCCATCTCGCGCCGCACCAAGGCCGACGCGAACGTGCGTAATCACATCAGCGTGGTCAAGGTGACCGTGCCCGCCGGCGACCCGATCGAGGCCGTGGTGCCGGCCGTGCGCGCGCAGGTGCAGGCCGCGGTGGAGGATCCGTCGCGTCGCGACCTCGGCGCGCGGGACTGGAGCGGCTATGCCACGTTCGTGACGTGGGGCCGTGAACGCCGGTTCTTCGGCGACGCGCCGATCGAGACGGTGACCGGATGGCCCGCGGGCGACCCGCGCGACGACATCGCGTGCCTGTCGTGCTCCTACGAAACCCGGCTCACGATCTCGGTGACGAGCCGCGCGACGACCGACATCGATGCGGTGATGGCCTCGATCGCCGAATCGTTCTCGGTGCCCGAGCCCGTGGTCGCGCGGTGACCCCGGTGCGTCTGTCCGGACCGGCGAGGTCGATGCTCGACCTGCGCACCTACCTGCACGCGCTTCGCCTGGCGCACTTCTCGAGCTATTCGCACGTGCGGCAGGTGCGCCGGCTCCGGCTCGGACCGGGCGTCTCGATGGCTCCGAACGTGTCGTTCCGCAACGCCGAGCGCATCGAGATCGGCGCGGGAACGCACATCGGGGAGCACTCGGTGATCTGGGCTGGAAACAGCACCGGGCGCATCGTGATCGGCGAGAAGTGCCTGTTCGCCCCGAATGTGACGATCACGGCATCGAACTACGGGATCGTCCAGGGCGAGGTGGCGATCATGGACCAGCCCAAGATCGAACGCGACATCGTCATCGGCGACGGCGCGTGGCTCGGTGCGAACGTCGTCGTGCTCGCCGGGGTCACCGTCGGCGAGGGGGCCGTGATCGCGGCCGGCGCCGTCGTCACCAGAGACGTGCCGGCGAACGCCATCGCCGGCGGCGTGCCCGCGAAGGTGATCGGCGAGCGGCCGACGGCCGACGCATGAGCGGCGCGTCCCGGCCCTTGGTCGTCGAGGCGGAGCCGGCGTTCCGCACCGCGCACGCGAACCCGTACAACGCCCGGCTCTACGTCACGATGGCGGCTGACGGATGCCGCGTGCACGACCTGAGCTACGTGCGGCTCTTCACCAGCCGCGTCGACGTCGTGCATCTGCACTGGCCCGAGCTGACATTCCTCACCGGACGGTCGTGGCGCATGCTCGCGCGCATGCTGCTCTTCCGCGCGGGCCTGCGGATCGCACGATGGCGCAACGGGACGAAGCTCGTGTGGACGGTGCACAACGTCGCCTCCCACGAACGGCGGGCCACCCCCGCGCTCCGGGCGATGCACCGCCGACTGCTCACCGAGGAGGTCGACGGCCTGCTCGCCCTCACCGAAGGGGGGCTCGCCGCCGCCCGCGCCGCCTATCCCGAACTGGCCGACGTGCCGGGTGCGGTCACTCCGCACGGCCACTACCGCGACGACTACGACTTCTCGGCGTCCAGGGACGCCGCACGCGAGGAGCGCGGCATCCGCACCGACGCCACCCTCGTCGTGTCGGTCGGCATGATCCGCACCTACAAGAACATCCCCGACCTCGTGCGCACGGTCGCCCGGGCCGACGACCCGTCGCTCGTGCTGGCCGTCGCCGGCAAGCCCGCGGGCGACGCGCTCGCCGCCGAGATCCGCTCCGCCGCGGCCGGCGACCCGCGCGTGGTGCTCGACCTCGGATTCCAGTCCGACACCGCCATGTCGGCGTGGCTGCGTGCGGCCGACCTCGTGGTGCTGCCCTACCGGGCGATCCAGAACTCCGGATCGGCGATCCTCGCCCTGTCGGCCGATCGGCCCGTCGTGGTGCCCAGGCTCGGCGCGATGAGCGAGCTCCAGGCGATCGTCGGCGACGACTGGGTGCGCTGCTACGACGGCGAGTTCGATGCCGACGAGCTCGAGCGGAGCATCCGCTGGGCGCAGAGCCCGCGACCGGAGCGCGCCCCGCTCGATCGACTGGACTGGACCGTCATCTCCGACGCCACGCTCGCGTTCTACCGCGACGTGCGGCGTGGAACGCCGTGACGCCGCCGAGCCGTTGACCGCATGCCGCCCGTGCTCAGGCCCAGATGCGTCGCAGGTAGTCGTCGGTGGGGATCGGGGTCTGCGCGTCGAACCACGCGGCGTCGGCATCCGACAATCCGGCGTCGTACTGCCAGCCGCCCACCAGTGACGGGTTGTTCGCGGGCGCCTTGTCGTAGGAACAGAAGCTGTTCGCCACCTCGCCCCACTTGGTGGTGTACATCGAGCCGAACACGAACGAATCGCGGGCGAAGAGCTGGCCGGACTCGCCGCTGCCGTTGATCGCCTGCCCCATCGTCGGCACGTAGGCGCCCGACGGAGCCGGGTAGCGCACGCTGGCGGCGACCACCTGCGCCGTGAGGATGGAGTGCTCGACGGTGAAGAACGGCGTTCCGAGTTCGGGGTCACGCGATTTCGGACCGCCGAGCTGAATCGCGCTGTTGAGGCCGCCGAAGATCGTCGAGTCGCGGATCGTGAGACCCCGGTATGCACCGTTGCCGTACATCTGCAGCGAGTCGATGTGGTCGGATGCACCGTCGGGCCGGAAGACCGGGGCACAGTAGCATCCCTCCCAGACCGAGTCGGCGATCATCGAATTCTTGCCGGCCGCGTAGCCGAACGGGTCGGCGATGTCGATCTTGGCGTCGGCCATCACCACCTCGTAGGCGTTGCACTCCCGAACGACCCCGTTCGAGGCGGTCATGCGGAAGCCGTAGGAGACCTTGGACTGCACCCAGTTGGTGCGGGAGCAGTCGCTGAGCAGCATGAAGCGCGCGTTGATGCGTGCGAACGTGACGCCCTTCACGCCGACGAATCGCGAGGAGTCGGCGATGCTGACCGTTCCCCAGCCGTCCTTCGGCGACACGAGGATGTTCGTGGAGGCGGTGCCGCGCCCGAGATTCTTCAGCACGCCACGCGAACCCGACGAGGCGCCGAACCCGGGCAGGGTGCCGGGCGCGACGCGGATGTGCACGCCGGCCTCGATCTCGGCGTCGGTGACCGACGCGATGGCCTTGCCGATCGAGGCCCAGGTGCACGCCACATCGATGACCGTGCCGAAGGTGCTGCCGAGCTTCGGGGTGTTCGCCGGCCAATGCCGCCCGTCTGGGCCGTAGGAGCCCAGGGAACCCCCGGCGTCGGCCGGCGCCTCGGTCGGGATCGCCGTGGGGGTTTCCGTGGGGTCGGGCGACGGGGTCGGGGAGGGAGTCGGGGTGCCCCCGAAGAGGCTCTCCCACCAGGCGGCGAGCTCGGGCGGCCAGGCGAGCGAGGGCACCGCGGCAGCGGCGAGCAGGAGCGAGCGTCGGGAGACCTGGCGTGTCATGCGGAACCTCCGTGGTCGGTGATCAGTGATGATGCACGTCTTGCGGGATGCGGACGCCTGCCTGCCACGCGTGATTGCGCGTCGCCCCCCGGATCGCGACCTTTCCAACCTAGCCTGAATGCGCCCACCAGGCATGGCGGCTGCACGACGACGTGAAACTCTCTACGCTGGCGTGATGCAGCCGTCCGACCGCGCCGTTCCACCGCTGCGGCCGCTCACGCACCGACGTCGGTTCTGGCTCACCCTGTTCGGCGGCCTGTACGCGCTCGCGCTCGGGGTCGTGCTGTTCTGGCCCACCCACGTCGACGGCGAGGGCGGTTTCGTGCGTTTCGATCTCATCGTCGACGCGCTGGGCCTTCTCGGCGCCCCCGCCTGGGCTGCGTACCAGTGGGTGGAGTTCGCCGCCAATATGGTGCTGTTCGCGCCGCTCGGCGTGCTCTGGGCGGCCGCGGCGCGGCGTCTTCGCTATCGGGGCATCGCGACCGCCGCCCTGATCGGCGCAGCGGTCAGCATCGGCGCCGAGGCACTGCAATTCCTCGCCATCGCCGACCGCACGACCGACGCGCGAGACATCGTCGCGAACACCGCAGGTGCGGCGCTCGGTGCGCTCATCGCGGTCGTGACGGTGCGTGCCGTGCAGCGGCGCCGTTCCGCACCCTCGAACAGCGTCGTGCACCCGACCGTCTCGAGACCTACCCACCGAGATGCGGTGAACGCTTCGCCACAGCCTCCGACGTGATTGCGACATGACCGTCACGTTCTGCGCGTCGTCGCCCGCATTCAGTTCACCCCTCGCAGTCGACCGCGACGGCGAGGGCTGCGCAGATCTGTCGCATCCGCTCGTCAGCCAGGCGACCGATGCGTTCGACGAGGAGCGCGATCGACACGCTCTCCACGGAATCCAGGTTGACCGCTGAACGGAGTGGGATCGGGTCCTCGCCCGGTTCGAGACCGACCTCGCTGACCAGTCCGCGAATCGTCGTCGTGCATGGTGCGACGAGCGCGCGCCGGTGTCGTGGGATCACCGCGTCGCGCGACAGCACGACGACGGGGCGCCGGCCGATCCCGGCGAGCTCGCACCACCACACCTCGCCGCGCGCAGGCAGCGCGGTCATGACCGTGCGACCGCTTCGCGAAACGACGCCAGGTCGCCCCAGGCATCGGGTTCGTCAAGCGGGTGTTCATCGTACGCGGCATAGCCGGCGTCGACCTCGGCCGCGCGGTGACGCGCAAGCAACGCCCGCAGCGCCTCATCGATCATCGCCGCATCCGTGGTTCGCCGCAGCACCGCTCGAGCGGTCTCGAGAAGCTCCTCGTCCACCGTCGTGCTCAGCCGTGTTCGACCCATGCCACAAGTATGCTACGCAGCGCAGATGGAGGTGGGGTGGATGCCGCGAATGAAGAAGCGTATCGAGACCCACTCACTGTCGGCGCAACAATCGGATACCTTGCCACACCACACGACCACTCATCCCAAAGATCGGATGCCTCGTCGTGGTCTGGTGGCGGATGCCGCGGGCTGCCCCGGTGGCGGAGTATGCGCCGCCGCGCCCACCTCACGGTGGCCAACCGGCACCGCACCGCCATCGAACTCCGTACCCGCGTCACGGACACGTCGCCATACGGCGACAACGCCTTCCGTTGCCGTACGGCGACAACGTACGCTGTCGCCGTACGGCTACAACGGTAGGCGAGCACGCGGGAGGAGGCCGACGCACATGCTCACAATGCGAGAAGCAGCCGCAGTGGTTCGCGAACTGCGCGAGGCGCGAGGGTGGACGCAGCACGACCTCGCGAAACACTCCCTGGTGTCGCGCTCGTTCGTCGCCGACGTCGAGGCGGGCAAGGCCACCATCGAAGCAGGCAAGCTCTTCGATCTCTTCCAAGCGCTCGGTCACGAGATCGCGCTCCGCGACCTGTCGACGCATGAGGTGCGCTGGTGAGACACCGACACCTCGACGTCTATCCTCTCCGACGATGACGTCGCCGGGATGCTGTCGCGTGGTCGCCGAGTATGTCGAGGGCGTTCCAGACTTCGACAGCGTCGGCCGATTCAGCCTGGCCGGCCAACCCAGCAGCATTGCTGCTTTGCAGTTCCACGGCAATGCGGGGATACTAGGTACATGTCCAACGCGGAGTTCCATGGGTACGTCGGCGTTCAGCGCCGTGGCCTGATCGCGCTGCCCACAGAGCTGCGCCGCCGTCTTCACCTCGACGAGCCCGGTGCACAGCTCGAGGTCACCGAGCGCCCGGACGGCGTGGTGGAGCTGCGCCCGTCGTTGCCGGTCTCGGCCGACCAGGCGTGGTTCTGGACCGAGCGATGGCAGGAACGCGAGCGCGAGGTCGATGAGCACGTCAAGGCGGGCCGCGTCACAGTCCACGAGAACGATGACGACTTCCTTGCCCACCTCGATACGCTGTGAAGTTCGAGACGACGCCGTCCCTCGACTCCGACGTCCGGCGCCTGAAGCCTGAGCACTTGGCGGAGTTCCGCAAGGTGATCAGGGAGAAGTTCATGCCCGCGTGCGACGCGTTCGCCGCAGACCCGGCAACTTCATGGCCCGCATCGCTGCGTGTGAAGTCAGTGCACTCGGCGCCGGGCATCCTCGAGATGACATGGTCGTTCGCGTCGCCCGACGGGCGAGCCACGTTCGAACTTGTGACGGTGGCCGGCGAGTTGCGCGTGCGGTGGCGGCGAGTCGGCGATCCGAAGCCGGTCGAGTAGCGAAGCGTATCGAGACCCGCACCGAAGCCGGCCGCCCCCGCCGGTCGAGTAGCGGATGCCGCTCCGCTCGTGCCGATCGTCGTGTATGGCTGCTCGGGACCGGGTATTTCAGCCGTAGATGTCGGCGCGATGACCGAGACCGATTGCGACGATCACGAGCACACTGTCTCTGATTTCCACGATGACGCGAGAGTCCCCGATTCGATAACGCCAATAGCCCGCGAGATCGCCGGTGAGCCCTTTGCCACGCGCGCGCGGATCGTCGAGTTCGCAGACCTCGTCGAGGTACGCCTTGATGCGTCGCAACACCGGTCGGTCGAGTTTGCGTGCTGCTTTATCGAACTGTGCGGAGGTTTCGAGTTCCCAGCGCGTCACACGCCCAACTCATCCCAGAGTTCAGATGCGGGCCGCGACTTCTTTCCCGACGCCTCCCAGTGACGCACGACCTCGTCGGCCCAGTACTTCTCCTCGAGTTCGTCGAGGTGGGAGTGGATGGCTTCGCGCACGTAGAACGTCTTCGACCGACCCGTTCGCGCGGCGAGCGCGTCGAGCCGCGCCTCCTCATCTGGCGTCAGCCTCACTGAGAGCGGCATAGAGTCACCTCCTCCTGCAATACACGTATTGTACGCCAACCCTCCCCCACCCTCCTCCTAGGCTTGCCCTCATGACTCCGCCCGACCGAGCGCGCCCCTGGGCGCTGCTCGTGCTCGCGATCTGCGCGACGCTCCTCGGGCTGCTCATGACCGTGCCCCGGCCCATCGATCAGGGCCTGACGCCGTGGATCCGCAGCGTACTCGCCACCCTGCACCGGCACGGCCTGAGTGGCTGGGTCAGCTACGACTTCGTCGAGTACGCCTTGCATGCGGTGCTGTTCATCCCGCTCGGAATCCTCGCGGTGGTCGCCACGGGCCGGCAGCTGGCGTGGCTCGCCACGCTCGCCATCCTGACCGTCAGCGCCGTCGTCGAGCTCGCCCCGTCGCTGGGCTCATCGCATCCGTGGATGCCGCTCGACCTGACCCTCAACGTCAGTGGCGCCCTCGCCGGCGCCGCGATCGGCTTCTGGGCGGCACCCCGCCGATCCCCGGACGACCGCGCAGGCTCGGCCCACCTCGCCGCCCGAACGATCCTCGCGCCCTACCTCGTCGCCCTCGCGCTGATCGTCTTCCTCCCCGCACGCGACGCCGGCCGCGTCACCGGCATCGTCGGATGGGCCGCCGACCTCGTCGCCCTCTGGGGCATCCCCCGCGAACCCGCGGCGATCGTCTTCGAGTTCCTCGCGAACGTCGCCCTGTTCGTGCCGTTCGGCGCACTCCTGGCGGTGGCGGCCCCGCGCTGGTCACCCTGGCTGATCATTGCGAGCGGATGCCTCGCCAGCATCATCATCGAACTCATCCAGCTCGGCATCCCCTCCCGCTTCGCGACCGTCTCCGACGTGATCGCCAACACCGCCGGTACGACGATCGGATGCCTCGTCGTGCTCTGGTGGCGGACGGCCGCGAGCAGTTCAGTCGTCGAGCTGAGGACTGCTTCCCGCTAAACGCACCTCGCCTTACGGGCACCTATAGAGTCATCGAAGGTGGTCGATAACGTCATACAGCGACGCCACAATCACGCTGGGCCGGTGTGAGTGCGGCACTGCAATCTCCTGACTATGGATGTTCCGACCTGTGTCTGAGACCATGATGGTGGTCCACCCCAGAGCGTTTGGAGCAAGGAAATCTTTGGCGGGGTTGTCGCCGATGTAGAAGCATTGTCCGGCCCAGTCCGCCGTGAACAACCTAAAGTTCTGTGTCGCGGGCTTTGATGAACCAAGCTCCTCAGAGATCACGATCCGGTCGAACAGGTGCTCGATGCCCAGTGCCCTCAGCTTGTTTCGCTGGGTAGCTGAACGCCCATCGGTAACCAGGCCCAACCCGTAGCCCCGCCGTTTCACGTAGTCGAGGACATCTGCCGCACCATTGACCAAGTGAATGTCGGGTTGATGGTTGCGGTAGCGCGCAAGCAAGTCGTCCATCGACGTCTCGCGGAACCGCATCGTGAGGTTCTCAAATGTGTTCTCACCGGTGGACCACCACGCGACCATCTCCTTGAAGAGCTGATGGGGGTTCGTCGGATTTAGGTGCCTCGCGATCTCGAGGTAAGCGGATTCAAGAAACGTGACCTCCGATACCAACGTGTCATCGAGGTCAAAGACGACGAACTTACTCTTCATAGCCTCTGACTACTACCTCGTCGTCATAGCGGAGCATCAACAATCCGTCCTCCCATGCTTCGAAGTACGGGATGTCTTGGCCATTCACATACTCGTCAACGATCCATCGGGGAAAGTTCGCTCCCGCGAGATAGCTGAGTGGGTACCCTCCACCAAATCGTGGATTGACCTCTATGCCTACGACACGCTTGGTGGTCGGGTGGAAGAAGAACTGCATGGTGAGGCAACCGGCTGCGCCGGGGATCAAGTGCAGCCTCTCGCGCAGATGACCCACGATTTCGTTCTTGCGAGTCACCCCCTTGTTGATCTCTCCGGCACGCACATGTATGCGCTTGCGCGGGACCGCGCATTTCAGCCTGCCATCTCGCCCGTAGTACGCGTCAACAGTGAACTCTTCATACTGTGCATGGTCGATGTACTCCATGAACATGAGCTTGGGATTCTCAAGATCATGGTCATGCAACTCAGAAGCATCTCTCACATGACGAGCGCCTTCGCTCCTGGACCCGTCGAATGGTTTTACGAAGAGGGGGAAGTCCGGGTTGGCGCGATCAATCGTCTTCGGCACATCAATGTCGTGTTCTGAAAAGAAGTCAGCAATGATCCGCTTGTCGCGGCACTTCTCGATGAAGTCCGACGCTGAAACGACGATGTGGATCCCGTGTTCTTCGAAACGTGATCGGCTTTTGGCGAGTACCGCGAGTTCGGTGTCAATCGTCGGCACGACGATTCCGATGCGCCACGCCAAGCAAAGCGCCAAGAGATCGGAAGGATAGCCCGGGTCTGTCACAGACGGAACAGCGCTGAAGCCGTCGGACACATGGCACGCCGGTGCGAGCGCGGGGTTCAGATCGACAGTGTAGACACGATTGCGGTCGTCGAACGCACTGACTTCTTTCTTGAACGCGCGCACGAGGGATACGCGCTGCCCGGCCGACGTGATGAGCACGTTGACTCGGGCCGCGGTGACACGATCACTGACCCGGTTTCCTACAGGCCCGCTCGCCGCCCCGGTCATGACGATTGCCCGGCGTTCGAGCGGCCTGCGTCGGCAACCCGTTCCAAGACCGCGAGAACCTTCGACGTCACAGCATCCCGCGAGTAGCGATCCAAGGCGAGGCCTCGCGCGGCCAAGCCCATCTCTCGAAGTCGCACGTCATCCTTCAGAAGCGCACTCAGCGTCTGACCGTTCGCCGCCTGGTCGGACGGATGGAGACGAATGCCTGCTCCCGACTCGGCAAGCACCTCCTCTTGCCAACCGCCATAGTTGATCGCGATTGGCTTCCCCGCCGCAAGGCCGTCGAAGAACTTGTTCGCACTGTTCGCTTCCATCTCACGAATAGGGGCAAAGAGACTTGTCACGATCGTCGCTGCGCGGAAGATCGCCGGCACATCCCGCTTGGGTACGCTGCCCAGCAGGAAGAAGTTCTCGTTGAGCACCTCTGACGCCACGGCGCGCTGTCGAATGAGTTCGAACTCAGCCCCTTGTCCCACGACAACGAACGCCACGCTCGGATTCACATTGCGTAGCTGCACCGCCAAATCCACGAGGTAGCCGACCCGATTGACCAACCCGAGAGTGCCGCAGTAGAGGACAATCTGGCGGGTGCCAAGACCAGGCACTGTTGCTCTCCATGCTGCCGCACGTGAATCGTCGACATCGAACATCTCGACGTCCGATGCGTTCGTGGCAACCGTCACGAGCGACGCCGGGTAACCCGTCGCAAGGACTCCTGCCTTCATTCCATCGGATAGCGCAACGATCTCAGTGGAGTTTTGGTACGCGAATCGCTCCAGCGATCGTGCAGCCCACTTCGCCAGCACTCCTTTCAGCGCGCCGACAGCGATCGGCATCTCAGGCCAAAGATCACGCACCTCGAACACCATCGGCGTCGAGCGGAACAGTGTGGCAAATCGACCCGGCAATGCGATGGTCAGTGGGGTACTCGTCGCGAATACTACGTCCCCTCGAAGCCCTCGAGCGCGCGTTGCGGACAATGCGGCGAACCGGAGAAACGCACGGATACGCTTTGCCTTCCCCATTGCATTGGCATATGGAACGCCGACCCAGTGAACATTGATCCCATCGATGACTTCCTCGCGCCATCTCGTTCCGGAAGCTGAAGTGGAATCAGATGTGACAACGTGAACTTCGTGACCGGCGGACACGAATCGTCGTGCGAATTCATAGGATCGGCTTCCCGCTGCCGACGTGAGCGGGTTGAAGTACTGGTGGAGATATACGATTCGCAAGAACTAGTGCCTTTCATGGTTGGGCAACCGTTGCGCATCGATTGCCGGACGTGTGTCGAGGCGCCGTGTTAGGACGAGGGCGGGCGCGAAGGCGACTCCCACGACGGCGGCGGCGGCATAATTGCTGAACTCAAAGACGGGCGCATAACAGAAGTAGAGGAGAAACCCCGTGAGGCAGGCAAAGAGCATGCCAGCACGAACCTGACCGTGCTCGATGACCCGTCGGTATGCAAATATGGCCAAGGTCAGGAAAACAAGAACTGCAATTGCTCCGCCGATCGAACCCCAGCCCTCGATGAACGTTCGCAGTGCCGTATATACATTCGTTGACACACCATTGCCGATCTGTGCGAATTGTGCAATCGCGCTCGACGGAGATGGCGCCGACGGAATCCACGCGACGCCAGTGCCGATCGGTGGCACATCCGCCCCGAGAAGCCACTGGTCGAATGCTGGCAGTGCGCCAAATGCGTACGTTCCGAGTCGCGCGCGCACGATTTCCGTGGTCTGTGGCGTGACACCGCCGTAGCGGATGAATGATGCACCCGCGAAGATGATGACCACCCCGGCTGAAATCAGAATCACCATTAGGGCGGTGCGTGGTGGTACGCGTGCCCGGTTGCCATGCTTCAAGAGCTCACGCCCCATCCAGCTCGCCGCAAGCAGCGCAACTGCGATGGTAAAGGGTGCCCGCGCGGTCGTCAGCATCGCGTACAGCACGGCGCCGATGATCGGAGAGGCCAGTAGCAGCGACCGCACTATCGGATTCCGCATGCTTGCCGCGTACGGTGCCAACATCGCCGCCAAGAACACCCCCGCGAACGAAATCGAAACGAGCGCAGCAGCGGATGTCCCCGACGAGTACCGAACCACGCTCGCCTGTTCGGCGCCTTCCATCAGTGACGCCAAGTCAAGGCTGACAGAGCGCCCGGCAGCGATCTGGACTGCAAGCCCGGCGAACGCTCCGAGGAATGCGCTGGCAGCGACGATGGCCGTGCCCAATCGAGTGAGGCCTGTTTCCAACCCGAAGCTACGCGGCGGTGCAAGACTCCCGAGCGGCAATAGCACGCACGCTGCGAGAAGGATTACGATGCAGTACTGCGCGAAGCTATCAGCGCTCGAGAAGGACGTGAGAGTAAGCTTTCCGAACATCGCAAAGGCGACGACTATCGCAAGTACTCCCACCGGGTGAAAGTACGTCCCATGCATGTACCTCGACGCCAGCACGCACAAGAGTGCGAACACGACAAGGGCCACTTCCATGCTCATCCTGATTCATCCTCGATGAGCGTGGCACCGTACCGCGCCGCACGCACCATCTCACGCAGCACGAATCCCGATCGGATCACACCCATTTGGCCGTGCTCGACGTGGCTCACCTGGATTGAGGGCAGATAGGCCACCGTCATACCCAGAGCGCGAACGCGCTCGGCGAGCGTCAGCTCCTCGGCGAACAGGAAAATCGGATGCTCGAGCGTCCCGCCGTTCTCGAAGTACTCTCGGGCAATCGCCATGAAAGATCCATGCGGAGCGTAGATCCGCCCTGCAGCCTGAGTTGCGGAGGACGGAAGTGCCATCCGTTTCAGTTTGGAGGCGACCGCGGTCAATTGTGCCTGAGCAGGGGTGCGCATGCGCGCAGCACGGCGTCGCATCTGCTGAGCGGTGGGCCGATGAACCAGGAACGGATTCTGATCACGACCGCTACGCGACGAGATAATACCCGGCGCGACGACCGCAACGCCTGCCTCACTGAACTCGCTCAGACGAAGCAGCGAGTCGGAATCAGGCAACTCGATGTCGACGTTGGCGATTACGGTCCACTCAGCCGTGCCCTGTGAGTGCTCCCGCGCGAACCGTGCCGCTCCCAGGTAGCCGAGATTCTCGTCCGGCGTCAGAACACGAACGCGAGGGTCGTCGCCCCCGATTGTTTGGAGACTGGTTCGCTGAGTTGCATCGACCGAGTTCTCGACGAGGACGAACTCCCAGTCGCCCATTGTCTGCGACTGAAGCGAACGGAGGAGCTTCTTGGCATCGTTCGCGCCAAAGTACGAAACAGCGATCACGCGAACACGAGGAGTCATCGAGTCCCTCCAGATTGCGCCGCGGCAAGTCGTGAGCCCAAGATCCTCACCGCAACGATATACATCGTTGCTGACATGATGAGGACGATCGGTGGTGCCAGCATGCCAATCCGCGGAACGAGGATGACGTTGGCGAAGATGGAAACGGCGGTCACGGCCCCCAATATCACGGCCATGACAAGCGTCCGATTCTTGATCTCGAGCGATTTGTGAGCCAGAAGCGCGACTTGCCAGAGAGCTGCTCCAGCTGCCAAGGCGGGAACGAGCGCGCCGTCTTGCACCTGAAATCCGAGAACCAATTCCACGATCCAAGTACCTCCGGTCGCAGCGCCGATGATGACCACCACAGCCGTTCCCGCCATCGCGCGTGTATAGCTTCGAAGAGCCCCTCCCACAGCATCAGAACCACCCTCGTTCCACGCTCTCATAATGCGTGGGTGTGCGATCATCGTGATCGGGAAGAGCACCATGCCCACGCCACGCACTACCAAGTCACTTACTGCGGCGTACTGTCCCGCATCGCTTGTTCCAAGGAAGAAGCCGATAATCAGGCGGTCAAAGAACAAGAGTGCACTCGAAAGGGCGAGCCAGATACTCATCGGCCAACCGTAGGCCCACATCGATCGGGCGACTTCCAGCGTTTGCGGGGGCTTGCGCCGGTGCCTACGGCCGGTGCGCAATACTCCGAGCACGAGCAGAGTAGAGAACACGAACGAGCTCAGCATCACAACGTCACCCGGGGCCGAGGGCAAGAGGGAGCAAGCAAGGCTTGCGACAAGCGCGACGCCCACGCGGAGCGATTCGAAGGTTGCATACGATCTGGCGCGTTCTTCGCGTTGGAGGTTCGCCTGAGCGATCAAGTATGCCGAGTTTGAGATGGTGAAGAGAATGACGGCAATGACACTCAACTGGAGGTTCGTGTTGCCCCGGGACTCGAAGAGTTGCGGCAATGTCAGTCCGACTGCCGGTAACGCGCTCGCTCCGATCGCGAGCATCAGCACGAAGCGCGGCACAGACTCGAGTGCACGTGCCTCGTCTCCTGCATAGCGAAGGAGACTCTGACGTAGCCATCCGACGCATAGCGAGCCGGACAAGATCGCCGCCGTCCAAGCGATTGAGTAGAGACCGTATGCCGCATCGCCAAAGAGCCTGATCCAGAGCGGCACCATGAGCAGCATGAGGACGCCAGGTACTATCTTCGCTGCGGAGTACCAAGCGCCAGCGGCCAACCCTCGGGTGTACCGAGTCGGCACCAGACGGCTACTGATCTTCATTGCCGTTGAACTCGGGGGCAGTCACATGGCCTTCCGCAGAGATTCCCGACCGCCGCACAACCGAGCCGACCGTAGCCAAGGCGATGCGTAGGTCGAGAAGGAAGCTGTATCGATCCACGTACAGAACATCCAGCCTGAACTTCTGGTCCCATTGCAGTGCATTGCGCCCATTCACTTGGGCAAGTCCAGTCACGCCTGGCCTAACCTCATGGCGACGCGCCTGCTCGCGAGTGTACAGAGGAAGGTAGCGAACAAGCAGCGGACGCGGCCCGATGAAACTCATGTCGCCACGCACGACATTCCACAGTGAGGGAAGCTCGTCGAGGCTGGTCGTTCGAAGCCAAACCCCGAACGCTGTCAAGCGATCCGCATCTTCGATGAGCCCCGAGCCCGGGTCGACGGGAATCATCGTCCGAAACTTGTAGAGGCTAAACGTCCGCCCATGTCTGCCCGGCCGTTCCTGACGGAAGAGCACTGGACGCCCGAGCTGGAGCGCCACCAATCCACAGATCAGTCCAAGAAGCGGTAGGAGGAAGATGAGGATGGCCAACGCAAACACGAAGTCGAGCGAGCGCTTGATCGGCCGGTAGAGCAAACGAGAGTTCACCGCTGGGCATCCATGAAGCTGGCAATTGCGACGAGAACCCGCTCTTGATCTGCAGTGGAGAGTGCAGACCCGCTTGGGAGGGATAGCCCACGTTGGAACAGCGACTCTGAAGTGCCGTCAAGAGTCCCGCGGCCTCCCGAAAACACTGGTTGCAAGTGCATTGGCTTCCACAGCGGACGACTCTCTATGTTAACGGTTGCAAGTGATTCTCGAAGCATTTCGGCCGACCAGCCCGTTAGCTCAGGGTTTACCAGGATGGCGGTCAGCCATGCATTATCCGCTGAGTCATCGACCGCCCCAAAGATCTTCACACCCTGAATGTCGGTAAAGAGCGTCTGGTAGGAAGCACGAAGAACTCGACGACGAGCAATCATCTCATCGAGCCTTCTGAGTTGCGCCCGGCCGAGGGCCGCGAGCAGGTTGCTCATGCGGTAGTTGAAGCCGACGTCCGTGTGTTCGTAATGAACGACGGGCTGCCGCGCCTGCGTGGCCAAGTAGCGAACGTGTGTCGCGAACGACTCGTCGTCGGTCAGCAGCATTCCGCCGCCCGAAGTCGTCATGATCTTGTTCCCGTTGAACGACACGATAGATGCACGGCCGAAGCTGCCCGCAGCCCTTCCTGCGTGTGTTGCACCGAGGGACTCAGCGGCGTCGGCGAGCACAGGCACCTCGAACTCGTCGGCGATGGCGAGAATGCTCGTGTAGTCGACCGCCTTGCCCAAGAGATCGACTGGCACGATTGCCGCCACACGTTCTCCGGCGGAACGAAGCTTGGTAAGGGCTTCATGGAGCAGGGCCGGATCCATGTTGCCGGTGTCGGGCAGGGCATCGATGAAGTACGGCTCGGCACCGCTATAGACGATCGCATTTGCCGTCGCGGCGAACGTCATCGTCGAGGTGATGACGATATCGCCGGGGCCGACGCCGAGCGTCAATAGCCCAAGGTGGAGGGCGGCGGTTCCTGAACTGAGCGCAACTCCGTGGCTGACACCCACACGTTCTGCGAGTTCGCGCTCGAATGCGTCGACGTCTGGCCCCAGCGGGGCGACCCAGCCCGACCGCAACGCGGCGATGACGTACTGTTCCTCAAGCTCACCCACGTCGGGCGACGACATGTAGATTCTGTCGGTCATGCCGCACCCCCAGTTCCGCTGGCGAGCGCGCCACGATCGATGTGAAAAGTCATCGTCTCGTTGTCGCGAGGCGTGCTCTGCATTCGTGCTTCCCATCCCGCTTTGTCGAGCCGGTCGGGCGAGATCGTGTCGACCTCTGCGTGTGAGATCTTGGGATGCCGTCGACGCTTTGTCGATTCCCGAGTGCCGACGAGCTCTTCGTGCAGCTTCTCGCCGTTTCGAAGGCCGGTGAAGACGATCTCGATGTTCTTTCCCGACATCTCGATCATGCGTTTGGCGACATCGAGGATCTTGACCGGCTCACCCATATCGAGAATGAGCACTTCGCCCGGGTCCCCGATGCCGCCTGCCTGAACCACGAGTTGGCAAGCCTCGGGAATCGTCATGAAGAAGCGAGTCACGTCGGGATGGGTGACCGTCAGCGGGCCGCCCTTTCGAATGAGCTCTTTGAAGGTCGGCAGCATCGAGCCGCGACTACCGATCACGTTGCCGAATCGAACTGAAAGGTAGCGCGCGTCGGTTTCGGTTGCCATCCACGCCGTGAGCTTCTCGGCCACGCGCTTCGAGTGTCCGAGCACACTCGTGGGGTTCGCGGCCTTGTCGGTCGAGATGTTCACGAAGGTGTCCACCGACGCGTTGCGAGCCGCGTCCAGCACGTTGAGCGTGCCCAGCACGTTGGTCTTCCAAGCCTCGTCGGGGTACTGCTCGAGCATCGGCAGGTGCTTGAGCGCTGCCGCGTGGAAGACCACCTCGGGCTTGCGGTCGTCGAAGACGGCCTGAAGCGCATCAGCATCGCGGATGTCTGCGAGCACCACATCGCGCGTGTGCAGCAGCCCATGACCCGAGGTGCCGAGCTGTGCCAGTTGCAGGCCGGTCTCGTCACGGTCGAGCATGATGAGCTCAGCGGGCTCGAACTTCACGATCTGCCGACAGAGTTCGGAGCCGATGGACCCGCCGGCGCCGGTAACGAGCACACGCTTTCCCGTGAGGTACCCCGCGATCGACTCGACCTCGGTGTCGACAGGATGCCTGCCGATGAGATCCTCGATCGAGATGTCACGCACCTCGGCCAGGCCGGTCTTTCCGGCAAGGATCTCATCGAGGCGCGGAAGCACTTTGACGTGCAGACCCAGCCGACTGCCCCCATCGTTCACTCGGGTCAAGAGCTCCGCATCGGCACGCGCGATGGCCACGATCAGCACTGTTGCCCCGGTTTCTTGAGCAATGCGCTCGAGATCGTCGAGCGTTCCGCGCACCTGAACATTGCTGTGCCGCAGATTGCGATACGCCGGGTTGTCGTCTATCAGTCCGACTGGGAGGAACTGCGACTCGGGGTCGGTCATCATACGCCGCACAATCGTTGCGCCTAGGTATCCCGCGCCGAAGACCAGCACCCGTTCAGCGTCGGCTCCGGGGCGGTACTTGTGTTCGACGTACAAGCGCTTGAGGTAGCGCACCGCGAACATGAAGAGCAGTCCAATGGGCACCGCGATCAAGACCACGCTCCGAGGCACACCGAAAGCGGTACCGAAGAGCCCCACCGGCACCGAGAGGGTCACTGCCACGACGAGCACCGCGCCCGCCAAAGACAGCACTTCGTCGAATGTGCCGTAGGTGAACCGCCCTTGATACAGATTGAAGAGCCAGCCCACGACGAGCTGGAGCACGACCGCAGAGGCGATGAGGAGCGCCATCGGCAGAAGGGCGATGCGTGTCACGTCGAACTCGTAGCGGAGGACTTCGGCAAGCATGATCGCGAGAGCCCACGACACGGCGTCGAGCCCGAACTGCGTGCCGAATCGAACTGGCGGCACCCGATACCCGCGCTCGAGAATTCCCTCGTCTCTGCCCGTCAGAGCCATGTCGCTCCCCCGTCTTCCGATCGTGCGAGGGCATTGCCCGCCCAGAGCCAGGTCGCGTCGTCGCCCACAGCCAGCGCGGCCTCGCCGGGGGCGATCGTCGCGTCGAGGCAGACGCCGGCGGCATCCGCCTGCAGGCGGGCGTCGGTGATCGTCACACCCGCCACCTGCGCCCCGACGCATCCGTTCTGGTTGATGACGGCCACCCGATAACCGTCAGCGCCTGCGCTGATTGCGGCTGCGCCCGGCACCGCGACCGGCGGCAGCCAGGTTCCGCCCGCGTCGACGGTGGCGTGCACCGTGGCGTCGTCGCAGAGCAGCGCCGCCGAGTTCTCGTCGATCACGGTTAGCTGCACCACGGCACCGCACGGTGCGGGGCGGTCGCCGGAGGGCGCGTGCACGGCGGCCCTGTTGGCCGGGTCGACGAACCACGATGCAGAGAGTTCATCGGGTGCGGTCTGCCAGTCGGCTCCATCGGTGAACGAGCGCTCGTAGGAGGGTGCGCAATCCTCGGAGGCGAGGCCGATCAGCGCCACGAACCCGTCGGAATCGGCCGTGATCTGCTGCACGGCCGACACGCCTTCGGCCTCGAAGGGCTCCCAGCTCGCACCGGCGTCGTCGGTGACCTCGACCGTCGACGGCGCCGGGCACGCCGTCACTGCCGCGCGCACCGCCGAGTCGGCGTCGATGGCTGTCAGCACGCGAGTCGGCACGGCAACGGTTTGGGCTATGGGCGCGGGTACCTCCGCCGGATCGGTGGCCTGTGCGACCGTGGCGTCGGGATCCGCTGCGCCCGGGGTCGAACCAGCCGCTTCCACCGAGCGATTCTGGGTCAGGGCGAGGAGCGAGAGTGCGACCACGATGACGGCGAGCAGACTCACGCCGACGCCGGTCCACACCTTGAACGCGGAACGGCTCGCGCCTGATCGCCGACTCACTGCCCTGACCCCGACTCTCTACGACCGCTGCGCCGCGCGCGCAAGCAGCGCGACCGTCGCCTGCACGGCGGGCACGAGCTGCTCGGCCGACGTCTCGTAGACGGCGGCGGACTGACGGTAAGGGTCGACGACGTCCGCGTCGTCGGGGGAATCGAACGGGGGGACGACGCCGCGCAGGGAAGCGGCGGCGAGTACTGCAGCGCGGAGGGAGGCGGAGTTCCCTTCGACAGGCCCAGGGAACGAGGAGTTCCCTTCGACAAGCTCAGGGAACGGGGCGGCGTCGTCGAGGTCGGCGTCGGTGACGGATGCCGCGAGGTGCGCGAACTCCCGCAGCGTGAAGGTGCGGCGCGTCGCGGCCGGCACGAGCTCCACCACCGCGCGTCGGTGTTCGCGTGAAAGGGCGAGCACGAGGTCGGCGTCGCGGATGAGCTGCTCGTCGAGCTGGCGCGCGACGTGCGCCGCGGCATCCGTCGCTCCGAACCGCTCCGAGAGGGCCTGCGCCTCAGCAGGCATTCCGTCACCGACCATGGCGATGGTTCCGGCGCTGCCGACGGAGATGCCATCGACGCCGGCGAGGCCGACGCGCAGCAGTTGTTCGGCGAGCGGTGAGCGGCAGATGTTGCCCGAGCACACCGTGAGGATCGAGAAGCTCATGCTCGCCTCCGAGCCCGTTCGCGAGTGTCGGCGGTGTCGAACACCTCGTCGAGGTCGTGGGTCATGCCGTAGGTGTAGTTGCCGTACCCGTAGCTGTCGGGCCCCTTCGTCGGCAGCATGGTGACCACGATGCCGAGCAGACGGCTGCCGATCGCCTCGAGGGCGCGCACGGCGCCGGCGAGCTCCTGCTTCTTCGTCGAGCCCGACGCAGCCACGAGAATCGCACCGCCGGCGAGCTTCGAGACCACCGCGGCATCCGTGACCAGCAGGAGCGGCGGCGCGTCGATGAGCACGTAGTCGAACCGCTCGGTGAGCGTGGCGAGCAGGGTGGCCATCGCGGCCGATCCGAGCAGCTCGCTCGGGTTCGGTGGAACGCGGCCGGAGGGAAGCACGAACAGGCGCCCGCGACCCCACTTCTGCAGCACGTCGGCGAGCTCGGCGCGGCCGATGAGCACGTCGGTGAGGCCCACGCCGCCCTCGATCGAGAGGTACTCGGCGACCTTCGGCAGACGCAGATCGCCGTCGATGAGGGCGACGCTCGCGCCCGTCTCGGCCAGCGAGATGGCGAGGTTGGCGGTGGTCGTGGACTTGCCCTCGCCGGGGCCGGCGCTCGAGACGACGAAGCTGCGCGGGCCGCCCTCAATGTTGACGAACTGCAGGTTCGTGCGCAGGCTTCGGAACGACTCCGCCCGCGGGTTGCGTGGGTCGGCGTGCACGATGAGCGGGCGCGTTCTGGCGTCGGGATCGAGCGCGATGCCGCCGAGCAGCGGCTTGTCGGTGATCTGCGAGATGTCGTGCAGCGAGTGGATGCGCGTGTCGAGCACGCTGCGCAGCACCGCGATGCCGATGCCGAGCGCGAGGCCGACGAGCGCGCCGAGCACGAGGTTGAGCGGCACGTTCGGGCTCGAAGCGGCCGCCGGCACCGTTGCCGGCTGGATCGTCTCGATCTTCACCAGGCTGGCGACCTCACCCTCGGGCTTCTCGAGGTCGTTGACGACGACGTCGGCGAAGTTGTCGCCCACGGCGTTCGCAATCTCGGCGGCGAGCTCGGGGTCGTCGTCGGTGACGACGATCTCGATCAGCACCGTGTTCAGCGGCGAGGTCGCCTCGACCTGCTCGGCGAGCTCGTCGCTCGTCGTGTCGAGCCCGAGCTTCTCGATCACACGGTCGAGCACGATCGCGCTGTCGACCACGTCGACGTAGCTCGTCACCGCCTGGCGGGCGAAGTTCGTTCCCTGCACGAGGTCGCCGGTGGCCGCGGAATCGCCCGACCGCACCGAGACGTAGAGCTCAGTCGAAGCCTCGTACTTCGGCGACACCACGAGGGAATAGAGCGCGGCCACACCGAGGCCGGCGAGCAGGCACGCGAGAATGAGCACCCAGCTCTTGTGCAGAATGCGCACGTAGTCGCGTAACTCCACGGATGAATCCCTTCCGAATGGTGCGACTCCCCGTGGGCGCAACCCGCATTATTCTTCCATACGCCCGCATGTGCTCTCGTCGCGGGCGCGTCCCCCGTTCGGGGGGCTTTGGTGCTGACCGGGGCGCGAGCCGCCTCAGCCGCAGGGCGCCTCGGCCATCCTGACCGCGGTGGCGTTGATCATCGGCGTCCTGCGCACGTCGGTCGGCCCGTACTCGCCAGCTGTGCCCGGCGCACCCGCGAACGTCGCGCGCACCACGGCCGACTGGCCGTTCACGAGGTCGACGGTGAACTTCTCGGCCGGGCGCCCGAGGTCGACCACCGACGGGCCGGTGACCGTCTCGAGGCCCGCCTCGGGCACCTCGACCGCGGTCGTGGTTCCACCCACCGGGCCGTAGAGGAACACCTCGGTGCGGTAGAAATCGTAGAGGTTGCTGTCGACGTAGCCGGGCAGCTCGACGTCGTCGGGGATGTCGAAACGCAGGCGCACCTCGACGGTGTAGCTCGGGGCATCCGGCGTGCACGTATTGGTCGTGACGGTCGCCTCGGTGTGCAGGTAGTAGTCGATCTTCGACGACGAGCGATCGCGGAAGTACACGCCGAGCACGGTCGACCCGTCGTTGCCGGCGGGCAGGGTGCCCTGCAGGCGCGTACCGTCGAGGAGCGCCTGGGTGGCAGGGTCGGCGCTCCACATCATGAGGGTGCCCGTGTTGGCCGCGTCGATGACCGCGTCGGCCATGGTCCACGCGTCGTAGTCGGCCGACATGATGCGGTCGAAGACCGCGGATGACGCTGCCGCGAAATAGACGTCGGAGTCAGCGCCCCTGGGAAAGCGGAAGTACGCCTCGTTCAGGAGCTTCGTCACCACGTTGTCGCTGGTGAGCTGCTCACCGTCGGCCAGCGTGACCGGGCCGGTGACCTGCAGCAGCCGCGACAGCGCGATCGGGTCGATCGACACGACGACATCGGGGGTGACGCCCATGAAGCGCTGCCAGTACGCGGAGATGATCTGCGCACTCGTCGGAAAGTCGGGCCGGCTCGTCGCCGCATTGATGTTGTCGGTGAGGATGGAGTCGTAGAGCTGTCGCGCGCTGTCATCGACGGGCACGTCGACCGGAACCGCGTACGGGAAATCCGAGCTCGAGACCTGCCTGGCCACCGTGACCGTGCCGTTGTCGACCTGCAGCAGCGTCTGCGCCGCCGGCCCGCCGCCGAGCGCCGCAGCCTCGGCATTGTTGAGGAACGCGAGCACCACGTTCTTCGGGCCGTCGATGCCGAGCAGCGCACCCACCCCGGCGAGCGCACCGCTCAGCTGCGGAATCGCCGCTTCGGCCGTGCCGAGCATCTCGTCGAACTGCTCGACGCCGGCCGAGACCTGGCCGATCGTGGCATCCGTGTCGATGCCCTGCACCTCGCGGTGCAGGTCGGTGACCAGCGTGTCGGCGGTTGCCACGATGTCGGATGCCTCGCGCAACGGTGCGAGGTCGAAACCGCCCGTCGCCGGGTCGCGCCGCAGGCCGAAGTCGGCGACCAGCCCCGCGGCCGGGTTCACGACCTCGGTCGAGATCTCGTCGACACCCTCGGCGATCACCCGCACCGCGCGGAAGTTCTCGCCCACCACGGGCACCACCTCGGCGACGCGCCAGAGCGGCCCCTGGGTCGGCTCCACGGCCGACCGAGTGGATGCCGCGAGCCGGTCTGCGATCGGCTGCAGCTGGTCGAGCTCGCGGGCGGTCGCGGCATCCTGGAACTCGACGACCACCGTGCGCGCCTCGTCGAGGTCGGCACGCACCGACATCGCGTCGTGGTAGAGCACCCAGGCGGCGATGGCGCCGCCGATGAGGAGGAGGAGCGCCAGCGCCGGCCACACGATCGCGTGGATCCACCGGCGCGAGCGACGCTTCCGGGCGGTGCGCGTGCCGCGCTCGTCGCCGTCGCGGTGGCCGTCGCCGTCGCGATCGCGGTCGCCGTCGCGGCCCTCGCGGCGGGCGGCGGCGGGGTCGTGGTCGAAGGTGAGCTCGGGCTGGGTCACGAGGTCCTAGCCTAGACGCCGATGCTCCGGAGCTCTCGATACGGGCTTCGCGGCCACTCGATCACCCGGGGGCGCGGGGTCTTCGGTCCTTCTCGATCGGCGCAGGCGCGACATCCCCGCGGGTTTGTAGGACTTCGGACGCTTTGTAGGACGTTTCCGCAGCGAGCGTCCTACAAACCGCATGAAGTCCTACAATCGGGGACCTCGATACGGGCGGGCGCGGGTCAGTAGGCACCGTCGGCACGCACCACCGAGCGCACCGTACGGTACAGGATGATGATGTCGCCCGTCAGCGACCAGTTCTCGACGTAGTAGAGGTCGAGGCGCACGCTGTCCTCCCAGCTGAGCCGCGCGCGGCCCTGGGTCTGCCGAGCCCCGTGATGCCCGGCCGCACGAGCAGGCGACGGCGCGCCCACTCGTCGTAGCGCTCGACCTCCGACGCGCGCGGCGGGCGCGGGCCGACGACCGATGTGTGACCGAGGAGCACGTTCACCAGCTGCGGAAGCTCTTCGAGGCTGTAACGGCGCAGCGCCGCGCCCACCCGGGTGATGCGCGGGTCGGAGCGCAGCTCGAAGAGCACGCCGTTGCCGTCGGAGCGGTCGAGCAACGTCGGCAGCTGGGCCTCGGCATCGACGACCATCGCGGCGCGGCGATGTCGCAGCCCTGTGACTCGTTCTCGACAGGATGCCCCGAGCCGAAGTTCTCCACAGGGGAAATCACTGATCAGCTATGGAAACTGTCGCCCTCCGAATGTCAGAGGGTGCTGCAAGACTCGACGCATGACGAAACCGCTGCGGCCCCTCGAGCAAGCGCTCGAGAGCGTCCAGGCAGCGTGGGTCGACGCACTCCCGACATTCGATGGGGTCAACCGCGACGCGCAGGTCGAGATCGAGCAGATGAGCGACACCGGTGTTATCGCCGTCACTCACGCGATCACGCAACTCCGTCGTGACGCCGATGTGCTGCTCGCCAAGCTGGCGGCCGAGGTCGCCCAGCGCTCGAGCCCCGAGTTCGGTGCCGATGGGCTGGCGAAGCAGCAGGGTTTCCACAACTCAGTGCGTCTGCTGGCCGCCTCCACCGGCGGCACGACGGGTGAGGCCGCGAAACTCATCGCGGTCGGCACATCGACGAGGTCGCGGTCGTCGCTCACCGGCGAGCGGCTCCCATCGAAGCATCCCGCAGTCGCCGACGCCCTCGAGCGCGGCGACATCAGTGTCGATGCCGCCGCCGTGATCACCGGCATGCTCGACAAGGTGTGGTCACGTGTCGATCCCGGGCAGGCCGGTCGGTGCGAATCCGGGCTGGTGCAGTTCGCCGCGCACAACGGCCTCGAGTTGGTGATCCGACAGGTGAAACTCGCAGTGCCCCAGCTCGATCGCGACGGCGTCGAGCGGCGCGACGACGAACTGCGGCAGGAGCGATCGCTGACGATCCGTGAAGACCGGCACGGCATGATCCATCTGAGCGCCCGACTCGATCCGGCCACTGCCGCACCCGTGAAGGCAGCCCTCGAGGCGATCGTCACCGACGCACTCCATCGCGCCCGCGGCGACGACACCCATCCGTCTCATTTTGGTGCGGTGGTGTCCGACACGCGCACGATTCCGCAGATTCAGGCCGACGCACTTGCCGACCTCGCTCGCCACTGCCTGGGCTGCACCGATGCCCCCGCCCCCGTCGTCAAGACCACCGTCGTCGTGCGAATGGACCTCGATGCTTTGAAGACCGGCCTCGGCCTGGCCGAGATCGACGGCATCGACCAGCCCATCTGCGCCGGCACCGCCCGCCGCATGGCCGCCGATGCCGAACTCATCCCGGTCGTGCTCGGCCGTCGCAGCGTTCCGCTCGACCTCGGTCGCGGCGCCCGGCTGTTCACCCGGGCCCAACGCATCGCACTCGCCGAACGCGACGGCGGCTGCGCGAGTTGCGGCCAGAACATCGGCTATGTCGAGGCGCACCATATCGATTGGTGGGAGCGAGATGCCGGCCCGACGAACGTGTCGAACGGAGTCATGCTCTGCAGCTTCTGCCACCACGCGATGCACCGCGAGGGCTGGCAGATCAACGCCACCCCGAACGAGGTCTGGTTCATTCCGCCCCCACACGTCGATCCCGATCAAAGACCCAGGCTCGGCGGCCGAGCCCGCTTCGAACTCGGGTCGACTCGGGCCGCATGAACGCGCGTAGATGCCGCAGCGTGCGGTCTGGCATGGGCGGATTGCGTTCCGTTCAGCGGGTCGACGCGACGATCGCTCGATTGCGAACGTACGCCGGGTCACCGCGGCATCCGCCCGATCGCGACCACTTGCCGGGTCACCGCGGCATCCGCCCGATCGCGAACGCTCACCGGGTCACCGCGGCATCCGCCCGATCGTGACCGCTCACCGGGTCGCCGCGGCGATCGCCCGATTGCGAACGCACGCCAGGTCACCGGGTCACCGCGACGATCGCCCGATCGCGACCGCTCACCGGGTCGACGCGGCATCCGCCCGATCGCGACCGCTCACCGCGCGCAGCAGCCGCTCGAGCGGCCCTCGACCGACGTACCGCCGCCAGAGCCACGCGAACGCCATCGACCCGACGACGAGGCCGATGAGCAGCGGCCACGAGTCGTCGGTCGCGACGTCGCCCTCCCGCCTGATCGCCAGCGCGATCACCACGAGGTGGATCGTGTAGATGCTGAGCGGCATGGCGCCCATCGCGACCACCGGCGACAGGATCGCGCCGGCGACGCGGCGCACCCCGGGGCGGGCGAGCGCGGTGAGCGTCAGCATCGCGGCGACGATCAGGGCGCAGACGCCGACGTTGCCGAGCGCCTCGATCGAGGCGCGCAGCGGCACCGACCACTCGGCCTGGCTGATCAGCTCGGGCGGCGGCAGTCGCGATGCGATCGGGAGGAAGACGGATGCCGCGACCGCGCCGGCGAGGGCGGTGACGCCGACCACCCGGGGCGAGCCGAGGTCCAGCCGCGCGATGGCGAGCCCGATGAGCATCACCGGCACCCAGACGATGACGGGATACGCGCCGCCGACGGCCCAGTCGGAGAGGAACTTCAGCGGCGTCTCGCGCACGGCGTCGACGAACTCGGTGCGGGCGCCGATCTCGGCGAGCGCGGGCGTGACGGCGAGGAGGCTGATGCCGAGGAACAGCGCGGCACGCCATGGGAGGAACATCAGGGGAAGCATCACGAGGAACGCGACCCCGTACACGTCGAGGATGATGAACACGAGCGGATGCAGCGTGGCCCAGATGATCATGCCCAGCGCTATGAGGATGACCGCGCGGATCGCGATCTGGCGGCGCAGCTCGCCGCGCCCCTCGGTTCGCCCTTCGCCGATCGGACGCGTGCCGCCCGAGATGAAGCCGAGGCCGAGGCCGGCCGTGAGCGCGAAGAGCAGGCGCGGACGATCGTCGGCGAGCGCGATGAACTGGGCCGCCTCGAGAGCATCCACCGGCGGCGACACGTGCGCGACGAACATGCCGATGAGCGCGAGCCCGCGGGCGGCGTCGACACCGTCGACTCGCCGGGGCATGCCGACGCCACGGGACGTGTCGTGCGCGTCGGTCATCTGCGGCATCCGCTCAGCGATGGCGGCCGTTCAGCACTCCGCCGCTCTCCTGCAGGTAGCAGACGCCGCAGAGCGACTCGTAGGCGACCTCTTGGGTGACCTGATCGCCGGATGCGTCGGGCTCGGTCGACGTGTCGATCGCCACCTGGTCGCCGTCGAAGACGAACCGGCCGCCGACGCGGCGCCCGTTGAAGATCGCCTTGCGGCCGCAGCGGCAGATCGTCTTCAGCTCCTCGAGACTGTGCGCGACCTCGAGGAGGCGCCGGCTGCCGGGGAACGCGACCGTCTGGAAATCGGTGCGGATGCCGTAGGCGAGCACCGGGACGGCGTCGATGAGCGCGATGCGCAGCAGGTCGTCGACCTGGTCGGAGGTGAGGAACTGCGCCTCGTCGATGAGGAGGCAGCTCACGTCGCGGCCGTGCTCCTCGATGACCCGGGTGCGGTGCTGTTGGAACCTGCCGAGCACGTCGGTGTCAGGCTCGATGGTGAAGTCCACCTCGCGCACCATGCCGAGCCGCGATACGACGCTGCGGTCGCCCTTCGTGTCGACCGCGGGCTTGGCGAGCAGCACCTGATGGCCGCGCTCCTCGTAGTTGAACGCCGCCTGGAGCAGTGCGGTCGACTTGCCGGAGTTCATCGCGCCGTAGCGGAAGTACAGCTTCGCCATCTACTCGAGCAGCCCGTCTTCCGCCGCGCGGCGGATCAGCTCGGACTTGCGGCTCGCGGGCCGGCCCGCGCGCGCGTACTTCTCGCGCACCCGCCGCAGGTAGGTCTTCGCCGTCTCGTAGCCCACGGTCATGCGCTGGGCCACCTCGACGGTGCTCAACCCCTGGACGTACAGCCGCAGGGCGCGCTCCTCGGCAGCGCTCAGATTGGCCGGCGACGTGACGGCAGCCGTGCCGCCCGCCAGGCCGCCCGCCGAGCTGTGCTGTCGACCCTGAGCCGTCGGATGCCGCCGCAACCGCTCCCCTCGGGCCGCGCGCCGTGCGAGGTCGACGAGCTCCTCGGCGGCGAGGGTCTTGGGGACGAGGCCCGCCGCGCCGGCCGCGAGGCAGCGGCCACGGGATGCCTCGTCGTCGACCCCGCTGACGACGAGCACCTTCGCGCCGGCGGCGCGGCAGGCGCGGATGCGCGACTCGATCGAGACGCCGTCGCCGAGTTGGAGGTCCATCAGCACGAGGTCGACGGGGAATGCCCGGTCGCGGATGAGGTCCATCCACCTCGTGGCGCGCACGACGACCTCGAAGTCGGGGGCGTGGTCGGTGAACCAGGTGGCGAGGCTGTCGACGATGAGTCCGTGGTCGTCGAGCAGGGCGAGACGCACCCGGCCGCCGGCAGACGGCTTGGGCGGCGTGGCCGGCTTGCCCGGGGTGGCCGGCTTGGGCGGCGTGCCCGGCCTGCCCGGGGTGCTCGGCTTGCCCGGCCTGCCCGGCCCGCCCGGCGTGCCCGGCCGGCCCGGCGTGCCCGCCGTGCCCGGCGTGCCGCGCTCATTCGGGGACATGACTCAACTCCACCCTGACATTCTCTCGCGTCAGCGTCATTCGTGGTTGCATGTCCACGGCGCGGGCAACCGCGGCGAAGCGGTCGGGCGACTCAGAACAGTGCCGCGGGGTCGGGCGGCAGACCGAGGGCATCGGGAAGATGCGGCTCGGCACGGGGCGCCGCACGAGGTGCGGAGCGGGCTGCCGGCGCGGTCGACCGCACGCCGCCCGTGACGGGATCCTCGCGGCCGCGCTCGAGACCGTGCGCCCTGATCAGCGGCCGGATCCGCTCTGCGAGCCAACGACGATACGCCTTCGGCGCGAACGCGTTGTTGCCGTAGTACATCGAGCGGTACCTCGGCACCAGCTCGGGGTGCTCGCGTTCGAGCCACTGCATGAACCACGACTTGACGCCCGCCTTCAGGTGCAGTGCGGTGTAGAGCACGCTCGTGGCGCCTGCCGCCTTCGCCTGGCGCAGGGCCTCGTCGAGGTGCGCCCTCGTGTCGGTGAGGTAGGGCAGGATCGGCATCAGGAACACCGCACAGTCGAGGCCGGCGTCGCGCACGGCGGTGACGGTGGCGAGCCGCGCCTTCGTGCTCGGCGTGCCCGGCTCGACGGACTGCTGCAGTTCGTGGTCGTACACCGCGATCGACATGGCGAGGTCGACCGGCACGAGCGACGCGGCATCCGCCAACTGCGGCAGGTCGCGCCGCAGCAACGTGCCCTTCGTGAGGATGCTGAACGGCGTGCCGCTCGAGGCGAGGGCGTCGATGATGCCGGGCATGAGGGCGTAGCGGCCTTCGGCGCGCTGATACGGGTCGGTGTTCGTGCCGAGCGCGACCGGTTCGTGCCGCCACGACGGCTTCGCCAGTTCGGTGCGGAGCACGTCGCCCACGTTCACCTTGACGATGATCTGCCGGTCGAAGTCGTCGCCGGCGTCGAGGTCGAGGTATGTGTGCGTCGGCCTCGCAAAGCAGTTGTGACTGACCACACCGTTCGCGATGAAGTCGCCGGTGGTGGTCGTGATGTCGAACATGTCGATCACCTCGCCGAGTTCCTCGACGGCGACCACTCGCAGATCGGCATGCGTCGTGACCGTCATGCCGGCACTACTCAGCTTGCGCGTGATCGCGGGTTGCGCGACGTTGAGGAAGGATTGACGGGCGGGAAGCCCGCCGCGCACGCGCACGTCGCCGCGGATCATGCCGGTGAGGTAGCCCCGCATGTAATCGCGATCGAGCACCGCCGGCGGCGGACCCTCGGGGCGCAGCCCGCGACCGAACCCCATGAGTGAGTTGGAAACGGTGAGGTACGGCCGCTGACCAGGTCCCGACATCGCACCGGTCACGTACTTCCATCCTCGATTCGTCAAGAAGCGATGGTCGCTGCTCGCGATGATCGACGTACCATCAGCAAGCGAGACACGGTAGGCGGGCTTGCGTGTCGCCCATTTCGCCACGACCTTGGACTCGACGTATCGTCGCATGCCGTCGACGATGCGCGTGCCGAGGACCTTGTGGCCGACTTCCACCGACCAGAGTGGTGCCGAACGGCCATCGGCGAGCGTGATCTCGGTGTCGGGATCCAGGCAGTAGGCGCATGCGTGACTGCAGCCCCGATAGGGGTTGATCGTCCAGCCGAAGGGCATCGCCGACTGGCCCGGCACCTTGTTGAGCGCCGATTTCGCGAGCACCTCGTGGAAGGTCACGCCGGCGAAGTCGGGCGTCTGCACCGAACGCACGAGGTTGTTCAGCCTCGCGAGCCCGGGCAGCGTGCCCGACTGTTCGACGCCGAGTTCCTGACCGCTCCACCGCATCTCCCCATTCGAACACACATTCGAATCTCAGGCAAGCGGACGCCCCGAGCGCGCCGCGCGCGGCCAGGTCGGCGGGAGGATGATACATTGCATATGCGTTGCATATGCCCGAGGAGGAGGGTGAGATGCCTTCACACACCATCGGATTCGCCGTCGCGGACGAGGACCGCCCACAGCTCGACGTCTTGGTCGAGCGATTCGGGCATGGCAACCGATCGGAGTTCCTCAGGGTTGCGATGCGTCGCATGCAGCGGGACCTGTTCGCAGAGCGAATGCAGCAGATTCAGAAGCGCGGCCGCCAGGATATGGGCGGTCGAGTGTTGTCGCCCGATGAGGTGCGAGAGCTCGTCAAGATCGCACAGGAGGAGGTCACAAGCTGACCTCGATCGTCTACGACGTCCACGTCTACGTGAACGCAGTCGTCGGACCCGATTCCGAGTACCCACGTATCCATCCCGTGCCGCCGAGCAGCGACAACCCCTCCGCGGATTGCCTGTCGATCGCGTTCGACGGCGACTACCGACTCCACGTGTCTCCGCACATCCTGCGGAACATCAGGCGCATCCTCGGCGACCAGAAATGGTCTGCAGCCGCCATCGAGGACTACCTGGAATTGATCACCGACGTGGTGGCCGTTTCAGGAGGCACCGTCACCGACCCACCGCGAGTGGCGCACGACTCCCGTGATCACGAGGACAACCTGATCCTCGATCTGGTCGTTGCCGCCGAGACCGACCTGCTCGTCACTGACGACACAGATCTGACCCCGCTCAGTCCGTGGCGCGGCGTGCCGATCGTTCGACCGCATGAGTTCGTGCAAATGGTGGTGCGCGAACGCCGACACTCCAGGTAAGTCACCACGTTCCACGACTGGCGGCGCTGGGCCGGCGCGGTGCATGGCGCTACTCAGCGAGACGCCGGCTCGCGCACCGCGCGGCCCGCTGCGAGCTCGAGCCGCTCCCCCGCCCATCGGCGCCGCAGCCATCGGTCATGGCTCGCGATCACGACGGCGCCCGGATACGTGCCGAGCGCCTCCTCGAGGTCGGTCGCGAGCCCGAGCGAGAGGTGGTTCGTCGGCTCGTCGAGCAGGAACACGTGCGGCGGGCGGGCGATGACGAGCGCGAGCGCGAGCCGGCGTTGCTGCCCGACCGAGAGCGATCCCAGTGCACGGGACTCGTCGCGCGGCGCGAGGAGTCCGAGGCTCGCGAGCGGCACCTGCTCGGCGCGTCGCTCACCCAGCACGCGGTCGTAGAGACGCCGTGGCGAGGCATCCGGATCAGCGAAGCGCACGTCCTGCTCCAGGAGCTGCGCGCGAAGACCCTTGCGCCGGTGCACGATGCCGCGGTCGGCACCGAGCACGCCCGCGAGCACGCTGAGGAGCGTCGACTTGCCCGCACCGTTCGCCCCGGTGATGAGCAGCCGCGTGAGCGGCGACACCTGCAGGGCGTCGACCTCGAGACGGCCGTCGACCGCGACCTCCGTCAGCTGCAGGAGCAGACCGGATGCCTCGTCGAGCGCGTGCGACCCCGGCGGGATGCCGGCGAACGCGAGCGGCGCGGGAGGCTTGCGCACCTGCTCGCGCTCGAGGGTCGCAAGGCGCACCTCGGCGTTGCGGATGCGGCGGGAGACCGCCCGCTGATGCGTGCCGTCCTTGAAGTCGTAGGCCATCTTGTCGTTGTCGCGCGGCCCGCGGTGCGGGGCGACTCGCCGAGCGGTCTCGTTCACCGCGAGGCGAAGACGCCTCAGCTCGTCCTGCTCGCTCTCGTACTGGCGATGCCAGCGCTCGCGCTCCTCGGCCTTCACGGTGAGGAACTCGCTGAACCCGCCGCCGAAGACGGTGCCACCGGATGCCGCGAGCACGTCGTCGCGCGTCGCACCCGCCCGCACCGGATCCAGGTCGAGCAGTCCGGTGGCCACCCGATCGAGGAACTCGCGATCGTGGCTCGCGAAGATCACGGGACCGCGCCACGAACGCAGATGATCCTCGAGGAAGGACACCGCATCGTCATCCAGGTGATTGGTGGGCTCGTCGAGCAGGAGCGCATCGGGTGCCCTGAGCAGCAGCGCCGCGAGGGCGAACCGGCTGCGCTGGCCGCCCGAGATCTCGTCGATGCGCCGATCCATCCCGAGGCCGGCGACGCCGAGCCCCTCGAGCAGCTCGTCGCGGCGCGCTTCGGCCGACCACACCGCGGCGCGTTCGGCCGCGTCGAGCGCGTCGGCATAGCGAGCGGATGCCTCGGCCGCGCGTTCGACGACGGCGTGCGCGAGCGAGGCGGCCGCCGCGTCCAGCTCGCGCTCGATCGCGCGCACCTCGGCGAGCGCCGTCTCGAGCACGTCGCCGACCCGGTCGTGCGGCTCGAACGGCAACTCCTGGGTGAGGAGTCCCGTGCGGACAGGCCGGGCGATGCGCCCGTCGACGACGGCGTACCCGAGGGCGGCGGCGGATGCGGCATCCGCTCGCTCGAACCCGATGGCGGATGCGGCATCCGCTCGCTCGAACCCGCTCGCGATGAGCCGGAGCAGCGTCGACTTGCCGACGCCGTTCTCGCCGATGAGGCCGAGCCGCCGGCCCGGCGCCACGGTGAACCCGAGGTCGGTGAAGATGCGCCGGTCGGGATAGGAGACCGAGATCCCTTCGGCACGGAGATGGAGGGAATGGAAGACGTGTACAGCCATGCGAGGTTTCCCTTCGCGAAGGGCTCCCGGGTCGCCGGCCGACACCGCCGAGGGCGGGCGCGCGCGAACGATGCATCGAGCGGCACGCACGCGGCACGGCGGCGCGGGCGGCGGCCCGGGAGCGGAGAGAGGATCCCGCCGGGCATTCGCCGTCGTGAAGGGGTGCGCGCGACACTGTCGCGATCAGGGAACGAGCACACCCGGAGACAACGGCGCCTCAGGCGCGGGACGATGGGATGTGCTCACTTCATAGCGGGATCGACCGTAGCAGAGATCCGCCGGCCTGCCAAGGCCGCCGCCGCCGCCATACGCCCGCCTGGTGCGCGCGGGTGGTTCGGTAGGCCATGGCGCGTTCTCGGGGTGCTTTCCGGCCACGCCGGCCGGGGCGCCCCGACAGAGTTGGCCGGAAAGCACCCTGCGAATGGAGGAGCTACGCGGTGAGCTCGAGCGCGTTGGCGGTGTGGGCGAGCGAGGCGGTCGCGGCATCCGGATCCTTCGAGAGGGTCGTGCCGAAGCTCGGGATCATCTGGCGGAGCCTGGGCGCCCACGCCGCGAAGCGGCCGGGGAAGCAGCGGGAGAGCACGTCGAGCATGATGGGCACCGCGGTCGAGGCGCCGGGCGAGGCGCCGAGGAGTCCGGCGATCGTGCCGTCGGCACCCGTGATGACCTCGGTGCCGAACTGCAGGATGCCGCCCTTCTCGGGGTCCTTCTTCATGACCTGCACGCGCTGGCCGGCGGTGATGAGCTCCCAGTCGCGATCTTTCGCCGTGGGCATGAACTCGCGCAGGGCCGCCATCTTCTTGGCGCGCGTGGCGAGCAGTTCGCCGACGAGGTACTTCATGAGGTCGAAGTTCTTGAACGCGACCTGCAGCATGGGGCCGAGGTTGTGCGCGCGGATCGAGAACGGCAGGTCGAACCAGGTGCTCATCTTCAGGAACTTCGGGGTGAAGCCCGCGTAGGGCCCGAACAGCAGCGCGGTCTCGCCGTCGACCACACGGGTGTCGAGGTGCGGCACCGACATCGGCGGCGCCCCGACGGCCGCCTTGCCGTAGACCTTCGCCTGGTGCTGGGAGACGATCTTGGGATTCGTCGTGCGGAGGAACTGGCCCGAGATCGGAAAACCGCCGAACCCCCTGATCTCGGGGATGCCGGAGTGCTGGAGCAGCGCAAGGGCACCGCCGCCCGCACCCACGAACACGAACCTGGCCGTGATCGTCTTGGGCGTCTGTCCGACGGTGTGGCGCACGCGGAGCCTCCACGTGCCGTCTTTCCGGCGCCGCAGCCACGTGACCTGGTGGTTCGTCTGCACCGACGCCCCGCGACGCTCGATGTCGGCGAAGAGATACCGCGTGAGCGCACCGAAGTCGACGTCGGTGCCCGCGACGATGCGGGTCGCGGCCACCTTCTGCTTGGGGTTGCGCTTCTTCGCGAGCATCGGCGTCCACTCGGCGATGCGCTCGAGGTCTTCGGTGTATTCCATGTCGGGGAAGAGCGGCTGGCCCTTCAACGCCTCGACGCGCTTCTTCAGGTACTCGACGTTCGCCGCACCCTTGACGAACGTCATGTGCGGCGTCGAGTTGATGAAGTTGTGCGGCTCGGGCAGCGCGCCCGTGGACACGAGGTACGCCCAGTACTGCCGGCTCACCTGGAACTGCTCGTTGATCGACACGGCCTTGGCCGCGTCGACCGTGCCGTCTGCCGCTTCGGGCATGTAGTTCAGCTCGCAGAGTGCGGCGTGGCCGGTGCCGGCGTTGTTCCACGCGTTGGAGGACTCCTGCGCGACTTCTCCGAGTCGCTCGTAGACGCGGATGCTCCAGTCGGGCTCCAGTTGGGAGATGAGGGAGCCGAGCGTTGCGCTCATGATGCCCCCGCCGATGAGCACGACGTCGACGGTTTCCTCGGAATTCACGGATTCCAGTCTAGGTGCGTTCCGAAGGTGCCCCTGACCGGGCCCGATCGCGGCCGTCGTCGCGGCCCGCGCCAAGGGCGCGACTCAACTCCACCTCGCCGCCGTCGACCTCGTCGCGCGAGTCGAATTTGACGGCGAGGGCGACAGCTCGGAACGCAGGGGCGATGGGGCATCCGCTGCGCTCGCCCTGCCGACGTCGACCGCGAGCTCTGCGCTCGACCAGAGCGCCATGATCGGGCCGGGCGTCGCGAAGAACGTGGCGCCCTCGACGGAGTGCGTCGACTGGCTCTGCCCGAGGCGCCGCCGGTGTGCAGGATTCCGCCGAATGACGGCGGCAGTCTTCGATCTGGTCATGCCAGTTCCCCCTCAATGAGGGGGAACTGGCATGGCGAATACGGAAACACTCCGCAGACGGCGCGACCCGCCGGACCGGAGAGGGAACCCCGGACCAGGGGTCGGAGATGCGCTCGAGGACGTCAGCCCGCCAGACCCGCCACTCCCCCGGCGATGAGGCCGATGCCCGCCGCGATCAGGCCCGCGGTGAGCGAGACGACGCCGGCCCAGAGCAACACGATGAGGCGATTCGGACGCTGGGGGTCCTTGCCGAGCACCGAGAGGAAGAAACCCGCGGGCATCAGGATGGCCGCGATCGGCACGCCCGTGCGAGCCAGCCACATCCAGAATCCGTCGAGTGCCGCGTACGAGATCACCGCGAGAATCGCGATGGAGAGCACGAGGAGCACGGCCGCGTGCGCGTGGCCGGCGCGGAAGAAGTTCTGCTGCAGGCGGTTCGCCTCGACGTGGCCGCGCACCACGCGGGTCAGGAAGTAGCCGCCGCTCTCGACGGTGACGAGCGCGAGCAGGAGGATGCCGATGAGGATGATGTCGTTCGGGGACGGCATGAGCGGTCCTTCCGGTCGGTGTGATTGGATAGTGGTACTCTCCGATAATAGAGAGTTCTACTATCCAATGCAAGGAGTCGGGCATGCGCATCTCGGCCCTCGCCGCCGAGGCGGGACTTCCCCTGGCGACCGTGAAGTTCTACCTCCGCGAGGGACTGCTGCATCCGGGCGTCGCGACGTCGGCCACGCAGGCGAGCTACGACGCGTCGCACGTGCGGCGGCTCCGCCTCATCCGCGCGCTCACGGGGGCGGTGGGGCTCAGCGTGCAGCAGGCCCGCACGATCCTGGGGCTCGTCGACGATCCGGGCGATGACCTCTACGCCACCCTCGGTCGCGCGGTGAGCGCCCTGCCGCCGGCGGTGCACGAGGCATCCGGCGACGACCCCTACCCTCGCGCCCGCGCCGCGCTCGAGGCGCTCGGACAGGTCTACGACCCGGGTTTCGTCGCGGTCGCCCAGCTCGAATCGGCGCTCGCGGCGGCCGAGGCGGCGGGGGTGCCGATCAGCGACGAACGCCTGCTCGAGTACGGGCGCCACCTGCGCGAGATCGCGGCCTTCGACCTCGAGCGGATGCCGCCGGAGCCGCACGCGGCGGTCGAGTACACGGTGCTCGGCACCGCGCTCTACGAACCGGTGCTGCTCGCCCTGCGGCGGCTCGCGCATCAGGATGTCGCGGCGCGGCGCGAGCTCGGCGGCTGAGGGCGCGCAGGGGTCACGAGACGGTCGCTTCGCGGCCTCCTCTACGGCAAGTGATCCCGGCAGGAGATCACAGCCCGAGCCGCTGCAGTTCCTCATCCATGCGTCGCGCGATCTCGGCGTACCCGTCGTCGTTCGGGTGGATGACGTCGGCGGCCATCCACTCGGGGTGACCCTCGAGCCAGCGTGACGCGCCGTCGATGTAGTCGGCGCCCACGCGCTCGGCGGCCGTCTCGACCCATCCGCCGATGCGGTCGACCGACTCGGGCCGGTCGTCGGTGTACCAGAACGGCTCGACCACGATGAGGCGCGCGCCGGGCAGCTCCTCGCGCAGCCGCTCGAGATCGGAACCGATTGCTGCCTCGATGTCGTCGGCCCCGGCCGGCATCGAGAAGTTGTCGTTCAGCCCCATCGTGACGATGACGATGTCGGGCGGCGGCTCGTGGTCGACGATCAGGTCGATGAGGTCACCGCCGAGGCCGCGGTTGTTCACGAACCCGAGCCCGTCGACGCTCGGGTTGAACTCCCACCAGCCGCGCTCCGTGGCGATGATCGTCGACCACCGCCGTTCGGGCGAGCTCGCACCGGTCCCCCGCGTGTAGGAGTCGCCGTAGAACGCGACGACGACCTGGCCCGGCGACGGCGAAGACGCCTGCCCCGGCGCCGAGGTCACCGGTCCGGAGCATGCGGCGAGCACGAGGCAGCCGACCGCGACGACGATCGCCGCCGCGCCCGGCCGGATGCCACGACGGGACACCGCTCGAGCGGCCCCTACACCGCCGCGGGCGAGGTCTCGATACGCTGCGCCACCCGACCCGCCACGAGTTCCGCGATCTGCACCGCGTTCAGCGCCGCGCCCTTGCGCAGGTTGTCGTTCGACACGAACAGCACGAGGCCCGTGCCGTCGGGCGCGCTCTGGTCCTGGCGGATGCGTCCGACGTAGCTCGGGTCGGTGCCGGCGGCCTGCAGGGGCGTGGGCACGTCGGAGAGCGCGACGCCCGGGGCATCCGCCAGCAGCTCGGTGGCCCGCTCGGGCGTGATCGGGTTCGCGAACTCGGCGTGGATCGAGAGCGAGTGGCCGGTGAACACCGGCACACGAACGCAGGTGCCCGCGACGCGCAGGCCGGGCAGCTCGAGGATCTTGCGGCTCTCGTTGCGCAGCTTCTTCTCTTCGTCGGTCTCGAGATCGCCGTCGTCGACGATCGAGCCGGCGAGCGGGATCACGTCGAACGCGATCGTGCGAGGGAACTTCTGCGGCTCGGGGAAGGCGACGGATGCCCCGTCGTGCACGAGCGCGATCGTGTCCTGCTCGACCGCTGCCCGCGCCTGCTCGAGCAGCTCCTCGCCGCCCGCGAGGCCCGCGCCCGACACGGCCTGGTACGTCGAGATCATGAGCCGCTCGAGCCCGGCCTCGTCGTGCAGCACCTTCAGCACGGGCATCGCGGCCATCGTCGTGCAGTTCGGGTTGGCGATGATGCCCTTGGTCGCTTCGTCGATCGCGTGCGGATTGACCTCGCTGACCACGAGCGGCACGTCGGGGTCCATGCGCCAGCCGCTCGAGTTGTCGATGACGGTGACGCCGGCCGCGGCGAAGCGCGGCGCCTGCACCTTCGAGGTCGTGGCGCCTGCGGAGAAGATCGCGATGTCGAGGCCCGTCGGGTCGGCCGTCGAGGCATCCTCGATGACGATGTCCTCGCCCTTCCACGGGAGGGTCGTGCCGGCCGAGCGCGCGCTCGCGAAGTAGCGGATCTGCGCGACCGGGAAGTCGCGCTCCTCGAGGAGGCGCCGCACGACCTTGCCGACCTGCCCGGTCGCGCCGACGACGCCGATGTTCACTCCGTTGCTTGCCATGTCGTGTTCCTCACTTCTCGGGTTCGGCGCTTTGCGCCGTCGCCCGCACGAATCAATGCGGCGTCGCGCGCCTTCCTGCATCGCGCGCCTTCATCCAGTTTGCATGACATCGGCGGGTTTGTAGGACGCGTGAGCGCGCGCAGCGTCATACGAAGGCGGGAATGTCATGCAAACCGGCAGGGAATCGTTCAGCGACCAGTGCCCGCGTGCACGATGGCGTCCTCCTCGCCGTCGAGGTCGAACGCCCGATGCACGGCGATGGCCGCGGCGTGCACGCTGTCGGCACGGGTGACCACCGAGATGCGGATCTCGCTCGTCGAGATCATCTCGATGTTGATGCCGGCCTCGTACAGCGCCTCGAAGAGCCGCGCCGACACGCCCGTGGCGGATCGCATGGCGTTGCCGACGAGCGACAGCTTTCCGATCTGGTCGTCGTACTGCAGCGACGTGAAGCCGACGGCCTCCTGCTCGTGCGAGAGCGCCAGGAGGGCCTTCTCGCCGTCGGACTTCGGCAGGGTGAACGAGATGTCGGTGCGCCCCGTCGACGCAGCCGAGACGTTCTGCACGATCATGTCGACGTTGGCGTTCGTGCCCGCGACGATCTTGAAGATCTTCGCGGCGACACCGGGCACGTCGGGCACGCCGACGACCGTGATCTTCGCCTCGGTCAGGTCGACCGCGACGCCAGCGATGACGGACTCTTCCACTTCGGCTCCTTCGGGAAGACGCGAGGGGTCGTAGACGATGGTCCCCTCGCTGTTGTTGAACGACGAACGCACGTGCAGGGTGACGCCGTGGCGCCGGGCGAACTCGACCGCCCTGATGTGCAGGACCTTGGCCCCGGATGCCGCGAGCTCGAGCATCTCCTCGCTGGTGATGCGGTCGAGCTTGCGTGCCTTCTTCACGATGCGCGGATCCGACGTGAAGACCCCGTCGACATCGCTGTAGATCTCGCAGACGTCGGCGTCGAGCGCCGCGGCGAGTGCGACGGCCGTCGTATCGCTGCCGCCGCGTCCGAGGGTGGTGATGTCGCGCGATTCGCGGCTGAAGCCCTGGAATCCGGCGACGATGACGATGGCGCCGTCGTCGAGGGCCTCGCGGAGGCGCACCGGGGTGACGTCGACGATGCGGGCGGCGCCGTGCGTGGCATCCGTGATCATGCCGGCCTGGCTGCCGGTGAAGGATCGCGCTTCGTGGCCCATGCTCTTGATCGCCATCGCGAGGAGCGCCATCGAGATGCGCTCGCCGGCGGAGAGGAGCATGTCGAGCTCGCGCGGCGCCTGGATCGGCGTGACCTCGTTCGCGAGATCGAGCAGTTCGTCGGTCGTGTCGCCCATCGCCGAGACGGCGACCACGACGTCGTTGCCGGCCTTGCGGGTCTCGACGATGCGCTTCGCGACCCGCTTGATGCTCTCTGCGTCGGCGACGGATGACCCGCCGAACTTCTGCACGATCAAGCTCACGTAGGCGCTCCCGAAAGGATTGCGGCCGGGGAGGTGTGCGCCCGGCGCCGGAAGCACCATCATACGGCGGCGTTCATGCGGCTCCGGCAATGTGACGAACGGGTGAAGCTGCGCGAATCCCGGGGCGGCTCCCTCGGGTTGCGCGCCGACGCGCCGTAGAGTGCCCTCATGCCTGAGGCGCTCGAGCAGTGGTCGGAGTTCAATGTCGCCATGGTCGGCGCGACCGCGGCCCTGGCTGGCCTGCTGATCGTGGCGATGTCCGTGAACATCGCCGAGATCATGAAGTCGCCGACCCTGCCGCCGCGCGCGGCGTCGTCGATCGCGGCGCTCGTGCTCGCGATCACGGCCGGCGCGTTCGGGCTGGTACCGGGGCAGTCCGTACTGGCCTACGGCATCGAGGTGCTGGTCGCGGCGGTGCTCGCGGGCCTGTTCCAGTGGCACGCGATCAGGGTGGTGATGCGCGAAGACAGCGTCTCCACGCGAGACCGGATCGCGAAGGGCATCGTGGGGCTGCTCCCGATCGGCGGGTTCCTCGTGGGCGCGGTACTCGTCCTCGCCGGCGCGGTGGAGGCGGGCCTGATCGCGATGGCGATCGGCTCGGTGCTCAGCATCGTCGCGGCGCTGCTCATGGCGTGGGTCGTGCTCGTCGAGGTGTTGCGGTGACTGTTCTTCGCCGCACGTCGGCTGTCAGCGCTTGCGCTCCATGTACCACTCGGTGAACGCCGTCGCGCGGCCATCGGCGTCGAGCCGGACGACCCACAGGTTGTCGTAGTCCTTCGTCGCCGGATACCTCGTCACGCCCCGTACGACCACGAGGTCGGATGCATCGACGAGCAGCGTCCAATCGAAGCTCCAGGAGCCCGGCTCGTCGCGACCCTCGAGCCAGGACGCCACGATCGCATCTCGCCCGCGGGCCGCCTCGGGATCGTCGGGGCGGTACTCGTACACCGCGTCATCCGTGAACAGCGCCCCGATCTGCTCGGGATCGTTCGACTCCCACGCCGCGACGTACCCCGCGACCCATTCCGCACCTGCGCTCGCCATGGCTCCCGTTCTACGCGGGCGACGCCGGAGCGTCAAGGGTGGATGGGGCCGCGGGTCGCTCAGCCGACGGTGCGCCGGCCCTCGAACGCCCGGCCGAGCGTGACCTCGTCGGCGTACTCGAGGTCGCCGCCGACCGGCAGCCCAGAGGCGAGACGGGTGACCCGGATCTCGAGCGTCGTCAGCAGCCGGCTGAGGTAGGTGGCCGTGGCCTCGCCCTCGAGGTTGGGGTCGGTGGCGATGATGACCTCGACGACGGTGCCGTCGGCGAGGCGCTGCATGAGTTGGCGGATGCGGAGCTCGTCGGGGCCGATGCCGTCGATCGGGCTGATGGCGCCGCCGAGCACATGGTAGAGCCCGCGGAACTCGCGGGTGCGCTCGATCGCCACGACGTCTTTCGCTTCTTCCACCACGCAGATGAGGCTCGGATCGCGCCGCGGGTCGCGGCAGATCGAGCAGGTCTCCTGCTCGGACACGTTGCCGCAGATCTCGCAGAACCGCACCTTGTCGCGCACCTCAGACAGGATCTCGGCGAGACGGGTCACGTCGAAATGCTCGGTCTGCACGATGTGGAACGCGATGCGCTGCGCGGACTTCGGACCGATACCGGGCAGGCGCCCGAGCTCGTCGATCAGTTCCTGGACGATGCCCTCGTACACCGGCTACCCGCGCTCCCCGAAACCGGGGCGGCCGGGCGCCTCGACCTCCTCGAGGAACGTCGCCCCGAGCACCTCGCGCACGACGGCCTCGCCGTAGCGCTGGATGCCGTCGGCGGACGCGCCGCCCGATCCGCCTCGCCGCACCGGTGCCGCGGCGGATGCCGATGCCGATGCCGATGAGGGTACCGAGGCCGATGCCGATTCCGATTCCGATTGCGGCGCGGGTGCGGGTGCGGGTGCGGATGCCGACTTCGGTGTCGGCACAGGTGCTGATCCCACGACGTCGGGTGCCGGCCCGGGATCGAACGGCGGTTCGAGGTCTTCGGGCGGTGCGTCGGCGTCGTCGGGCAGGTCGTCGACCGGGTCGGATGCCACGACGGGCAGGTCGCCGACCGGGTCGGATGCCACGACGGGCGGTGCGGCGACGGCCGTCGCCGTCGCGGCGCCGCCAGTCTCGCCGGCCGACCACGACGGCCCAGAGTCGCCCATCGAGGAGCCCGACGATTCGGCGACGGGATCGTCGGTGGGAATCGCGACCGTGGCCCACGTGTCGACGGACGCGGTCGACGCGGGTACGCCCCTCGACGCGGACGGGCGCGGTGCGCCATCGCGAGCCGGAGCTCCGGGCACCGCGGAAC
>NZ_JBHXMP010000016.1:89376-98673 GCF_042720415.1 Agromyces sp. NPDC058484 | reverse complement strand
TTTTCTTGCGCATTTTGCCCCCCCACCACTGAGGGGGAACTTGCACATCGAATCTTTCCGGATTTTCTTGTGCAAGTTCCCCCTCAACGACTGAGGGGGAACGTGCACATCGAATCTTTCCGGATTTTCCTGTGCTAGTTGCCCTCAATGACTGAGGGGGAACTTGCACACTGAGGGGGAACTTGCACATCGAATTGGGAAAGGAATTCTCTGCCAGGACGACCGCGCTGGCGCGGGCATGGCGGTTGGGCCGGCCATGCTGGACGGGCGGCCACGTTGAATGGGCGGCCACGATGAATGGGCGGCCACGATGAAGGGGCGGCCCGGGCCTGCCGGGTGGGGACGGGCGGCGCGGCGCGCCCGGCAAGGGCTCAGCCGCGTCGGCCCGGTTCGTCGGGTTCATCGAATCCACGCCGCCGACCACGCAGGCCCTTCCGGCCCGCACGGTGTGCGTGCGGCGACCTCGACGGGGCCGCCGGATGGATCGGCGCGCGTCGCTGGATGGTGCCGTAGCGGTGGTCCCACAGGCTGAACAGCTCGCCGACGGCATCGTCGAGACGCTCGAGGTACTCGGCGTTGAGCCGGTAGAGACGTGACTGCGGCAGTGCGCCGTCGGCCTCGACGGTGACGACTCGCTCGTCGCGGAGGATCCGCAGGTGGTGCGACACCGCCGCACGCGACACCGAGAACTCCATCGTGATGACGTCGTTGAGCACCCCTACCGGATGATCGCCGACCGCGAGCACCTCGACGATTCGCCTGCGCACGGGTTCCGCGACGATCTCGTACGGATGCATCATCGCGGCAGCCTATGCGGCGATGCGTCGAGCCGTCGCCGGTCATCCACAGGCGGCGCCGGAATGTGGCCCGACGGCAGGAGTGGTCTGTCGCGGCATCCGATGCCGCTGCTCGTGGGCCGTCACTCCTCGTCGGGCGGCGGCGCGATCGGGGCGCCGAGACGGATGCGGGTGCCGAACGGGTCGGTCACGAGCGACGTGCGCTCGCCCCACGGCTGGTCGACGGGCTTCTCCAGCACGGATGCCCCGGCCGACGCGAGCTCGCCCGTTACCCGATCGACGTCGTCGACGTAGAACCAGAGCAGCACGTTGCCGGGCGGGGGCGGCGACTCGGCCACGCCGATGCCGAGTGATGACGAGCCGACGGCGAGCGACGCGTACGTGGGTTCGCCTCCCTCCAGCGGGAAGCTGAAGGTCAGCACGCCGCCGAGAGCGTCCCGGTGGAAGGCGAGCGCCGCCTGCATGTCGGCCACCTCGAGAATCGGGAATGCGGATTCGATCATGACCCCTCCTCGAACGCGAGGCTACGCCGCCGGCACGGATGCGGCTACGGTGTGACTCGTGAGCGACCTGATCTCCGCGACCGTCGCCGATGGACTCGGCCACGTCACGCTCGATCGCCCCCGTGCGCTCAACGCACTGAACTACGAGATGATCCGCGAGCTCACCGCCGTCTTCGAGCTCTGGCGCGACGACACCGAGGTCGGAGTCGTCGTCATCGACGGGGCCGGCGAGCGGGGGTTCTCGGCCGGCGGCGACATCCGCGAGCTCTACGAGTACGCCGTGAACGGCAACGCGGGGGAGGCGCGCGAGTTCTTCCGCTCGGAGTATCGCCTCGACGCCATGATCGCCCGATACCCGAAGCCCGTCGTCGCGCTCATGGACGGCATCACCATGGGCGGCGGCATCGGGCTCGCCGGCCACGCGGCGATCCGCGTCGTCACCGAGCGATCCCGGGTCGCGATGCCCGAGACCCGCATCGGGTTCACCCCAGACGTCGGCGGCTCGTGGCTGCTCGCGAAGGCGCCCGGCGAGCTCGGCGTGCACCTCGCCCTGAACTCCCGCACGATGGATGCCGCCGATGCGATGCACGCCGGCTTCGCCGACTCGTTCGTGCCCTCCGAGCGGCTGCCGCACCTCATCCAGGCGCTCGCCGAGCGGGCCGACCCCGGCACGCCGGCCGAGATCCTGATGCTCTTCGACGAGACCCCCGGCCCGTCGACGCTGGCGCTCGCCCGCGACTGGGTCGACGCCTGCTACTCCGCACCCACGGTCGCCGAGATCATCTCGCGTCTGCGTGCGTTCGCCGACGGGCGAGCGACGGCGCCGATCGGGGATGGCGCGTCGAGCTCGTTCCCGCGGCATCCGCTCGACCCGGCAGCTCGTGCCTACGCGGCGGCCGCAGCCGACGAGCTCGTGACCCTCTCGCCGACGGCGCTCACCGTCACACTGGAGTCGGTGCGCCGTGCGCGCACGCTCCCGACCCTCGAGGCTGCGCTCGAGCAGGAGTTCCGGCTCGTCTCGTGGTTCATCGAGCAGCACGACCTTCGCGAGGGAATCCGTGCGCAGGTCATCGACAAGGACCGTTCGCCCAAGTGGAGTCCGGGCTCGCTCGAGGGGGTCGACCCGGTGCTCGCCGCGCACGTGATCGAGGCGCAGGTGCACGATCCCGTGTGGCCGGGATAGCGTTGCATCGTGAAGACCCACCATCTGCGCACCCACCGGAGTGACGAGAACCTCGTACGCGAGGGCCAGCTCGCCTGGCAGCTGGCCGGCATCGCGACCGACCCCGTCGAACTCGACGACGACGTCGTCGACATGGTCGTGAACCGTGTGATCGACAACGCCGCGGTCGCGGCCGCGTCGCTCGCGCGCAAGCCCGTCGTATCGGCGCGAAGCCAGGCTCTCGCGCATCCGGTGTCGATCAGCGGCGACGGCTCGACCGTCTTCGGCGCGGATGCCGCCCGCCGCACGTCGCCCGAATGGGCCGCGTGGGCGAACGGCGTGGCCGTGCGCGAGCTCGACTTCCACGACACCTTCCTCGCCGAGGAGTACTCGCACCCGGGCGACAACATCCCGCCGATCGTCGCGGTCGCCCAGCACCTCGCCACCGGCCGCGGCCTCGCCGGCCGCGACCTGGTGCGCGGCATCGCCACCGGCTACGAGATCCAGATCGACCTCGCGAAGGCGATCTCGCTGCACAAGCACAAGATCGACCACGTCGCCCACCTCGGACCGTCTGCCGCCGCAGGCATCGGCACACTCCTCGGCCTCGACCAGGAGACGATCTTCCAGGCCATCGGGCAGGCACTGCACACCACCACCGCCACCCGCCAGTCCCGCAAGGGCGAGATCTCCACGTGGAAGGCGCACGCTCCCGCGTTCGCGGGCAAGATGGCGGTGGAGGCGGTCGATCGGGCCATGCGCGGCGAGACCAGCCCCGTGCCGATCTACGAGGGAGAGGACGGCGTGATCGCCTGGCTTCTCGACGGCCCGGATGCCTCCTACGACGTGCCGCTGCCCGAGGAGGGCGAGGCCAAGCGCGCCATCCTCGACTCGTACACCAAGGAGCACTCGGCGGAGTACCAGGCGCAGGCGCTCATCGATCTCGCCCGCAAGCTCCATGACGAGTACCCGCTGCTCCTCGACGATCCCGACCGCATCGAGTCGATCGTCATCCACACCTCGCACCACACCCACTACGTGATCGGGTCGGGGGCGAACGACCCGCAGAAGTACGATCCGGATGCCTCACGCGAGACGCTCGACCATTCGATCCCGTACATCTTCACCGTCGCCCTGCAGGACGGAACCTGGAACCACGCCGACTCGTACTCGCCGCAGCGGGCGCACCGGCCGGAGACGATCGCGCTCTGGAAGAAGGTGTCGACCGTCGAGGACGAGGAGTGGACTCGCCGCTACCACTCGAACGACATCGCCGAGAAGGCATTCGGCGGCCGGGTCGTGATCACGCTCGCCGACGGCGGCGAGATCGTCGACGAGATCGCCGTCGCCGATGCGCATCCGCTCGGCGCCAGGCCGTTCGGTCGTGAGCAGTACGTGCAGAAGTTCCGCACGCTCGCCGAGTGGGTGCTCGAGGAGGCCGAGATCGAGCGGTTCCTCGACGTGGCGCAGCGGCTGCCCGAGCTCGGTCCCGACGAGCTCGGCGGCCTGACGTTCACGGCGGCGCCCGGAGCGCTCGTCGCCGTCGACATCCCGACCGGCCTGTTCTGAGTTCGTGGCGTCGCGCGCTGGGCGGGGGCCGTAGGCTGGGGGAGCGGTCGCGCCGCAGCGGCCGCGTCGTCACGCGAGGAGCACGATGAGCGATCAGCAGCAGGCAGCAGCGCCCGAGATCTACAAGGGGCTGGCGGGCGTGCCGGTGGACTACACCGCCATCTCGAAGGTGAACTCCGACACGAACTCGCTGCTGTATCGCGGGTACCCGGTGCAGGAGCTCGCGGCATCCGTCACGTTCGAAGAAGTCGCGTACCTGCTCTGGTACGGCGATCTCCCCGACGACGCTCAGCTCGCCGCGTTCGAGGAGCTCGAGCGCTCGCACCGCGGTCTCGACCACGACGTGAAGCGCATCGTCGACGAGCTGCCGCTCACCGCGGACCCCATGGACGTCCTCCGCACGGCGGTGAGCGTGATCGGCGCGAGCGACCCGTCGACGCCCGACGACTCGCGCGAGGCGAACCTCGACAAGGCGATCCGCCTGTTCGCGAAACTGCCGTCGATCGTCACCTACGACCAACGCCGCCGGCGCGAGCTCGACTTCATCGAGCCCCGCGCCGACCTCGGCTACTCGGCGAACTTCCTCTGGCAGGCGTTCGGCGAGGCGCCCGAGCTCGCGGTGGTGAACGCGTTCGACGTATCGATGATCCTCTACGCCGAACACTCGTTCAACGCCTCCACGTTCACCGCGCGCGTGATCACGAGCACCCTCTCCGACCTGTACTCCGCGGTCGTCGGCGCGATCGGCGCGCTCAAGGGCCCGCTGCACGGCGGTGCGAACGAGGCGGTCATGCACGCCTTCGACGAGATCGGCACCGCGGATGCCGCGGCCGCATGGCTCGACGCGGCGCTCGCCGAGAAGCGCAAGATCATGGGGTTCGGACACCGCGTGTACAAGCACGGCGACTCGCGGGTGCCGACCATGCGCGATGCGCTCGAGCGCATGGTCGAGCACTACGACCGACCCGACCTGCTCGAGCTGTACGTCGCGCTCGAACAGGCGATGGCCGACCGCAAGGGCATCAAGCCGAACCTCGACTACCCGACCGGGCCGGCCTACCACCTGATGGGCTTCGACACCGAGACCTTCACACCGCTCTTCGTGGCCAGCCGGGTCACCGGCTGGACCGCGCACATCATGGAGCAGCTCGCGTCGAACGCACTCATCCGACCGCTCTCGGTGTACGACGGTCCCGACGAGCGACACGTGCCCGCGAGGGCATGACGCCATGTCGAACGTATTCCTCGAGATGACGATGACGCTCGACGGCTTCACGGCCGGGCCGGGCGTGAGCCTGGAGCATCCGCTCGGCATCGGGGGCGAGCGCGTGCACGCTTGGCTGTCCGACATCGCGGCGGCCGAGTTCGAGCTCGGCCCGCCGCATCCGGGTTACGGTGCCGAAGGGGCGATGGATGCCGCGCCCGACGAGGTCGACCGCAGCGCCGCCGCGCGCATGTTCGAGATGACCGGGGCGTTCGTGCTCGGACGCCGGACCTTCGACGTCGGCGCAGGCCCGTGGGGCGACGACGGGGCATTCGAGGGGCGTCCATGCTTCGTGGTGACGAGCCGGTCGCGCGAGCCGGTCGAGCGGGGCGGCTCCCGTTTCGAGTTCGTGACCGACGGGGTCGCCGAGGCGATCGTGCGGGCGAGGGCGGCCGCGAGCGCGGCATCCGTCTGCATCCTCGGCGGCGCGGAGGTCGCGCGGCAGGCCCTCGTGTCGGGTCTGGTCGACGAGGTGCGACTGCATCTCGTGCCGGTGCTGCTCGGCGGAGGCACACGACCCTTCCCCGATTCGGCGCCGCGACCGATCGAGCTCGAGCCGCTCGCCGTCGAGCAGGGCGCGCTCGCCACCCACGTGCGGTATCGCGTGCTGCGCCCGGCCTGACCGCCGCTGGTCGAGGAACAGCCGACGAAGGAGGCCGCGTACCGAGACCCGGCACCGCTCGGCGGCGGCACGCACGGTTGCCCACAACGTGCGCGCGCGGCATCCGCCCGCTCCTGTGGCGACCCGCCAACGATGGAGAACCGACCATGATTCCGTCATACAGTCGTGAACCATGCACATGTTCTTCCGCACGCTGCTGCACGTGCTCTTCCTCGCGCGCCGCAAGCCCGACCTCGGCCACCGCGACGTCGCGCGCACGAACTTCATCACGCTGCCGACCGACCTCGACATCAACCGGCACATGAACAACGGCGTGTACTTCTCGATCATGGATGTCGCGCGGTTCGACATGCTCGTGCGCAACGGCGTCTGGAGGATGATGCGCGACAGGGGCTGGTACCCGGTCGTCGCGAGCGAGACGATCACGTTCCGCAAGTCGCTCTCGCTGTGGGAGCGGTTCACGATCGAGTCGAAGCTCGTCGGCCACGACGACAAGGCCGTGTACATGGAGCAGCGGTTCGTGCGCCCTTCGACACGCTCAGGGAACGGCGCCGGCGGCGAGCCCGAGATCTTCGCGCAGGGCTTCATCCGTGCGCGGTTCCTGCGCAGGTCGGGCGGCACGGTGCCGATGTCCGAGATCGTCGAGGCGCTCGGCATCACCGACGCGCATGGCATCCCCGAATGGCTCGAGCGGTGGGGCACGGATGTCGCGCTGCCCGCGACGCGCGCCGAGGCGCCGTCGGTCTGGCGCTGAGTTCCCTGAGCTTGTCGAGCTGAGTTCCCTGAGCTTGTCGAAGGGAGACCCGCTTCGACGAGCTCAGCGACCGGTCACGACAGCGCCTTCTTCGGCACGACGACCTCCTTGATGATGAGCAGGATGCCGGCCGCGACCGGGATGGCGACGAGCGCGCCCGGCAGGCCCGCGAGCGTGCCGCCCGCGAGCGCGGCGATGAGCACGATCGAGCCGGGCACCTGCACGGCTTTGCTCATCACCTTCGGGGTGAGGATGTAGGCCTCGACCTGCATGTAGACGAGCATCGCGACCAGCACGATCACCGCCGACACCGGCGAGACGAAGAGCGAGAGCAGCGTCATCACGATCGTCGTCAGCACCGTGCCGATGAGGGGGATGAGCGTGATGAAGAACGCCGCGACCGAGATCACGAGCGCGAACGGCACCCCTACGAGCGACAGCAGGATGAGGCTGTACACGGCGTTGAAGAACGCGAGGATGACCATGCCGCTGAGGTAGCGGCCGACGTTCTGCATGATGCGCTCGGCGTACCCGACCACGCGTTCGCGGTGCGAGGCGGCGATGAGGGTGTAGATCGCCGCCTTCGAGGCGTCGAGCGTCGCGGTGAAGTAGATCGTCAGGATGAAGATGAAGAACGCGCTCGAGATCCCGCCGACGATCGCGACGCCGATGTTGAGCGCCCCGCCGCCGACCGTGGCCCAGAAGCTCGGATCGCTGAGCGTGTCGGTGACCCACGCGTAGATCGTGCCGAGGACCCCGCCGGTGCCCGAAACCGCCTCCTGGTACCACTCCTGCGACTGCAGGTTGGCGAGCATGTCCGGCAGCGACTGCACGAACGTCACCGCCTGCCCGATCACGAGCGGGAGCACGAGCCAGAGCATCCCGGCGATCACGAGCACGAACAGCACGATCACCGTGACGATCGCGAGGCCCCGCTTCATGCCCCGGCGCTGGAACCAGCGCACGAGCGGATCGAGGCCGAGGGTGATGAAGACCGCCGCGAACACCGAGAACACGACGCCCGAGATGCTGAGGATCGCCGAGACGATCCCGATCGCGACGATCACCCCGAGGGCCGCGATGAACGCCCATCTGAACGGATGATTCGCCATCAGGTCGGCCGCGCGGGCCCGCCGAGTCGCGTTCGGGCCGGCCTCCCGGGCGCGTCGCTCGATGCTCTTCACGGCGTCAGTCTAGGGGCGACGGATGCCGCGACCGGGCCCCGGCGCGCGGGGCGCCGCGTGCCCGGCGCGCGAGTCAGTGCCGCGCGGCGTCGGGAACGCTGAGCTCCTTGTAGTGCTCGGAGAACTCGGGGTAGTACAGCTCCCATGCGGGCAGCTCCCGCCCCGCGCGGGCGGCGGCGAGCCGGTCGAGGTAGAAGTCCCAGCCGGGACCCATCGTCGCGGCATCCGCCGGGTTCGCGAGTCGCTGGCCGAGCGTGAGCGTGGTCATGCCGCCGCCCTCGACGAGATGGCAGAACACGCGCACGCCGTCGGGACCGGGACCGGAGTCGGCCAGGAACCGGTGCGGCGGCGCGCACTCGAGGATGCTCACGTTCTGCCATTCGGCTTCCGCGCCCTCCGCCGCGGTCATGCGGAATCGCACGCCGCCGGTCTCGGGCCGCCCGGTGTAGGTGCCGATCCACGCCTGCATCGCCGTGGGGTTCGTGAGGCTGAACCAGACGTCCTCGATCGGCGAACGGAACAGGCGATCGAACTGCAGGTAGAGCCCGTCAGGCTTCAACGTGTAGTGGCCGGTCGGTTTCGCGGTCATCATCGCCCCCTGCTCGTCGTCTCCTCAGGCTAATGCGGTCGGGTGCCTATCTCTAGAGCGAGGGCGCTCACTAGAGTGGCGACATGGGGTCCAAGGGGAGCGCGCCGCGCGCACGGCGGGGTCAGGGTCACGCGCAGAGCCGGAGTCAGGCGCAGAGTCGGGCGCACGGCCAGGCGGGGAGCCAGCCGCAGGGTCAGGCGCGGGCACACGAGGAGACGCTGAACCTCACGCAGGGCAAGTCCGGGCTCTGGGGTGCGCTCGCGGGCCTCATCGTCGCGGCGCTCATCGCGGTGCCGCTGTCGGCGGCGTTCGCGTTCGCGACGCATCCGGCCTCGCAGCAGCTGTTCGCCGGCCGTCTCGAAACGGCGACGCAGGGTGGATACGTCGCATTCTGGTGGATCGTCACCCTGCTGCTCATCGCGCTGCCGTTCCTCGTGGGGTTCGGCGTCGCGAAGCTGTCGATACGCTCGCTCACGATCGTGGGCGCGATCGTCGCGCTGTTCGTGATCGCGATCCTCGTGCTGGGTCAGATGTTCGTGTTCTGAGCTCCGGCGCCGACGGGCGGGCGGGCGGGCTCGTCGGTCGCGAGTCGGGGTGAGTTCGTCGGCTCTTCTGACGGTGGGTGATCGGGGCGTACGGCTCCTGAGAACAAGGACACCGTCCCGCAAGAGCGTCCTTGTTCTGGGGGCATGCCGTCCCGGATTCTTGGGTCCCTGGCCTGTCGAATGACCCATGACATGAGTTCCCCTTCAGTGACATGCCAGTTCCCCCTCAATTGAGGCGGAACTGGCACGAGCGGATGCGGAGATCTGCCCGGGCAGCCTGGTGAGCGTGGCCGTGCCGCCGTGCCGTG
>NZ_JBHXMP010000016.1:86127-89277 GCF_042720415.1 Agromyces sp. NPDC058484 | reverse complement strand
GCCGTGCCGCCGTGCCGTGCCGCCGTGCCGTGCCGCCGTGCCGTGCCGCCGTGCCGTGCCGCCGTGCCGTGCCGCCGTGCCGTGCCGCCGTGCCGTGCCGCCGTGCCGCCGTGCCGTGCCGCCGTGCCGTGCCGCCGTGCCGTGCCGCCGTGCCGTGCCGTGCCGTGCCGTGCCGTGCCGTGCCGTGCCGTGCCGTGCCGTGCCGTGCCGTGCCGCGTGAGCGCCGCCCGACCCGGCCGATTCAGCCCACGGATGCCTCGAGCACCGCCATCGCCGCATTGTGCCCGCCGATGCCGCTCACCGCGCCGCCGCGCACCGCGCCCGATCCGCAGAGCAGGATCCGCGGATGCCGCGTCGCCACGCCCCACCGCTCGGCGGGCGTCACGAGCGGCACGTCGTCCTCGGCCCACGGCCACGACAGCGGCCCGTGGAAGATGTTGCCGCCCGGCATGCGCAGCGCCTCCTCGAGGTCGAGCGTGGTCTTCGTCTCGATGCAGGGGCGGCCCGCGGCATCCGTTGCGATCACCGCCTCGATCGGCTCGGCGAGCACCGAGTCCAGCGATGCGAGCACGGCGTCCTGCAGGCGCGCGCGCAGGTCGTCGTTGCCGAAGCGCTCGAGCAGTCGGTGCGGAACGTGCAGTCCGAACACGGTGAGGGTGTGGGCGCCGGTGCTCCCCGAGCCGGCCGAGGGGGCCGCGAGCTCGGGCGCGAGGATCGACGGGTCGCTGAGGGTGTGGCAGTAGATCTCGCAGGGGATGGGCGAGGGGATGCCGCCGCGCGCCGCCGTGGCGAACGCGGCATCGAGCTGCGACGCGAGCTCGTTGATGTGGAACGTGCCGGCGAACGCCGCCTCGGGCGCGACCGTGGTGTCGCGCAGGCGCGGCAGCCGGGTGAGCAGCAGGTTGACCTTCACCTGGGCGCCCTCGGGCGCGGCGAGCCGGCGGAGCCGTTCGCGCACGACGGGCGGCACCTGGAGCGCGGTGTCGTGGGTGAACGGGTGCTGGTCGCGCGGGGCGACCGTGGCGGAGCGTGACGTGGCGGCATCCGTGCGATGAGCCTCGATGAGGCGGTCGAGCACGGCGGGTGCGACGTTCGCGAGGAGCGCGGGGGCGGATGCCTCGTGCACGGCGCCGCCGTGGCGGTACCGCACGTGGCCTTCGGGGTCGACGGCGAGCACCTCGGCGCCGATGACGAGGGCGGCACCCGCCTCGCGGGCGGCCCGGACGAGTTCGCCGCTCACGGCGCCCATGCCGCCGACGGGCACGTCCCAGTCGCCGGTGCCGCCGCCGATGACGTGGTAGAGGAAGCACCGGTTGGCGTCGAGCGCGGGGTCGTCGAGGTCGGTGAACGTGCCGATCAGCCCGTCGGTCGCGACGACGCCGCGCACGAGGTCGTCGGCGAAGCGCGCGTCGATCGTGCGGCCGAGCGGCTGCTCGACGAAGTCTCGCCAGATGCGCTCGTCGCCGACGAGCGCGCGTGCCTCAGCCCGGGTGGGCAGCGGCTCGGTGAGGGTGGGGAAGAGCGCCTCGGCGACGCGCTCGGTGTCGGCGTAGAAGGCGTCCCACGCTGTGGCGTCGGGCTCGGCGCCGACCCGGGCGAATGCGTCGCGGGCGGCCGCGGCATCCGCTTCGACATCGACCAGCAGGCCGCGCTGGGGGTCGCGCGGATCGGGCGTGTAGGAGGAATAGCGGCGGCGGATGAGCCGCACGTCGAGCCCGAGGTCGTCGATGATGCGCTGGGGGAGCAGGCTCACGAGGTAGGAGTAGCGGGAGAGGCGCGCGTCGACGCCCTCGAAGGCCTCCGCCGAGACGGCCGCCCCGCCGAGGTGCTCGTCGCGCTCGAGGAGCAGCACCGACAGGCCGGCGCGCGCGAGGTAGGCGGCCGCGGTGAGGCCGTTGTGGCCGCCGCCGAGGATCACAACGTCGTGGGTCTCGTGGTGCAGCTGGGGCATCCCCCGAGCGTATCCGGGCGGCACCGCTGCGGCATCCCCAGCGCCAGCCGGGGCCAGCCGACTCGAGCTCACGCGAGCTGACGCGAGTCCCGGGTTTCTGCGGGTCCAGATCGCAGAAACCCGGGATTCGCGGGGGGAGCGAACGCACCACGGCGGGGACGCCCGAGCCACTGACCGCACGAGTCCCGGGAAACTGCGGTCCAGATCGCAGAAACCCGGGATTCGCGAGCGGCAAATGAACGCGGGGTTGCGGCCCGGCCGCGCGGCTCAGCGCGCCCGGCGCATCGCCCGTACGCCGAGCGCGATCCCGAGCGCGCAGGTTGCGGCCGCCGCGATGACGCCGCCGACGACCGCGGGGGCGCCGAAGTCGCCGGCGAGCAGCGCGCGTTCCGCGCCGACCAGGTAGCTCAGCGGGTTCACAGCGGCGGCGACCTGCATCCACGCGGGGCCGTCTTCGAGGGGGAGGAGCATGCCCGAGAGGATCATCAGCGGGAACAGCAGCGTCTGGTGCACCATCCAGAACATCCAGTCGCGGGTGCGGCAGGCGAGCGCGAGGCGGTAGCTGAGGGCGCCGAACCCGATGCCGAACACCGCCAGCACGGCGAGTCCCGCGACGAGCCCCGGCACGTCGAGCCGAAAGCCGAACGGCACCGCGACGAGCACGACGATCGTGCCCTGGATCGTGAGCGGCACGACCTCCTTGAGGGCGCGGCCGACGAGCAGGGCGCTGCGTGAGAGCGTGGCGACGAGCGTGCGCTCGTGCGATCCGGTCTGCATCTCGAAGAGCAGGTTCGCGCCCGTCGAGGCGGTGCCGAACAGCGCGACCATCACGAGGATGCCGGGCACGAACCACTGCAGGGTGCCCGCCACGTCGCCGCCGGCGGCGCCGACGAGGAGCGGCCCGAAGAGCCCCAGGAAGACGAGCGGCTGCACGAGCGAGAAGATGACGCTGAACGGGTCGCGCACGAGCGGGCGCGACTCCCGCACGAAGACGGTGGCGGTGTCACGCATGAATCCGGTCGGGCGAGCGGATGCCGCGGGCGCGGCGGTGGTGGTGGTCATGGCGTGCTCCTTCTGCTTGGTTGGTTGATTGGGTCGCGGTGGGTTTGGGAGCGGGGGGGGTTTGGGCCGCCCCGGTGGCAAAGCTCCCCGTGGGCGTGAGGCGGGCCAAGGGGGGGGGGGGTCGGGGGCGGGGTGCG
>NZ_JBHXMP010000016.1:33462-86117 GCF_042720415.1 Agromyces sp. NPDC058484 | reverse complement strand
GGCGTGCTCCTTCTGCTTGGGTGGTTGATTGGTTCTCTGCGATTGCCGAAGCGAGGGGTTTTGGCCACGCCCGCTTCGACAAGCTCAGCGAGCGAGTCAGGCGGCAATCGGCTCGGCCGCGACGTTCGCGGATGCCGCGGCATCCGCCGGTTCGGCATGCGCCGCCTCTTCGCGAAGGCTGCGGCCCGTGAGCGCGAGGAACACGTCGTCGAGCGTGGGCTGGCGGTGGGTGGCGGCCGCGACCTCGAGTCCCGAATCCGACAGCGAGCGGATGTAGCGCGGGAGGGCGCGGTCGCCGCCCGGCGCCGTGACCGTCACCACGAGACCATCGGCCCCGTCGACCACGCCGTCGATGCGGGATGCGGCGGCAGCGGCATCCGTCACGGAATGGAAGGTGAGCGTCACGCGGTCGCCGGCGAGCGACTCCTTCAGTGCGCGTGCCGTGTCGTCGGCGATGACCGCGCCGTGGTCCATCACCATGACGCGCTCGGCGAGCTGGTCGGCCTCGTCGAGGTAGTGCGTGGTGAGGAAGATCGTCGTGCCGGTCTGGCGGCGCAGGTCGACGATGTGCTCCCACAGGTTGGCACGGCTGTGCGGGTCGAGGCCGGTCGACGGCTCGTCGAGGAACAGCAGCTCGGGCCGGTGGATGAGGCCGAGCGCGATGTCGAGCCGGCGCTTCTGGCCGCCCGAGAGGGACTGCACCTGGCGGTTCGCGACCTGGCCGAGCTCGAGCGACTCGATGAGCTCGGCGGCTCGCGCTCGGGTCTCGCGGCGGCCCATGCCGTAGAACGCGCCCTGCGCGTGCAGCTCGTCGCGCACCCGCTGGGTGTGCCCACCCGACGAGCCCTGGCCGACGTAGCCGATGCGGCGGCGCACGCCCGCGGGGTCGCGGCGGATGTCGCAGCCGGCCACCATGGCTTCACCGCTCGTGGGCGGCAGCAGCGTGGTGAGCATGCGGAGCGTCGTCGACTTGCCGGCGCCGTTCGGGCCGAGGAACGCGACGAGTTCGCCATCGGCCACCTGGAGGTCGACGGCGCGCACGGCCTCGACCGTCTGTCCCTTGGAGCGGAACGTCTTCGTGAGGCCACGGGCGGTGATCATCTGATTCTGGTTCGTGCGGTTCTGGTTCGTGCGGTTCTGGTTCGTCATGCGCCCAGTCTTCCGAGGTATCCGGTCACTTCCTGTCCTCATTTGTCGCGATACTTGGAACATGGCCGCCACGACCTCGAGAACCCTCGAACTCCTCTCGCTGCTGCAGAGCCACCGGCACTGGTCGGCCAGAGAGCTCGTTGACCGTCTCGGCGTCTCGGAGCGCACGCTGCGCCGCGACGTCGAGCGGCTGCGCGACCTCGGCTACGGCATCGAGTCGATGCGGGGCAGTGCAGGCGGGTACCGCCTCGAGGCCGGCACCGGGCTGCCGCCGCTGCTCCTCACCGACGACGAAGGGGTGGCGATCGCGGTCGGCCTGCGCTCCCAGGCGACGGCGGGCCTGCGCGGCGCCGAGCACACCACGCTGAGCGCCCTCGCGAAGATCGAGCAGGTGCTGCCGTCCGCGTTGCGCCGCCGCATCGACGCGCTGGCCTCGCACGCGACCGTCGGGGCCGGGGTCGGCGGCCGCGGGGGTGCCGGTCGCCCCGCTCCCGAGGTCGACAGCGAGCTGCTCGGCGCCCTCGCCCTCGCCTGTCGCGACTCCGAGCGGCTGCGTTTCACGTACACGGATGCCGCGGGCGAGGCATCCGACCGCTCCATCGAGCCGTACCGCCTCGTGCCCGTCGCCCGCCGCTGGTACCTGCTCGCCTGGGACCGGCAGCGCGACGACTGGCGCACCTTCCGCCTGGATCGCATCGCCGACCTCTTCCCGACCCGCGTGCGCTTCGAGCCACGACCGCTCTCGGATGACGACGCCCGCACGCGCGTCGAGCGCGCCCTGCGCTACCGCGAGCGGAGCGTGAGGGCGCGCGTGATCGTCGACCTGCCGAGGGCGGAGCTCGTCGAGCACCTCGGCTGGTACGGGCGGGACGTCGTCGCCGACGGGCCGTCGCGGAGCGTCTGGCCGCTCGAGGCGGATTTCGTCGAGAACCTCGCCATGGCGCTCATGTGGGTGCCCCGCGGCATCCGGTATCGCGTCGAGGGGCCGCCCGAGGTGATCGAGTTCGTGGCCGCGCAGGCCGAGCGGTTCGCGGCGGCGACTCGTTCCGCGTGAGTGTGCCGATCTCGGAACCCGATCTGTCGAAGAAGGTGATCGTGTCGCCGTCGATCCACCAGAGGCCCTCGAAGTGGTTGCAGCCGTCACTGCCGTTCTCGCTTCCGTCAGCGGCGATCACGATCGAGGGCGCGCCCTCTGTCTCGGCCGTGCCCCAGGTGCCGAAGAACGCTTCGGCATCGCGCGAGGGGACCGTAGCCGGATCGATCTCACGCGCTCGGTCGAGCGCGCCGATCTCGCTGCCGCCGGCATCGATGATCGTCAGCACGTCGTCGTCGACTGTGCCCGACGCAAGACCCGACGATCGGACGATGCCCCATCCGGGTGCTCGATGAGATCGACGAGGCCATCCGGTTTCACCTGTCGCTGTAGAGCTCGCTCTGTGGGCGACAACGCACCGAGTTCGGCGCCGTCTGTCACGGCTGACGGGCTCTCGGGGGGCCGGCCCCGCCGCTCACGCGGTCGCGTCGCCGGATGCCTCGGGGCTGGGCTCCTCATCGCTCGTGCGCTCCAGCGTGCCGATCTCGGCTCCGTCGGCGTCGAAGACGGTGAGCGTCTCGCCTGCGATCGTCCCGGTTGCGAGCGCAGAGAGCCACGTGTCGACGTCGGGGCAGGCCATGCGGGTCGACGCGACGTCCTCGAACGTGATCGTCTCGGCGTCGTCGCTCCACGATCCCATGAGGCGGTTGCACCCGTCGGTGCCCGTGAGGGCGCCGTCGCTCGCGAGTCCGAGCGATGGTTCGGCGGGCGCGCCGGCGTCACCCCAGGTGCCGACGGGGTCGGCGGGAGCCGCGGCATCCGTGCCCGCATTCGTGGCGCACGCCGTGAGCATCGCGGCGAGGAGGATCGTGCCGGTCAGGGTGAGGCGCGTGAGCGTCGGCGACATGGGCACAGCGTAACCGAGCGCGGCGACGGGCCGCCGCGACCGTGCCACGGGAGCGGCGACGTCTACTCGAAGTGGAATCGAGCCGCGAGGATCACGAGATCGTCACCGAGCACGCGGTACACCAGACGATGCTCTTGATCGATCCGTCGTGACCAGGTGTCGGCCAGTCCGTACCGGAGTCGCTCGGGCTTTCCGATGCCAGAGAACGGCTCGCGCAACGCCGCCTTGATCAGGTCGTCCGTTCGCCGCAGAAGTCGTCGGTCGTTCGCCTGGAGCCACTGGTAGTCGTCCCAGCCACGGTCGGTGAAGACGAGTCTCACGAGTCGGCGAGCTGCCGCTCGGTGAGCTCTCCGCGCTCGGACTGCTCGAACGACTCGAGGAGGTGACGCGTGTTCGCCGCAGTCGAGAACAGGTGCCGAGTGGTCAGGAGCGCCTCGAAGTCGTCTTCGGAGATGAGCACCCCATTGCCGGCCTTGGAGGTGATCCGCACTTCGCTGTGATCTGCGTTCACCTCTGCGAGCAGCGGGAAGAGCGACCTGCGCGCTTCGCTAGCGCTGATCGTCGCCATCTGGTCCTCCTCGATTGGTACAAGAAATCGTACCACGCAACCTGGTGCTGGGCTGAGTGACGGGTCAGCGCCCGGCGGGCGTGGCGGTGTCACGCGCGGCGCGGGCCAGCGCGTCGCGGCACGCGACGACGGCGGGTCGGGCGGTGGCGGCGTGGCGCGTCGACGTGAAGACCTCGCGCTCCGGATGCCCCGGCAGGTCGACGAGGGTCACGCTCGGCGCCTCGCCCGCCCAGACGAGATCGGGCAGGAGCCCGACCGCGTTGCCCGAGCGGATGAGGCGGATGTGCGCCATGAGGTCGGCCGTCTCGAAGCGCACGTCGGGCTCGAACCCCGCGTCGCGGCAGAGCTGCTCGGCCCACTCGCGAGATGCGGTGCCTGCGGGCTCCAGCACCCACGGCATCGCGGATGCCGCGGCGAGCGTGCCGCTCTCGATTCGCGCCGCCTCCGGCGCGGCCACCCGCCCGGCCGGGCGCGGCGGCAGCGCCAGCCTGATCGCGTCGGACGCGAGGTGCACCCGGTCGAGGTCGTCGCGGAGCGCCCGCGTGTGACCGGGGTACTGCTCGGCGATCACGAGGTCGAAGTCGCGCGCCGCCACATCGAACAGGGCGAGCTCGGGCTCGCGCTCGGTGACCTCCACGCGCAGGTCGGGGTGCTCGTCGCGCAGCAGGGTGAGGGCCTGCGGCACGATGGCGTGCGCCGCCGACTGGAACACGGCGATGCGCACCACGCCGCCGACGGCGGTCAGCGAGCGCGCGACATCCGACTCCGCCTGCTCGAGACGGTCGAGCACCGACTTGCCGTGCTCGACGAGCACGAGCGCCTGCGGGGTGAGCTGCACGCGGCGGCCCACCTGCACGAGCAGCGGCACCCCCGCCTCGCGCTCGAGCAGGCTGAGTTGCTGCGACACCGAGGAGGGGCTGTACGACATCGCCTCGGCGACCGCAGCGAGCGTGCCGCGCTGGCTGAGCTCGACCAGCAATCGCAGGCGTCGCACATCGAGCATCGTGGGCCTCCGGCATCCGGTCAGATCATTCGGTTCTTCCGAACAGTATCCATCAGATTCATTCGCTTTACTGAACGGATGTCGCAGCGCACACTTGATCCGACAGGTGCGCGCAACCCCGGCGCGCGCCCCTCGACCCAGCTCAGGACCCAGCAAAGGACACTACCCTCGTGACCATGTCGAACGCCGCCACCGACGCCCGGCCGAACACCGATCACGTCGTCGCCCTCGTGCGGCGCTGGCTCGCCGAGAGCGCGGACCACCCCGTCGATCCCGCCGCCGAACGCCTCGCCGGAGTGCTGAAGGACCCGAACGGCCTCGCCTTCACCGTCGGCTTCGTCGACGGTGTCATGCGCCCCGAAGACCTCGGTGTCGCGGGCCGCAACCTCGAGCAGGTCGCGAAGCTCACCCCGAGGTTCCTGCCGTGGTACCTCCGTGCCGCGATCCGCCTCGGCGGGTTCGTCGCGCCCGCGTTCCCGTGGATCGTCATCCCGATCGCGCGACGGGTGCTCCGCGCGATGGTCGGCCACCTGGTGCTCGACGCGACCCCCGCGAAGCTCGGTCCCGCGATCGAGACCCTCCGCGAGTCGGGCAACGGCCTGAACCTCAACCTCCTGGGCGAGGCGGTGCTCGGCGAGGACGAGGCCGACCGCCGCCTGCGCGGCACCTACGAGTTCCTCGCCCGCGACGACGTCGACTACGTGTCGATCAAGGTGTCGAGCGTCGTGAGCCAGCTCTCGATGTGGTCGTTCGACGAGGCCGTGCAGAAGGTCGTCGCGAAGCTCACGCCGCTGTACGAGCTGGCGGCGAAGGCTTCGACCCTTCGACGGGCTCAGGGCACCGCGGGCTCAGCCGGCGGTGGGCGCAAGTTCATCAACCTCGACATGGAGGAGTACCGCGACCTCGACCTCACCATCGCGGTGTTCACCACCCTCCTCGACCAGCCGCAGCTGAAGCACCTCGAGGCCGGCATCGTGCTGCAGACCTACCTGCCCGACGCGCTCGGCGCGATGCAGGAGCTCACCGCATGGGCGACCGAGCGTCGACGCAGCGGCGGCGCGCCCATCAAGGTGCGCGTCGTGAAGGGCGCGAACCTCGCGATGGAGCACGTCGACGCCGCCGTGCACGGCTGGCCGGTCGCCACGTACGGCACGAAGCAGGACTCCGACACGAACTACAAGCGCGTGCTGCGCTGGTCGATGACCCCCGAGCGCACCGACGCCGTGAAGCTCGGCGTCGCCGGGCACAACCTCTTCGACGTCGCCGACGCCTGGCTCACCGCTCGCGAGCGCGGGGTCGAATCCGCCGTCGAGTTCGAGATGCTGCTCGGCATGGCGACCGGCCAGGCCGAGGCGGTGCGCCGCGACGTCGGCAACCTCCTGCTCTACACGCCGGTCGTGAACCCGAGCGAGTTCGACGTCGCCATCGCGTACCTCATCCGCCGCCTCGAAGAGAACGCGAGCGACGACAACTTCATGTCCGCCGTGTTCGAGCTCGGCACCGACCGGGGGCTCTTCGAGCGTGAGCAGGCCCGCTACCTGCGGTCGCTCGACGCCCTCGAGGCGGCGTCCCCCGAGGGTGTCGAAGGGGCCGCGGGCACCCCCGCTCCGAACCGCATCCAGAACCGCCGCACCGAATGGAGCGACGAGGCCCTCGCCCTTGCCCTCGCCATGCCGTCGGCGCCGGCGCCCGGCACCGAGCACGAGGACGACGCCTCGCTCACGAGCACAGTGCTCGGCATCACGCGCGGATCGGGCGGCACCCTGCTGACGGATGCCGCGGCATCCGCTTCCCCCGCTTCGACAGGCTCAGCGAGCGGGATGCCCGCCGGACCGGGAGCGACGCCCGGCTTCCGCAACGAGCCCGACACCGACCCGGCGCTCGCCGCGAACCGCGAGTGGGGGCGCCGCATCCTGGCCCGCGTGCCCGAGTCGCGCCTCGGCCTCGACACCATCGCCGCGGCCCGCATCGACGACCACGCGACGCTCGAGACCGTCATCCAGACCGTCGCCGCGCGCGGTCGCGCCTGGGGCGAGCTGCCCGGCGCCGAGCGCGCCGCCGTGCTGCACCGAGCGGGCTTCGCGCTCGCCGCGAACCGCGACCGCCTCATCGAGGTGATGGCCGCCGAGACCGGCAAGACGATCGCCGAGGCCGACCCCGAGATCAGCGAGGCGATCGACTTCGCGCACTACTACGCCGAGCGCGCCCGCGAGCTCGACCGCGTGCAGGGCGCCGTGTTCGTGCCGCCGAAGCTCACGGTGGTCACCCCGCCGTGGAACTTCCCCGTCGCGATCCCGGCCGGCGGCGTGCTCGCCGCGCTCGCCGCAGGGTCGGGCGTCATCATCAAGCCGGCGAAGCTGGCGCAGCGCTCGGGCGCCGTCATGGTGGAGGCCCTCTGGGAGGCGGGCATCCCGCGCGAGCTCCTCGCGCTCGTCGACATCGGCGAGCGCGAGCTCGGCAAGGAGCTCGTCTCGCACCCGGCGGTCGACCGGGTCATCCTCACCGGGGCGTACGAGACGGCGCAGTTGTTCCGCTCGTTCCGCAACGACCTGCCCCTGCTCGCCGAGACCAGCGGCAAGAACGCGATCATCGTGACGCCGTCGGCCGACCTCGACCTCGCGGCATCCGACGTCGTGAAGAGCGCCTTCGGCCACGCCGGCCAGAAGTGCTCGGCCGCGTCGCTCGTGATCCTCGTCGGCTCGGTCGCGAAGTCCGAGCGGTTCCGCCGTCAGCTCGTCGACGCGGCCACGTCGCTGCGGGTCGGCTACCCCGAGCACGCGCAGAGCGTGATGGGCCCCATCATCGAGCCGGCGAACGGCAAGCTGCTGCACGCGCTCACGCAGCTCGGCATCGGCGAGGAGTGGCTCGTCGAGCCTGCGCAGCTCGATGCGACGGGCCGGCTCTGGTCGCCCGGCATCCGCGCGGGCGTCACGGCCGGATCGTACTTCCACCTCACCGAGTTCTTCGGCCCGGTGCTCGGCGTCATGCACGCGAAGGACCTCGACGAGGCGATCCGCATGCAGAACGCCGTCGACTACGGACTCACGGCCGGTCTGCACTCGCTCGACCCGGAGGAGCTCGCGACGTGGCTCGACAACGTCGAGGCCGGCAACCTCTACGTGAACCGCGGCATCACCGGCGCCATCGTGCAGCGCCAGCCGTTCGGCGGCTGGAAGCGCTCGGCCGTCGGCGCCGGCGCGAAGGCGGGCGGTCCGAACTACCTGTTCGGCCTCGGCGAGTGGATGCCGCAGCACGGCGCCGTTTCGAGCACGCTGCACCTGCGCGGACTCGAGAAGCGCGTCTCCGACCTCATCGAGGCATCGCAGCCCGCGCTCGACTACGAGTCGTTCGAGGTGCTGCGCCGCTCGGCACTCTCCGACGAGGTCGCGTGGGCCGAGGAGTACGGCGCGGTGAAGGATGTCTCGGGCGTGGGCGTCGAGCGCAACCTGTTCCGCTACCGGCCGCTGCCGGTGACGATCCGCATCGGAGAGGCCTCGACGCTCGCCGAGGGGCTCCGCATCATCGCAGCGGGCCTGCTCGCGAAGTCGCCGCTCGAGGTGTCGACGGCGCACGAGCTGCCGCAGGGCGTGCGCACCATCCTCGACGCACGCGACTTCCGGGTGATCCGCGAGGGCGACGCGGCATGGCTCGCACGGGCGGCGAACGGCGGCATCACCACGCCGCGCGTGCGGCTCGTCGGCGGCGGCGGCGGCGCGGCATCCGCGCTCGCGTCGGCTCTGGGAGGGACGCCGGATGTCGCGGTGTGGTCGCACCCCGTGACGCCCTCGGGTCGCGTGGAACTGCTGCCGTTCCTGCACGAGCAGGCGATCTCGATCACGAACCACCGCTTCGGCAACCCGACGACCCTGTCGGAGGGCGTGATCTGAGGGCGCTGGCGTTCGCTGATCGAGTGGTCGCTCGCTGCGTATCGGGCGCGCCAAGGGCACACGCGAGATGCTCGCGAGGGCACCGTCCACGGCCTCGACATGATCCGTGCTGGTCAGGTGCCGGGTCACGACCGCGCGGGCGGCGTGGTTCCGCCGCCGGGCGACGATCGTGCTCGTCGAGTACCTCGTCAACGGCTTCGCGCTGCAAGACGCGATGCAGTTCTTCAAGAAGCACTCCGGCGACTCCGACGTCAAGGGTGGTTCGAAACCTTCAGGGGGTGGTTCGAAGCTTCCGGGGTGGTTCGAAGACCCGGTGTCTCGGGCGGCCCACCGGATGGGCGGGTGATAGCGATCCCGGGCGCTCGCGCCGTGCGGTCGGGTGTATCGTGCTCCGATCAGAAGGGTGGTGGGTTCGCGTACGTGCGGCCGGTGGGTGAGCGCCAGGTCATAGTGCCATCGGTGCGTTTGGCGACGGTGAATCTGGCGGTGTGTTTGAGTCGGTGATCGCCGCGGCACGTAGGGGCCAGGTTCGCGATGTTCGACGGTCCGTGGAAGAACCAGTCCTGTACATGGTCGATGTCGGAGGCGACCGCGAGCCGGTTGCATCCTGGCCGGGTGCAACGCCCGTAGCGGAGCGCCAGCCAGCGGCGTTGGGCCTTGGTCGGCCGATACCGGGTGCGGTCCAGGTCGAGCGGGGCGCTGGTGATGGGGTCGACGGCGAGCCGGAGAAAGGACGGGGCATCAGCGAACAGTTGCCGGGCGGTGGCGGGGTCGATCGGGCCGACACCGTCGAGGTGGCCGGGCTCGCCGCTCTTGCCGGTGATGGTGAACAGCGGCACGGTGACGATGACCTCGGCGGTCGCGGCGGTGGGCGTGCCCTCGCCGGTGAGCCAGGCGATGGCGGTGTCGGCACGGAGCTGGTCGAGAGTGCGTGGTTCGTCGGCGGCACCGGACATCGACAGGGCGGTCGCGTCGAGGCGGGCCTGGATCCTCGCCGCATCCACCGACGAGACGAATAGGTGCACCCAGCTCATGCCGTCATCGACGTGCTCGACGATCACCCGGCGCGCGGCGAACTCTCGCGTGTGCCGCGCCTCAAGGGTTGCGCGGTCGAGCTTGGCACGCAGGGTGCGAACGCGCTGTCGGAACCTGCTCGAGGTGGAGGTGCCGATCAGCTCGGCCAGCGAATGGTCGAACTCGTCGAGACGCGCATCGCCCGTCTCGAACGCGGATGCCGCGTCGGCGGCGGCGCGAACGTCGGCATAGCCGGCGATGCCGTTGGTGAATCGGGCCCAGACCCGCGGCAACCGCTCCTGCAGGATGTCTGCTTCATGCGCCCGGTTGCGGACGGTGCCCGCCGGGATCTGCAGCCGCATCGACAGCTCGGCGGCCGCGGCGCGGACCGCGAGATCTTCAGCGTCGCGTGACATGGCCGCTCCTGCGTGCAGGTACAGGGCAGGATGTCGTCGTGCGATCTCGAGTGCCCGTCGTACCGCGTCGAGGTGCGCCGCCATCGCCCGGTTCGCGGTGAACTGGGCGGCCTCGGCGTCATCGAGCGCGGCCGTGAGTGCGGCGAACTCCCCGAACGGCTCGGTGGTTGCGGCGTATTCGTACATCGCGTCGAGCGCGGACGGTACGTGCCGGCTGTCGGATGAGTCGCCCATGTCGGACGGGTCGAGCAGATCGAACGGATCTAGCAGATCGGCAGGCTCGACCAGACAGGCAGGATCGAGCGGAGCGGCAGCCGGGATCACGCCGGAAGGGTCGAACTCGTCGAATGGATCCGGGATATCGAACCCGTCGGGCTCATTGCACAGCTCGGAGCCGCCGAGCCGGGTGCTCGTCATCTCGAACGTGTGTGCCATGACTTCATGGTTTCACCACCCACCGACATCGAAGAAGACTTCTGGGTATCTGCTTGGGTGAAGCTCGACGCTCAATCGTGACCGCCAGGAGCTCACCGACCCACGGAGTGGGCGAGCGGCCGCGGAGCGTAGCGTTCAGGGAGCCTTCACCGGGCAATCTTGCGGGCGGGGCCTACGGGAATCCGGCAGGGCCGGAACCTCGGGCCTCCCTTGATGGGCGCCCGTGACACCGAGTTGTCCGGTGGTCGAACCGCTTGTGCAACGCTTGATCTGCTGCGCTCCCGCGGATCGTCGCCGGGATCGACGGCTAATGGCCGCTGCTATCGGTCTCCTCGAGCCACGTATCTTCCATCGCTTGCAGATCACTGAAGAACTTACTTAGCACTCGTTTACTCTTGCCCCAGTCATAACTTTGACCGACGACGTGCGTCACGGCTTGCACCTCGGTCGCACCCGCGTCGGTGAGCTGAAACGCGGATGTCATCGTGCCGCCTTTCCAAGTCCACACGTCGGTGGGCAACGAGACTTGGATCACGCAGCCGTCGTCAAACTGCCGCGCAGACAGCACCGGCATGCCTGCGTGCGCGAAGGAAATCAGTCCAGCAGCCAATAGGACACCTGGTGCCGTTGTGTATGTCTCCGTTCGCGCCTTGCCCATGTTCAGCCCGAGCTTGCCAAGTGCTGGTCCGACAGAGTTGCCGACGGTGAAAATACGGCCGTCGATCCCTACTAGATCCATCAAGGTGCCCAGACCTTCCAGCATCGCTTCGCCGGACATCCGTGAAGGAGCGTTGCTCGCTGCGACCCGTATCTGCTGCTCCACGTCCGGAACCGCGGCCACCCGCTCGAAGTCGAGGCTAAGCATCCAGCCCGAGGGATCCGTTGCTTCATTAACCGCGGATTCCGCGACGGCGGCTGTGGTGGCAGAACGCTCGCCCTTCGCCCCGTCCGGTGCCGCAACCGGGTGCCCGCAATGGGAACAAAAGTTGCCGCTTACGGGCTGGCCGCAGTTCGAGCAGTACATCGCAACGTCTCCTAGCCGCATCCAGTCGCGCAGTGTCGCTCGCCGCCGACTTGCGTCGCCGGCCCTACGGGTCGCCCCGCGCGTTTCGACCTCAATTGCGAGAAGACCACTTCAAGCACCTCAACGCAAGGGGCCAAGGGGATCGCGCGTAGGCGGACCGGCTACCCGGGCGCCGCCACTCCTCTTGCTCGGTCGCTATGCTCGACGCGATGACCGACGTGACCGAGGCGTACTCCCGCCGCGCTGCGGAGTACACCGACCTTCTTGGGTCGATGGATGCAGTCCACGCGGCAGACCGACAGCTCATCGACAGCTGGACCGAGATGATTACCGGCCCAGTGCTGGATGCGGGCTGCGGACCAGGACATTGGACGAAGTACATAGCCGGCCGTGGGATCGATGTCCGCGGTATTGATCTCGTTCCTGCCTTCATCGACCACGCTCGCTCGACATACCCTGAGATCCGGTTCGATGTGGGGAGCATCGACCACCTTGAACAGCCTGACGACTTCTTCGGGGGCGTGCTCTCCTGGTACTCGACGATTCACCATCATCCGTCGCGCATTGCAGTGCCGATCGCGGAGTTCGCGCGGGTGCTGCGTCCGGGTGGGGCTCTCGTGCTCGGCTTCTTCGACGGCTCAGCGATTGAGGAGTTCGATCACGCCGTCACGCTCGCTTACAGGTGGCCAGCGTCAGAGCTGCAATTGATCTTGGAGGCGCACGGCTTCGAAATCCTAGAGACCTATCGGAGGACCGGGCAGGTTCACCGGCCTTTGGGCGCAATCCTCTGCCGACAGAGCGTCGTCCGGTAAGTCTGGCTGGTCGCATTCTCAGAGACGAGGATGAGCCTTCCTCGTCTCGTAGGGAAGGACCGGACGCCAGCGCTTTACGCCCTGCTGGCGCAGCTCGCGGCGCACGATCCAGCGGTCGCGCCAGCCGGTCGTGCGGCCGGGAATGCCGCCTGGTCTGACGGGCGAGAGAAGTATCCGGCCGCGGAGCCAGAGGAGCAATGGGTTCTGCGTCGTCTGGCGGCGGTACTCATCGAAGGCTGTACCACTCGGGGCCACCGGAAACCAGGCACGGAGCGGGCGCAGGCGGTTCTTCGGATGGCACCACGAGAGGACCACCCAGCCACCATCGACTACACCGGGCGGAAACAGCATCGTGAAGGCGTCGCCCACTTCAACCACCGGCTGGCGGTGGATCCAGAAACCAGGCACTCGGTCAGCGCTCTGGAAATGCCCCTCGGCGACCAGCGAGAGGGCGTCAGCGCCGCGGCACGTGATCCTGACATTGATGGCATCGTGGTCGCCATGCGGCTCCGACGCGAAGCTCCACTCAACGGGACGGTCGGCGCGGGCGGCGCGGACTGCAGTCCACCAGGAGATCACTAAGGCGGCGATACCCGTAATAGAGTCGGCTGTGGCAATGACGATGGGCGTCCATGCGGTGGACTATATGGTGACGTTGCAGGTCCGAGTGAGCGCCTCGCGGAAGGCGCATCACGGGCCAGAACAACATCTGGGTTGCGGACCACGCCATGGCCATCGCAAGCAGATCCCAATGTTCGACAGCCGCTCGCGGGCGCATCGGCGGATTGCCGGTTCAAGCCCCGTTACTTGGCGGGTGTCCGCAGGCGGATACCCTTACGAGCATTATTCGCAGTCCATATCGCATGCAGGAACCCGCTGTTCCGCGGAATTCTGCGCCATGCGCCCGCCGACGTCACCCAAGCAGATACCCAGAAGAAGACTACGAGAGGCTATTCCGCCGCCCCGCGCGGTCGCACCGCGCCCCTGGTCTACGCGCCCCACGTCAGGCGCGCCCGCGATTGCGACGGCGCACCGGGCGAGGGGCGCGCCCCGCGACGAATGAGCGCGAGGCGTCGACCACGAACCCTCGCCGCAGCGCCTCCCGGCCGATGAGCATGCGGAACCCCATCTCATCGCGATTCGTGAGCGTCACCTCCGCGCTGACCGTGCGGCCCTGGAGCATCACGTCGAGCAGCACCACGACGCGCTCCTCGGCGTGACCCGACGAGCTGCGCACCGATCGTCGATCGTGCACGGGGCATTCGACGACGACGGTGTCTTCGCTGCTGTTCTGCCAAGGGCGTATCCCGAACCGCACGACCGGCGAGGCATCCGTTCCGATCTCCTCGAGGTCGAAGGCGTGCAGCGACGACGTGCGTGCCCCGGTGTCGAGCTTCGCCTTGATCCACGGCACGCCGACGCCGGGCAGGGTCACCCATTCGCGCCACCCGACGATGGTGTTTGAATGGGGAGGCTCTCTCACCCGGATATCTTCGCAGGGGTACAACGATGAAATTGGCGATCCTGTCGCGCGCGCCGCAGGCGTACTCCACGCAGCGACTCCGTGCGGCCGCGCAGCAGCGCGGGCACCAGGTGAAGGTGCTCGACACGCTGCGCTTCGCGATCGACCTCTCGGGTCCCGAGCCCGACCTGCAGTACCGCGGACGGCCGCTCTCCGACTACGACGCGGTGCTGCCGAGGATCGGCAGCTCGGTCACCTACTTCGGCACCGCGGTGGTGCGGCAGTTCGAGCAGATGGACGTCTTCACGCCGAACACGGCGAACGGCATCACGAACTCGCGTGACAAGCTGCGCGCCAACCAGATCCTCTCCCGTCACAACATCGGCATGCCGGCAACCGCCTTCGTACGCAACCGCGCCGACGTGCGGCCCGCGATCGAACGGGTCGGCGGCGCGCCCGTGGTCATCAAGCTGCTCGAGGGCACCCAGGGCGTCGGGGTCATCCTCGCGCCCGAGGTGAAGGTCGCCGAGGCGATCATCGAGACCCTGCACTCGACGAAGCAGAACGTGCTCATCCAGCGGTTCATCAAGGAGAGCCGCGGCCGCGACATCCGTGCCCTCGTCGTCGGCGACCGCGTCGTCGCGGCGATGCGGCGCAGTGCGAGCGGCGACGAGTTCCGATCGAACGTGCACCGCGGCGGCACCGTCGAGTCGGTGGAGCTGACGCCCGCATACGAGCAGGCGGCCGTGCGCTCGGCGCAGATCATGGGCCTCAGGGTGGCGGGCGTCGACATGCTCGAGGGCGACGAGGGCCCGCTCGTGATGGAGGTGAACTCGTCGCCCGGCCTCGAGGGCATCGAGACCGCGACCAAGCTCGACGTGGCCGGCGCGATCGTCGACCACATCGCGAACCAGGTCGCCTTTCCCGAGATCGACGTGCGGCAGCGGCTCACCGTCTCGACCGGTTACGGCGTCGCCGAGCTCGTCGTGCACGGCGCGGCCGACCTCGTCGGCAAGACGCTCGGCGAGTCGGGGCTCTGGGAACGGGACATCACCGTGCTCACGCTGCACCGGGGCGCGACCGTCATTCCGAATCCGCGCAAGGGCGTCGTGCTCGAGGGTGAGGACCGGCTGCTCTGCTTCGGCAAGCTCGAGGAGATGCGCTCGATGATCCCCGAGCGGCGGCGACGGCGGGCGAAGGTCCGCAAGCTGCCGAAGGAGCCGATCCCCGAGGGGTGACGCGTTCGAACGCGAACGGCGAAGCACTGAGAGCGCTGCGCTGCCGGCGATGCCCGAGCGGATGCCACGGAGCATCCGCTCATCGAACGCAGGATGAGAGCAGCTTCACAGCCCGTGGGGCGGCCGAACGAGCTCTCATCCTGCGGAAGGGCGGAAGGAAGGAAGCGCGCGGACCGCAGCGCGCGGACCGCAGCGCGCGGACCGCAGCGCGCGCCGACCGCCGCGCGACAGCGGCGCGGCCCAGGCCGGCGATGCGAGGCGCCGCCTCAGCCGTCGGCGCGCAGGGCAGCGCGCACGATCGTGAGGCCGACCTCGGGCGAGAGTCCGAGTCGGGCGATGCGGTCGGCGTAGGCGGATGCCGCGAGCTGCGCCTGCTGCTCGGTGGGGTCGCCGGTCGCCGAGACGAAGCTGCCCGCGCGCCCGCGCGTCTCGATGATGTGATCGGACTCGAGCGCGCGATACGCCTTCGCGACCGTGTTCACGGCCAGGTCGAGTTCGGCGGCGAGCGCACGCACGGTGGGCATGCGCGCGCCCGGCACGAGTTCGCCGCTGCGCACGGCATCGGTCACCTGGCGTCGCACCTGCTCGAACGGCGGATCGGACGCCGCGGGGTCGATCGAGAACCTCATGCGTCGATCCCTCCGGCCGCGGCAGCGGTCATCGCCCGTCAGTCCCGGTTGCGATTCACGAGACGCGAGAGCACGATCGCACTCCGCGTGTGATCGACGTTGGGGGCGATGCGCACGCGTTCGAGGGCGTCTTCGAGCGAGGCGATGTCGCGGGCGCGCATCTGCACGATCGCGTCGGCGCTGCCCGTGACGGTGCCCGCGTACACGACCTCGGGCACGCCCTGGAGGATGCGCTGCAACTCGTCGGGCGCAACGGTTCCGCGGCAGAAGAGCTCGACATAGGCCTCGGTCGACATGCCGTCGACGGTCGGGTCGACCTGGATCGTGAACGAACGGATGACGCCGTCGGCCACGAGGCGGTCGACGCGCCGTTTCACGGCGGAGGCGGACAGGCCGACGGACGATCCGATGTCGCCGTAGCCCGCTCGCGCGTTCTGGCGGAGCAGGTCGAGGATGGCGCGATCGAGGTTGTCCATGCTCGGGAGTGTACGCCGATTCGTTGCGCGCTGATAGGGTTGCACGCGGATTTCCTGCGTGTCGGATGCCTCGTCAGTGAGTGAGGCGTTCCCGGCGTGCCCTCAGGCCGCTCAGCAGCGCCTCGAGGCCGAGGCGGAACGCCGGGCCGGCGCCGTACGACTCGGCGTGCGCAGGGTCGAGCGCAGCGCGGATGGTCGCGAGCTCGGCGGGCACCGCGCTCTGCGCGAGCATGTCGCCCGGGGCCACGATGTCGAGCGCGGAGCCGAGCACGTGCGCCTCGACGGTGCGCATCACGGCGACGGCGTCCTGGATCGGCCAGCCGCTCGACACGAGCGAGGTCACCACGGCGTCGTACATTGCGAACGTCGACACGTCGCGGATCGGCGTGGTCGCGAGCAGCCGGATGAGCTTGGGGTGCGCTGCGAACGCCCTGAGGTACGACTTCGCCCACGCCTCGAGCGCGACGTCCCAGGGCTCGTGGTCGAAGGCACCGATATCGATGCTCGCGACGATCCGAGCGCGGACGAGTTCGATGAGCTCGCCCCGGCCCGAGACGTGGTTGTAGAGCGAGGACACCTGGCGATCGACGCGCTTCGCCACGGCGCGCATCGACAGCGCCTCGCCGCCCTCCTCGTCGGCGAGGTCGAGGGCCGCGACCACGAGGCGCTCCCGATCGATCGGGCGCTCGCGGCCGTTCGGCGACACCGTGACATCCTGCCGCTTCCCTCTCATGCTTCGAGAGGGTATCGTGCTCCTCACTCGAATACGAACAGTGTTCGTATCAGCTTCGACAAGGACGACGGCGTGACGACGACTCTCTTCACCGGTGGAACGATCTGGGCGGGCGCGGGCCGACCCGCGAGCGATGCGCTCCTGGTGCGCGACGGCACGATCGTCGCGACGGGTGACGACGCACGACACCGGGCAGCCGCGGTGCAAGATGCGGCGATGACGGATGCCGCGGTGCAGACCGTCGACCTCGAGGGCGGCTTCCTCATGCCCTCCTTCGGCGACGGGCACGCGCACCCGTTGTTCGGCGGACTCGAGGCGCAGGGGCCCGCAGTGCGCGGCTGCACGTCGGTCGCGGAGATCGTCGCGGAGGTGCGACGCTACGCCGAGGCCAACCCCGACCTCGAGTGGATCTTCGGGGCGTCCTACGACGGCAGCCTCGTCGACGAGGGCCTCTTCGACGCCCGCTGGCTCGACGAGGCCGTCGCCGACCGCCCGGTCGTGCTCCGTGCCTGGGACTACCACACCGTCTGGTGCAACTCGCGAGCCCTCGAACTCGCGGGCATCGACAGGGCGACCCCCGAGCCGACGCTCGGCGAGATCCCGCGGCGCGACGACGGCACGCCGCTCGGCACGCTCCGAGAGTGGGGTGCGGTCGACCTCGTCATGGCGGCGGCGCCGACTCGCGACCTCGAGACCCGCCTGCGCGCCATCGCGGGTGCGGGCGACTACTACCTGTCGCGCGGCGTGACCTGGGTGCAGGACGCCTGGGTCGAGCCCGACGACGTCGACGCCTACCTCGAGGCGGCGGCCCGCGGCATCCTGTCGTTCCGATGCAACCTCGCGCTCTACGCCGACCCGCGGCACTTCGAGGCGCAGCTGCCGGCGATGATCGATGCGAAGAAGAAGGTGACGGATGCCGCGTCGCCGATGCTCACGGCGCACACGGTGAAGTTCTTCGCCGACGGCGTCGTCGAGAACGAGACCGGCGCGCTGCTCGAGCCATACTGCTCTGCCCTGCACAAGCACGGCATGTCGGTGTGGACCGATGCGGCGCTCGCCGATGCGGTGCGTGCGGTCGACGCGGCCGGCTTCCAGATCCACATCCACGCGATCGGCGACGCCGCCGTGCGGCAGGCGCTCGACGCGATCGAGAGTGCCATCCTGGCGAACGGGCCGCGCGACCGCCGCCCGGTCATCGCCCATGCGCAACTCGTCGACGATGCCGACCTGCCGCGGTTCGCCGAACTGGGCGTGGTCGCCAACATGCAGCCACTGTGGGCGCAGCTCGATGCGCTGATGACTGTGCTCACGGTGCCGAGGCTCGGTCCGGAGCGCACCGATCGGCAGTACCGCATGCGCTCGCTCGCGGCATCCGGTGCCAGGGTGGCCTTCGGCTCCGACTGGCCCTGCTCATCGGGCGACCCCCGAGACGGCATCGCCATCGCGGTGTCGCGCAAGACCATCGACGGCGAACCCGCCGACGGCTGGACGCCGCACGAGATCCTCGACCTCGAGACCGCGCTCGAGGCGTACTCCACGGCCGTGGCGCACCAGGCCTTCGCCGATCTCGCCCCCGAGCCGTGGGGCGAGATCCGTGCCGGCATGAGCGCCGACCTCGTCTGGCTCGCGCACGATCCGCGCGAACTGCAGCTCCACGCCCTGCCCGACGTGCCCATCCGCGCGACCTACATCGCCGGCAAGGCAGTGTTCACCAAGACCGGCTCGCCGGTTTCCTCCCACCGCGCCTGAAAGGCAACCCCACATGTCACAGCCCACCGCGAGCCTGACTGCAACGCAGCACGACGGCAGCTTCCGCCGAGTGCTCGGCGTTCCCGCGCTCACCCTGTTCGGCCTCGTCTACATGGTGCCGCTGACGGTCTTCACCACGTACGGCATCGTCACGGAGGTGACCGGTGGCCGCGTGCCGGTCGCCTACGTGATCACCCTCGTGGCGATGGTGTTCACGGCTCGCTCGTACGCCCGCATGTCGGTCGCCTACCCGTACGCGGGCTCGGCCTACGTCTACGCGCAGCGGAGCTTCGGCCCTGCCATCGGGTTCCTCTCGGGGTGGTCGCTCATGCTCGACTACCTGTTCCTTCCGATGATCAACTATCTCGTCATCGGCATCTACCTCGAGGCCGCCTTCCCGGCGATCCCGGCATGGGTGTTCATCGTGGCGACGATCATCGTCGTCACGGTGCTGAACATCATCGGCATCGTGTCGGTCGCGCGCGCGAACTTCGTGATCATCGCGGTGCAGGCGATCTTCATCGTGACCTTCGTCGTGCTGGCGATCGCATCGTTCGGCGGCCGGGAGGTCGACGCGGTGGCTCCGCTCGTCGGCGACGGCTCGGTCGAAGGCGTCGGCGTGCTCTTCACGGGGGCCGCCATCCTCTGCCTCTCGTTCCTCGGCTTCGACTCGGTCTCGACGCTCGCCGAGGAGGCGCGGGAGCCGAAGCGCGACGTGCCGCGCGCCATCATGATCACGACGCTCGGCGCGGGCGTGATCTTCATCGGGCTCTCGTACGTGTCGCAGCTCGCCTACCCGTCGAACGCGTTCGCCGACGTCGACTCCGCCGCACTCGACGTGATGGTCGCGGCCGGCGGCGACTTCCTCGCGGTGTTCTTCACGGCCGCCTACGTCGCCGGTGCGGCCGGTTCGGCGCTCACCTCGCAGGCCTCGGTGTCGCGCATCATCTACGCGATGGGACGCGACGGCGTGCTGCCGCGGAACGTCTTCGGCCGCCTCTCCGAGCGGTTCGGCACGCCTGTCGTCGCGACGGTCTGCGTGTCGGTGGTCTCGCTCCTCGCGATCGTCATCGACCTGGGCCTGCTCGCGCAGATGATCAGCTTCGGCGCGCTCATCGCGTTCTCGGTGGTGAACCTCGCCGTCATCAAGCACTACTTCATCGACCGCAAGGAGCGCTCAGGCGCCGACGTGCTGCGCAGCCTCGTGCTGCCGCTCATCGGCTTCGCCCTCACCGTCTGGCTCTGGACGAGCCTCGCACCGACCACCTTCCTCGTCGGCCTCGCCTGGCTCGCACTCGGCGTCATCCTGCTCGCGATCGTCACCCGCGGGTTCCGCCGGCCGACGCCGATGCTCGACCTGAAGGAGCAGTAGCAGCTGAAGGAGCAGTAGCAGGGCGTGCGGCAGCCGAAGGAGGGCGGATGCCACGGCCGCGTGCCGCGGCATCCGACGACCTAGGGTTGAATCCGTGACCGTCGACACCCCCGTGCGCCTGGGCATCCAGCTGCAGCCGCAGCACGCGCGCTACCCGGCGATTCGCGACGCCGTGCTGCGCCTCGAGGACGAGGGCTTCGACATCGCCTTCAACTGGGACCACTTCTTCCCGCTCCAGGGCGACCGCGACGGCCTGCACTTCGAGGCGTGGTCGATGCTCGGCGCGTGGGCCGAGCAGACCGAGCGCATCGAGCTCGGCACGCTCGTGAACTGCAACTCGTACCGCAACGCCGACCTGCAGGCCGACATGGCGCGAACGCTCGACCACGTCAGTGCGAAGGGCGGCGTGGGCCGGTTCATCTTCGGCACGGGCTCGGGATGGTTCGAGCGCGACTACGACGAGTACGGGTACGAGTTCGGCACCCGGGGCTCACGGCTGAACGCGCTCGCCGACGCCCTCCCACGCATCGAGGCACGGTGGGCGAAGCTCAACCCGCCGCCGACTCGCGACATCCCGATCATGATCGGCGGAAAGGGCGAGCAGAAGACGCTCCGCATCGTGGCGCAGCACGCCGACATCTGGCACTCGTTCGTGCGGCCCGACGAGCTGGGGCACAAGCTCGATGTGCTCCGCAGGTGGGGCGACGAGGTCGGCCGGGACGTCTCGACGATCACCATCTCGAACGAGCTCAACCGTCGCCACGCCGACCTGGAGTACGCCGACGCGCTCCACGACGCCGGCGTGCGACTGTTCACGCTCGGCGTTTCGGGCCCCGACTACGACCTGGCGATCGCCCGCCGGTATCTCGCCTGGCGTGACGCGAGGAACGGCTGACATGCACTGAATCGGCGCATCTGCGCGGAAGAGGCAGGGATGTTGCGCACGACGCCCGGAACTTCGACGCCGTTTCGGTTCACACTGAGAGTGGCGTCTCGACGGCGGCGCAACCCGAACGTCGTCGTCGAGGCTCGCAAGAGCGACCTGGTCCGCCGACATTGCCAGCAGTGCCGATGTCGTCCCGCCCGGTGCGTCGCGACATCCGCAGCCCCTTCGAGGAGTGAGATGTCGAGTGTGATCCAGACCGACGAGCAGCCCGGAACCAGACCCGAGCGCCGGCCCGCCGGCCGCAGCGTGCTGATGTGCCGCCCCGAGCACTTCAGCGTCGTCTACCGGATCAACCCCTGGATGGATCCGGCGCAGCCCACCGACACGAGCCTCGCGCTCGAGCAGTGGCAGGTGCTCCACGACACCTACGTCGGCCTGGGCTACGACGTTCGGCTCATCGACCCGATCGCGGGACTTCCCGACATGGTGTACGCCGCGAACGGCGGCTTCGTGATCGACGGCGTCGCCTATGGCGCCAAGTTCACGCACGCCGAGCGACAGCCCGAGGGCCCCGCGTACATGGACTGGTTCCGCGAGGCGGGCTTCGACGTGCAAGTGCCCGAGGAGGTCAACGAGGGCGAGGGCGACTTCCTGCTCGTCGGCGACGGGATCCTCGCCGGCACGGGCTTCCGCAGCCACTCGCTCTCGCACGAGGAGCTCGCCCGCATCTCCGGTCGCGAGGTCGTCACGCTCCGGCTCGTGAATCCGAGCTTCTACCACCTCGACACGGCCGTCGCCGTGCTCGACGGCACGCCCGGCCAGGAGCACATCGCGTACCTGCCGAGCGCGTTCGACGAGGCATCCGTCGGCGTCCTGCAGGAGCGGTTCCCCGACGCGATCATCGTCAACGAGACGGATGCCGCGGTGCTCGGCCTCAACTCGTTCAGCGACGGGTGCAACGTGGTGATCGCGGCGCGCGCGACCGACTTCGAACGGCAGCTGCGCGAACACGGCTACAACCCGATCGGCGTCGACCTCTCCGAGCTGCTGCTCGGCGGCGGCGGCGTCAAATGCTGCACCCTGGAGCTGCGCCGATGACGACTCCCGCACACGGCGGCACGGTCGACGACATGGACGCGGGCGTCCGAGCCGAAGGCTCGGGTGCGGCGGGGCGTCTACGGGCGGAGCCTTCGGCTCGGACGGCCGCGGCCATCCACGCCGAGGACGCGCATGCCGCCCACAACTACCACCCGCTGCCCGTCGTCGTCGCATCCGGCGAGGGTGCCTGGGTGACCGACGTCGACGGCCGCCGCTACCTCGACTGCCTCGCCGCGTACTCGGCGGTGAACTTCGGGCACGGCAACCCACGGCTCGTGGCGGCCGCGCGCGAGCAGCTCGGCCGCATCACGCTCACCAGCCGCGCGTTCCACAACGACCGGCTCGGGCCGTTCGTCACCGAACTCGCCGCGCTCTGCGGCAAGGACATGGTGCTGCCGATGAACACCGGCGCCGAGGCGGTCGAGTCGGCGATCAAGGTCGCACGTGCGTGGGGCTATCGGGTGAAGGGCGTGGCTCCGGATGCCGCGAACATCGTCGTCATGGCCGGCAACTTCCACGGTCGCACCACCACGATCGTCTCGTTCAGCGACGATCCCGACGCGCACGACGACTTCGGACCCTACACTCCGGGCTTCCGCATGGTGCCGTACGGCGACGCCGCTGCCGTCGAGGCCGCGATCGACGACGACACCGTCGCGGTGCTCGTGGAGCCGATCGAGGGCGAGGCGGGCATCATCGTGCCGCCGGCCGACTATCTTCCCGAGTTGCGCCGCATCACGAGCGAGCACGGAGTGCTGCTCATCGCCGACGAGATCCAGTCGGGCCTCGGCCGCGTCGGAGCGACGTTCGCATGCGATCTCGTCGGCGTCGTGCCCGACCTGTACCTGATCGGCAAGGCGCTCGGCGGCGGCATCGTGCCCGTCTCGGCGGTGGTCGGCGACCGCGACGTGCTCGGGGTGCTGCAGCCCGGGCAGCACGGCTCGACGTTCGGCGGCAACCCGCTCGCCGCGGCCGTCGGGCTCGAGGTCGTACGGATGCTGGCGACCGGGGAGCCGCAGGCGCGCGCTCGCGCGCTCGGCGGGCACCTGCACGAGCGCCTCGAGCGACTCGTCGGACACGGCGTCGTGGCGTTGCGCGGCGCCGGCCTCTGGGCGGGCGTCGACATCGACCCCGCCCTCGCGACCGGTCGCGAGGTGTGCGAGGCGCTCATGCGTCGCGGCGTGCTCGCGAAGGACACGCACGGCTCGACCATCCGGCTCGCGCCGCCGATCGTCGTCGAACGGGCCGACCTCGACTGGGCGGTCGATCAGCTCGAGGCGGTGCTCGGGGAGCTCGCGTCCCGCTGATCGCCCCGCACCGCCCGCCCGCCGAGAGCTCGCGCGGCCGCGCGATCGGCGCGATTCCGAGGAGATCGGCGAGAACGAGGTCTGTTCTTGCCGGCGGGAGCATCCTCTCGAGCGCCGTTCTCCTCGCGTCGGCGGACGGCGCGGGGAGTGGCGGGGTCGCGCGCGCGGGGAGTGTCGGGTTCGCGTGGGCGGGGTCGGACGGCGCCGGGTGTGGCGGGGTCGCGTGCGCGGGGTGGGCGGGGTCGCTAGCGCTCGGCAACGGTGATCGAGCCGTTCGACGTGCGGAGGTCGAGCGAGAACTCCCCAGCGGAATCGTTCGGAACCTCGACGTCGGTGCGCCCGTTCGACGTCTCGGTCGAGACACGATAGCCCGCCGCGGGAACCGTGAGCTCGATCGAGCCGTTGGAGGTGCTCGCCGCGACATCCTGCGGCTCGCCGAGTTCGAGCTCGATCGGTCCGTTCGAGGTCGAGGCTCGCACACCGTCGCCGTTCAGGTCGCGTCCGATGATGCGTCCGTTGCTCGTCTCGACGTCGATGCCCCCCGCGATCTCCTCGAGTTCGATGCGGCCGTTGCTCGTCTGCGCCTCGACCTCGCCGACCCCGGAGACCTCGATCGCACCGTTCGAGTTCGAGCCGCGCACATCGACGCCGGCGGGCAGCTCGATGGTGTACTCGACCGAGCAGCCTCGTCCGCAGCCGCCCAGCACGAGTGTGTCCCCGTCGACCGCATGCGTCTCGCCGTCGGGCCGGTCGCCCCGGTAGGACACGGTGCGCTCGATGCTCACGTCGTCGGCCGCGTCGACACCACGGATCGTGACGTTCCCCTTCGGATCTTCGAGCTCGATCGTGCGGATCTCCTCCTGCACCGTCGCCGAGTCACTGAAGCGCTCGACCGGAGCGAGCAGGGCGCACCCGGCCAAGGTCCCCACCCCGAGTGCGACCATCGCTGTTGCAGCCAGAGTCCGTCTCATCCTGCTCATCGTCCTCATTCCCCGTGGCCAGTCCACCACGACCGGCCGAACGCCACAAGGAAGCGCATGTCGCTCGCGGCCCCCGGCGCCCGGGTCTAGGCTGCCCCCATGGGCAAGGTCACCGAGCCGGCCCCCGGGGAGTACGGGCCGCCTGAGCCGGCCGTGAACGGCGTCGAGGCCGAACGGGACACCCGGGGCGACCACGGGTTCTTCGGGCAGCCGCGAGCGCTCGTGCACATCTTCGGCGTCGAGATGTGGGAGCGCTTCAGCTTCTACGGCATGCAGGGCATCCTGCTGCTCTACCTGTACTACTCGGTCGCCGACGGCGGCCTCGGCATGGACCAGGCGGATGCCGCGGGCATCGTCGGCGCGTACGGCGGCGCGGTCTACCTCTCGACGATCCTCGGCGCGTGGATCGCCGACCGCCTCCTCGGTTCGGAGCGCGTGCTCTTCTTCAGTGCGATCGTCATCATGTGCGGCCACATCGCGCTCGCCGTGCTGCCCGGGTTCCTCGGCGTCGGCGTGGGCCTCGTGCTCGTCGCGTTGGGTTCGGGCGGCCTGAAGGCGAACGCGACCAGCGTCGTCGGCACCCTCTACTCCGAGCACGACCCCAGGCGCGACGCGGGGTTCTCGATCTTCTACCTCGGCATCAACCTCGGCGCCTTCTTCGGCCCGCTCCTGACCGGGATCGTGCAGCAGAACTGGGGATTCCACTGGGGCTTCGCGCTCGCCGCGTTCGGCATGGCGATCGGGCTGATCCAGTATTCCTTCGGCCGCAGGAGCCTTCCGCCCGAGGCATCCGTCGTGCCCAATCCTCTGCCCGCATCGCGGCGTGCCCTCGTGATCGGGGTCGCCGTGGCATCCGTGCTGCTCATCGCGGTGCTGGTGCTCACCGGCCTCATCACCGCGACCAACCTGGTGACCTGGGTCATCGCCGGCACCGTCGTCGCGGCGGTCGCGTACTTCATCGTGATCCTCTCCAGCCGCCGCATCACGTCGACCGAACGCAGCCGGGTGTTCGCCTTCATCCCGTTGTTCATCGCGAGCGTCGCCTTCTGGTCGCTGTACCAGCAGCAGTTCACCGTGCTCACGATCTACTCCGACGAGCAGTTGAACCGCGACATCTTCGGCTGGGAGATGCCGGTGCCGTGGGTGCAATCGATCAACCCGATCTTCATCATCATCCTGTCGGGCGTGTTCGCCGCGATCTGGACGAAGCTCGGCGATCGGCAGCCGTCGACGCCGATCAAGTTCGCCCTCGGCACGGCGATCATGGGCGTGGCATTCCTCCTCTTCCTGCCCTACGCCGACGGCGGGCCGAACTCGACGCCGCTGCTCTGGATCGTCCTGATCCTGTTCGTGTTCACCGTCGCCGAACTGCTGCTCTCGCCGGTCGGGCTGTCGGTGACGACGAAGCTCGCGCCGAAGGTGTTCCACACGCAGATGGTGGCGCTGTTCTTCCTCTCCGTGGCGCTCGGCACCTCGATCGCCGGCCAGCTCGCGGAGTTCTACACGGTCGTGAACGAGGCGACGTACTTCGGCGTCCTGGGCGCGATCGCGATCGTGCTGGGCGCTGCCCTGTGGCTCGCGCGCAAGCCCGTGTTGCGGCTCATGGCGGGGGTGCGCTGACCGCGACCGGGGCGCGCCGGCGGCACAGGCCCCCCTCTACGATGGTGTGAGAGACGCATCGAGGAGAGGACACGGATGTCGCGGGCCCTCGTGGTGATCCCGACCTACAACGAGCGCGAGAACCTCGCCGACACCGTGGCCCGGGTGCGGGCGTCCGTGCCCGAGGCATCCGTGCTCGTGGTCGACGACGACTCACCCGATGGAACGGGCGCGATCGCCGACGAGCTCGCGGCCGCCGACGCCGCCGTGGAGGTGCTGCACCGTACTGCCAAGCACGGGCTCGGCGCCGCCTACCTCGAGGCGTTCGCGTGGGCGCTCGAGCGAGGCTTCGATCCGATCGTGCAACTCGACGCCGACGGCTCGCACCTGCCCGAGGAGCTGCCGCGCCTGCTCGCGCGACTCGAGGGTGCCGCTTCGACGGGCTCGTCGAGCGGCGGGCCCGTCGACCTCGTGATCGGCTCTCGCTGGATCTCGGGCGGCTCGATCGAGAACTGGCCGCGACACCGCGAGCTGCTCTCGCGGTGGGGGAGCGCGTATGCGCGCTCCGTGCTGCGACTCGACACGCAGGACGCGACGGCGGGATACCGGGTGTTCCGCGCCGACGCGCTGCGGCGCATCCGTCTGGAGGACGTGCACACCCGCGGCTACGGGTTCCAGGTCGACATGCTGTGGCATGCGCGCGAGGCCGGCCTCACGGTCGTCGAGGTGCCGGTGACGTTCATCGAGCGCATCCGCGGACGCTCGAAGATGAGCCCGGCCATCGTGCTCGAGGCGGTGGTGCGGGTGACGGGTTGGGGGCTGAGGTCGCGGCTCGGCCGTCGGCCCCAGCCGGCGCACAGCAGTGGGCCGGTGGGGCGCACACGCGCCTGACGCCACGCGACATCCGGCAATCCGCTCTTGAATCGCGGCCGCAACGGGCGCAGAGTGGAGGGAGCGATGGAGGTTCCCATGCGTGAGACGACGGCGTACCCGGATGTCATGCCCATTCTGTCCCCCGGCCGGCATCGATCGCCGCGACGCGGGGCGTGTTTCATGGAGTTCGCGTCGTACCTCGCGGGCGAGCGCTGGAGCGACCACCCCGCATGCACGCAGGGCACCCTCGCGCACCTCGCGCGGTTGGTGAACGATTGCACGAGCGACGCCGGCCGCGCGCGGCTCACGCCGCTCATCCCGACGGTCGTCGGCATGACGAGCGACGACCCGCTGCTCGACGTGCTGCTCGCCACGCGAGCCGCAGCCGCCGCGTTGCCCGTCGTTGCCGAGGGGCGCCAGCGATCGCTGGCCGTCGGGCTGCATGCTGCGATCGCCGTCCTCGCCGAACGCGGCGGCGCGCTCGCCGTGGAGGCGAGCGAGCGGGCGGCAGCCGCACTCCGCGCCGCCCCCGCCGCAGACGCATGGGCCGTCCGGTTCATCGAAGAGGTCGCTCCGGTGCGCCGCGCCGGCATGACCGTCCGGCAGTGCCAGGACGTCGTGACCGGCGCCGTCAACGGGATGGCGCAGTCGTCCGTCGCCGATGCCGACGATCGACTCGTCGCGCTGCTCGCAGCAGCCGTGTCGGACACGGCGCGCTTCCTGGCCGTTGCCGCCGCGCAGGCCACCGCGGCCCCGCGCGATCTGTCGTCGCCGTCGTTCGCAGGATGAGCGACCACTCACCCCGCGTGGAGGGCCGTGTCGAGCGGCTGGTCCTGCGAACGCGGTCCACCGCGCCCGCGCAACCCCGTTGACGACGCCCGGTCATCCACGTAGACCGGAGGGCAGGGCGTGGAAACGCCGCGCCGCCGAACCGCACGGCGCCCGCCGGTGCGACGCCTCGGGAGGAGACATCCGATGACCGTCAAGCTCAACCGGACCGGGCTCCGCCATGCACGCTCGCTCGTGCGCGACGGCGACGTCGTGCGCGACGAGCGCGACGACTGGAGCGAGGACGCCCCGAGCGCCGACGAAGAGAACGCATTCATCGAGAAGCACGGCTGGGGCGAGTACAGCAAGTGGCACCTCGGCGTCGACGACGACATGGACCGCGACACCAAGGGGCACTACAGCTTCCCGTACGGCGACTTCACGAAGGTGCACCGTTGCGCGGTGATCTCGCTCGAGAGTCGTGCCGGGCAGTACGACCACGACGAGATCCGCGACGAGGCGAAGAAGCTCCTCGAGCTCATCGATGACGAGGGCTGAGCCGTCGACGAGCACTGAGCGGACGACCGGCACCGAGCCGACGATGAGGAGGGCGCCATGCCGATCCTGAATATCCGAACCGATCGCGACGAGCGTCGCCAGGCACGAACGGCCGTGGCGGCGGCGCGCAAGGCCGGCAAGGAGTCGAAGAAGCTCGCGAAGACGCTGAAGGGCGAGAACCGCGCGCGATTCGAGCTGACGACCGCGGGTGCCCGGGAGCTGACCCGGGCGGCGAAGGCGGAGCGGCGCGAGCGGCCGTGGCGCGCCACCCGGCTGGCACGCACGGCGTCGGCGCGGCTCGAGAAGGCGTCGATCCGTGCGACCTCCTCCGGCGACGCGCGGCGCCGCGCCCTCGAGCGAGAGCGGGCGAACGACGCCAAGGGCCGTGCCAAGACGATCAAGCGGCGTCGCGCGCAGGCGAAGTACGCGAAGAAGATGGCGAGGTTCGTCGCGGTGCACACGATCGCGGCATCCATCACCACCCCGACCGACGAGGAGCAGCAGGAGAAGGACCTCGAGCGCGCACGACGACGTTCCGGCGCATGACGGCCGACCGGCGGTGACGCCCATGACTTCTTCCGCAGCCCTCGAACGGGGTCGCGCGGCGTACGCCGAGCACCGGTGGCTCGACGCGTTCACGGCGTTGACGGATGCCGACGGCGAGCGTTCGCTCGACGCCGACGACCTCGACCGACTCGCCAACGCCGCGCTCGTGATGGGCAGGGAGGCCGTCGGGCTCGACCTCGCGATACGGGCGCACGAGGCGTACCTCCGGATACCCGACGGAGCGGACCCCGCCGCGCGATCCGCCGCTTGGATCGGCATCTACCACCTGAGCCGGGGCGACATGGCGCAGAGCAACGGCTGGCTCGCCCGCGCCGCGCGGATCGCCGACGACGGCCGGCTCGAAGCCGCGAGCGGGCTCCTGCTCATCCCGCGAGCGCTCGGCGCCCTGAACGGCGGAGACCCCGCGACTGCCGCCCGCACGTTCGCCGAGGCCATCCGGTTCGGCGAACTGCACGGCGACCGCGAGGTCACGGTGCTCGGGCGACTCGGCGAGGGTCAGGCGCGCATCATGCTCGGCGAGACCGTCGCCGGCCTGTCGCTGCTCGATGAGGCCATGGTGGCGGTCACGGCGGGGGAGGTCTCGGTCGTGGCATCCGGCATCGTCTACTGCTCGGTGATCGGCACGTGCCACCTCGCCTACGACGTGCGCCGCGCACAGGAGTGGACGATCGCGCTCGACCACTGGTGCGGTGCCCGGCCCGACATGGTGATGTTCAGCGGCCAGTGCCAGGCGCATCGCGCGGAGCTGTACTGCCTGCACGGTGCCTGGACCGATGCGCTCGATGCCGCGCGGGCCGCGCAGGAGCTGACTCGTCGTGGCGATTGGTCGGCCGCGTGGGGAGCCTGGTACCAGCAGGGCGAGGTGCACCGCCTGCGGGGCGAGGTCGGCGAGGCGGAGGCGGCGTACCTGCGGGCGAACGAGACCGGATTCGCGCCCGAGCCGGGACTTGCGCTGCTCCGCCTCGCACAGGGCCGGGTGCGGGACGCCCGATCGCTCATCCGCGAGGCCGCCGGCGACGTCGACCCGGCCACCCGCCGGCAGTTGCTTCCCGCGGTCGTCGAGATCGAGCTCGCCGCTGGCGACGTCGGCGCCGCACGCCTGGCAGCGGACGAACTGATCGCCGCCACGCCGGCCGACGGGATGCCGCTGATGCAGGCCGTCGCAGCGCGAGCGGAAGGCTCGGTGCGGCTCGAGGAGGGCGGCGCAACCGGCGCGCTGGTGCAGCTGCGGCGGGCATGGGCGCTCTGGGAGGAGCTCGACGCCCCGTACGAGGCCGCGCGGTGCCGCGTGCTCGCTGCCCGGGCCTCGCTCGCACTCCGCGACGACGACTCCGCGTCGATGGAGCTGGCGGCGGCGCGAGCGGTGTTCGTGGAGCTCGGCGCCACGCCCGACGTGCTCCGGGTCGACGGGCTTGCGAGGAGTGCCCACGAGCCCGCGCGGTCGCGCACGCCGTTGACCCGCCGCGAGATCGAGGTCGTTCGACTCGTCGCGGCAGGCAAGACGAACCGGGTCATCGCCGGCGAGCTGTACCTCAGCGAGAAGACCGTCGACCGGCACCTCAGCAACATCTTCGCGAAGCTCGGCGTGTCGTCGCGGGCGGCCGCGACGGCATTCGCCTACGAGCACGCCCTGATCTGAAGCGTCCGGCCTCGGCGTCCCCGGAATGGGTGATTCTCCGGATGCCGCGCGCTCGCGACATCCGTAGCCTTCGTGTCATGGACCTCGCCGTGACCGCCGGTGTCCTGTCGACCGGCCTCTTCGCCATGAGCTATCTGCCCATGCTGGTGAAGGCCGCGCGCACGCGGGACCTGTCGTCGTACAGCCTCGGGAACCTGGCGATCACGAACGCGGGCAACGCGGTGCACTCCGTCTACGTGTACAGCCTGCCGCCCGGGCCGATCTGGTTCCTGCACACGTTCTACCTCGTCGCCTCGGCGCTGATGCTCGCCTGGTTCGTCCGGTTCCGCGCGACGCGCACCTCGCCGCGGGCGGAGGCAGGGCGCCGGGTCGCGAGCGGTGCCGACCTCGAGCTGGGAGGAGCGAGCTCATGACCGGCCTGATCGGGTTGTTCGAGAACCTGCCCCTCCCGGCGGGGCAGATCGTGGGGGCCGCGGCGGTCGTGGTGCTCGAGCGGATTCGGCCGGCGCACCTTCGGGGCCCGCGGCTGCTGCTACGGGCGGGGGGTGCCGTCGCGCTCGCCGCGGGGTGCGCGCTCAACGTGTGGGCGCTCGTCGAGCGCAGGCGCCGCGCCGTCGGCGAGTTCCAGCTCGAGCATCCGCAGTCGCTCGTGACGACCGGGCCGTACGCGTTCAGCCGGCACCCCATGTACGTCGGATGGTGGCTCATCCACCTCGGCGTCGGCGTGCTGCGCAGGTCGGCATGGGTCGCGGCGACGCTGCCCGCCGCGGCGCTCGTCGAGCATCTCGGCGGCGTGCTCGTCGAGGAGCGCACGCTCGAGCGTCAGTTCGGCGACGACTGGGCGCGTTACCGCGAGCACGTCCCGCGGTATGTCGGACGAGTGCCGGGCCATGATGCGCTCGGGGCGCCGGAGGGCGATGCCCGCACGCTCAGTACCCGAACAGCTGCGTCCACCACGGGCCGCCGGAGCCCTCGTGCACGCCGACGCCGAGCGTCGTGAACTCGCAGTTCAGGATGTTGGCGCGGTGGCCGGGACTCTTCATCCAGGCCTTCATGACGGATGCCGCATCGGCTTGACCGCGCGCGATGTTCTCGCCGCCCGCGTACGAGATGCCGGCAGCGGCGGCACGATCCCACGGGCTCTGCCCGTCTGGGTTCGTGTGGTCGAAGAAGCCGCGGGCGGCCATGTCGGCGGAGTGGGCGCGGGCGACCGAGCGCAGCCCGGCGTCGTCGGCGACGGGCGCGCAGCCGGCGGCGGCGCGCTCCTGGTTGACGAGCGCCAGCACGTCGGCCTCGGCGGACGAGGCCCCGGGGGCGGGGGCTGGGGCGGGCGCCGGCGCCGGGGCAGGCGCCGGAGCGGGCGCGGGCGCGGGTGCCGGAGCGGGCGCGGGTGCGGGTGACGATTCGGTGGGGGCCGGAGCATCAGGCGCGGGCGAGGGTGAAGGCGAGGGCGAGGGCGCGGGCGCGCCGGTGGGGGACGGAGCGGATGCCTCGGCCGACGCCCGCGCGGACGCCGCGCCCGTGGGGGTCGGGCGCGTGGACTCGCGCCTGCCCTCGGGGCCGACGGTCACCGTGTCGGATGCCACCTCGGCGACGACATCGGGGCTGCTGAGCGCGACGGTCGTGACCGAGACGCCGCCGACGACCAACGCGGCGCCCGCGACGATCAACCAGCGGCGCGCGGGCAGCCACGATCGCCGGTAGCTGTGCCGTCCCATGTGTTCACACTCCTCGCATCGATGAGTCGTCCGCGATCGCGCCGACGACTCGGGTGCCACCCGAACGGGGCACACCCGAACGACTCTACGTTGCCGCCGCAGCCGGCGCCCGAGAGTTTCCTGAGGGCTACTTCGTCACGGCGTTCCGCGACGCGGGCTTGCTCGCAGCGGGCTTCGCTGCCGCGGGCTTCGCCGCGGCGGGCTTCGCTGCCTGCGTCGATCGCGTCGCCCGCACGGTCGTCGGCTTCGCCTCGACCGCCCGCTCCGCGGCATCCGTCACCGGCTTCGCGATGGGCACGAGCCGCGAGAGCTGCGTCACGTGCTGGGGTCCGAGCTCGTCGAGGCTCGCGACCTCGAGCAGCTTCATGGTGCGCTCGATCTCGCCGCGCAGGATCTCGATCGTGCGATCGACGCCGCGTCGCCCGCCCGCCATGAGCCCGTAGAGGTAGGCGCGGCCGATGAGCGTGAAGCGCGCACCGAGGGCGACGGATGCCACGATGTCGGCGCCGTTCATGATGCCGGTGTCGAGGTGCACCTCCATATCGGCGCCCACCTCGCGCACGACGTGCGGCAGCAGGTGGAACGGGATCGGCGCGCGGTCGAGCTGGCGGCCGCCGTGGTTCGAGAGCACGACGCCGTCGACGCCGCGGTCGGCGAGGAGTCTCGCGTCCTCGACGGTCTGCACGCCCTTGACCACGATCCTGCCGGGCCAGATCCCGCGGATGACGTCGAGGTCCTCGAACGAGATCGTCGGGTCCATCGCCGAGTCGAGCAGCTCGCCCACGGTGCCGCCCGTCGACGAGAGCGAGGCGAACTCGAGCGGTGGGGTGGTGAGGAAGTTGATCCACCACGCCGGCCGGGGCAGCGCGTCGACCACCGTGCCGAGCGTGAGCTGCGGCGGGATCGAGAAGCCGTTGCGCTTGTCTCGCAGGCGGGCGCCGGCGACGGGCGTGTCGACCGTGAAGAAGAGGGTGTCGAAGCCGGCGGATGCCGCACGCCGGGCGAGCTCGTACGAGATCTCGCGCTCGCGCATGACATAGAGCTGGAACCAGTTGCGACCGGTCGGGTTCGCGGCCTTCACATCTTCGATCGACGTCGTGCCGAGCGTCGACAGGGTGAACGGGATGCCGGCGGCGCCGGCCGCGGCCGCGCCCGCGATCTCGCCCTCGGTCTGCATGAGCCGGGTGAAGCCGGTCGGTGCGATGCCGAAGGGCAGCGCGCTCGTGCCGCCGAGCACCTCGCGGGTCGTGTCGACGACCGGCACGTTCCGCAGGATCGACGGGTGGAACTCGACGTCCTGGAACGCCTGCCGGGCACGCGTGAGCGAGAGCTCCCCCTCGGCGGCGCCCTCGGTGTAGTCGAACGGCGCCTTCGGCGTGCGGCGCTTCGCGATCGCCCGCAGGTCGGCGATCGTCAGCGCCCGCTCGAGCCGGCGGTCGGTGGGGTCGAGGGTGGGCTTCCTGAACTGCATGAGCTGCGCGAGCTCGCGCGGATTCGGGAACTGGCGCTTCAGCATGGTGTTGCTCCGTCTCGTGGTGATCATGGCTCCCTGAGCCTTTCGAAGGGAGCGGCCTCCGCTTCGACGGGCTCAGCGAACTCCGTCGGCATGAACGTCTCGGCGTAGTACCCCGAGATGTGGTCGTGGATGCGGGTGCGGGCGGTCGCGGCATCCGCTGCCCTGATCGCGCCGACGATGCCGCGGTGCTCGCTTCGGAGCCGAGCGGATGTCGCGGCCCAGTCGGCGATCGTCGCGAGCCCGGCGAGCGCGTAGCCCTCGATGCTGCTGCGGAGGCCGGCCATGGTCGCGGTGATGACCTGATTGCCGGATGCCTCGGCCAGCGCCAGGTGGAAGGCGGCGTCGAGCGCGAGGAACTCGGCGGGAGCGAGCGCGGGGGAGTCCATGGCGTCGAGGAGGCGCTCGGCTGCGGCGAGGTCGGGGGTACCGATGCGCTCGCCGCGCTCGCCGCGCTCGGCCCGCTCGGCGCGCTCGGCGTCGGCGAGGTCGCCTGCGACCGAGGACTCGAGGATGAGGCGGGTGCGCACGATGTCGGCCACGGGAAAACCGCGCGCGGCGACCTGCAGCCGCATGAGCGCGCTCATGCCGCCGCCGGGCGTCGCGATGATGATGGCGCCGGCGTTCGGGCCCGAGCCGGCGTGCGTGCGGATGAGTCCGAGCACCTCGAGCACGCGCAGCGCCTCGCGCACGCTCGAGCGGCCGACGCCGAGCTCGGCCGAGAGGGTGCGCTCGCCGGGCAGGCGGTCGCCGGGGCGGAGCGTGCCCTCGACGAGCTGCGCCTCGACGTGCTCGAGCACGGTCTGCCAGGCGCGGGGGGTGTCGGATGTCGCAGTCGCCATGCCGTGCGCTCCTCTCCCTCGTTGTGGTCTGACCACACAGTAGCACGTGTGGTCAGACCACATGGTGGCTCAGTCACGACCCTTTGCCGGTCGACGTCGATGCGCACGGGGCGTCAGCCGGAAAGAGGTCGCAGGCCGACGGCACCACGACGGCCGCGACCGCTCAGTCCTTCTTCGGACGGATGCGGATGCGGCTGCGATTGCCCTCGCTCTCGTCGAGCTCGACCACGCCGGCCCGCGACTTCACGAAGTCGGTGAACGAGGCGAAGCCGAGTCGGCGCTCCTGGAAGCTCGGGTCCATGCGCAGCATCTGGTTCTTCACCGCACCGCTCGGCTGCCACTCCTCGTCGTTCTTCGCGCGCAGCAGCTCCATGGCCTTGAGGAGCAGGCGTCCGGGATTCCGGGTCCCGGTCGCGTTCGCGGCATCCGTGTCGTCACCGGGGGTGCCGGGCGGCATGAACACGGCCAGCGTCGGGGGACGTCGGGCAGGCGCGGGTTCGGCAGCCGCCGGTTCGGCGGGAGCGACGTCGGCCGCGGCATCCGCGGATCTCCCCGCCCTCGATGCGCGACGCGCACGCGGCGCCTGAGTGCCGGCGGATGCCGCGGCCTCACGCGGCGCGGCCCCGGCGTCGCTCTCGTCGGCCTCGTCGTCGGCGACGGCGGCATCCGTGGCGAGCAGTGCGTCGTAGTCGGCGAACTCGTCGCAGGCCGCGGTGAGGGCCCGGCTGGTGCCGCCGGCCACGCCGATGCCGACGACATACCGGCCGAGCCGCTTGGTCTTCTGCGCGAGCGCGACGTAGTCGGAGTCGCCCGCGACGATCACGATGTGCGTGAGGTCCTCGATGCGGAACATGTCCTCCATCGCGTCGACGGAGAGGCGGATGTCGGCGCCGTTCTTGGTGGCCGACAGAGGGAAGAGCTGCACGAGGTCGACGGCCCGGTCGATGAGCTGGCCGCGGTAGCTCGCGTTCACTGGGGTCGACCAGTCGGCGTAGGCGCGGGCGATCGCGATCGTGCCGAACGTCGCGGCGAAGTCGAGCACGGCGTCGACGTCGACCGTCGCCGCGGTGAGCTTGCGCCCTGTCAAGGGGCTCGCCGCCACCGTCTTGCGGCCGGTGTCCTTGCGGTAGGCGCCGTCGCCGTGCAGCTGGTCGTAGCGCGAGATGACGATGTTGTCGAAGTCGAAGTACAGGGCCACGCGGGGTTCTGCCGAGGCGGGCATGTCGACCTTCCGTCGATGGGCGTTGTTCCCGATGGTAGCCGGGTGCGTCCGTGGACCGCCCTCATCCGGCTGGAGGGTTCTGCCAGATCTGGACAGTAAAGCTTCCGTCGTTGTCTGACGAGATCAGGTCATCGATCACGAGCCAGAGCTCGCCCGGCTCAGGGCATTCGAATGCCGCTCTTCCGGTCTCATCGAACGCGGAGTAGGTGCCCGCATCCAAGTGGTAGAGGCCGACGGCCAGCTGGCCCGGTTCGAACCCGTAGAAGGACTCGTAGCCGATGTCGCCGCCTCGCCACCCTTCGGGGCCGACACTCGAATCTGGATCGGCTCTGTTCAGCAGCACGGCGCCCGCGGCTTCCAGCTCGAAGGCGTCACCAGCGACACAGCGCATCCCTGTCGTCTTCTCCAGTTCAGTGCCGAGAATGGTGACCACGATAGGCGGGGTCGACGGAGTCGACGTCACCGGGGGCGTCGGCGGGGTCGCAACAGGGGTCCCATCCGCGCGGTCGTCGGCCGGTCCGCCGCCTGGCCTCACAGTGAGCATCGTCGCGAGGGCGCCTGCGATCGCGACCGCGGTGATCAGACCGGCAACGAGCCACGGCTTCAGTCTCGGTGTCGCACGTGCCCGGCGTCCTCCGGCGGCCGGGGAAGAGTTCGGCGGAGACTGGTCCGGTGGCCGAGGCGGCCCTGCTGCGTCGGCTCGCTGCTTCGGGATCATGGTGCTCGGAATGTCACCGGAATCCGCCGCATGGAAGATGGGTTGCGATGGGGACCGATCGGCCGTCGGCTGAGGTTCCGTCCGCACAGGCACAAGCACAGGCACAGGCGCAGGCACCGGCCGGGACGAGACATCCGCCCTCTTCATCACCATCCCGGTTTCCGGGATGGGTGCGACGTCGAAGAGCCGGGTGTCGTCGCCGCGGAGGTAGAGCACCGGGGTCACCCACTCGAGGGTGCCCTGGCCGAGCCCGAGGATCTCGATTCGGCCGCTGCGGACGGCGTCGTCGATGCGGCGTCCGTGGGCGAGTGCGGTGTAGAAGCCGCGGGAGAACTCGATCGCGGCCCTGTCGCTGATCTCGAACTGCATGGCCGCGACCGCGTGGATGCCGCTGTGGGCGAGCGCGCCGGCGGTTCCGGAGAACAGGTCATCCCTGCCGCCGGTGCCGGAGCTGCACGTGTTGAGGAGGACGAGGCGGGGCGACGGATCCGCCTCGTCGATCAGGTCGGCGAGGCTCGACGCGGGGACGTTGTGGGTGCGGCCGTCCTGTCCGACGAAGGCAAGCAGGCCCTCGTCGGACACGGGGTCGTAGGTGCCGTGGCCGATGAAGTGGAGCACGTGCCACTCGCGGGAGAGCAGCCGGTCGTGCACGGCTGACCATGTCACGGGTTCGACCCAGCTGATCTTCACGCGACCCGCGTCGATCTGGGGGCGAAGCGCGTCCTCGAGAAGCGCCTTCTCGGCCTCGACGTCGAGGGGCGGAAGCCCCCGCGGCGAGGACACCATCCCGAGGATGCGCAACGGCGGGTCGATCGCGAGCGCCGCAGGTGTGTGCCGGGCTGGGACACGCCTCACGAGCGGCTCCTTGCGGCACAGGTAGGTCGCGGTCTCGGGATCGAACAGGGCCTCCCATGGGAGCGCCACGAGGCCCGGCGCGCTCAGCCGGAGCAAGAGCTGGATGCCCGTGCCGCGGTCCGAGGCGACCGCGAGGCTCGTGCGGTAGGCCGTGTGCACGTCGCCCTGGAACACGGCGTCGAACAGTCGCCTGCCGACGTCCTGGATCGCCGCTTCCGTCGTGGGCACGACCCGCCGCGCCATCACCGCCGAGGCGAGGATGCTCTCCTCGAGCTTCGGCCGACGATCGACGAGTTCGTCGAGATCCAGGGCGAACGTCGCGGTCGGCTCTCCGCCGCCGACCGAGCGCAGGACGTGCACCACATAGGCACCCGGTTCGGGTCCGGGCCCGATCTCGAGCTCCATCACCGTGTCCATGGCCGTCGCGCCCTCTATCCGGATGGGGTGTGGGTGATCACGGCCCAGAACTCGCCGCTGTTGCCGTTCAGGTCGACGTCGTTGATGCCGAGGTAGAACCAGCCGTCGACCGGGCAGGTGTAGCTCGTGCCGTAGCCCACGTAGAACGGCCAGGCGGTGGTCACGTTGAGCACGCCGATGAGCGATGCGGTATTCGAGTCGGGAAGGCCGGGGATGTTCCACTGGTGGTAATACGGGTCGTAGAGGCCGTCGGGACCGACGAGGGAGCTCGGGTCCGCGTTGTGGTACGCCGTGCCGCTGGCCTGGATGTCGAGCGTGTCGCCGGTGGCGCACCAGATTCCGGTCGGGGTCCAGAGCTGGTACATCGGAACCGCCATCCCGAACGTCGTGGGGGTGACGACCGGCTGGTTGGGCGAGGGCGAAGGAGGATCGGGCGGCACGTACGGTGTCGGGCTCAGGGCGATCACCGCGGCGATGGCGCCGCCGACGGCCAGGAGCGCGACGATGCCCACGACGAGCCAGGGCTTCCAGCTCGACCGCCGCGGGGGAGACGGCGGTGGGGCGGATGCCGCGGGCATCGCCTGCTGCGGCGGCGCGGGCGGTGCCGGCGGTGCGGCGGCGTGCGCCGGTCGGGCCGGGCCGGCTGGCGGGGCCGCCGGCGCGGCCGGGGCCGGCGAGACCGGCGTCGCGTGCTGAACCGCGGTCGCGGGCGACGTCGACAGGATCGGAGCGGCGACGGCGGCAACCGATGCGCCCCGTGCGGTGGGCGCGTGCGGCGAGGCATCCGGCGTCCGCTGACCGGTGACGATCGGGATGGCGCCGGCGACCGGGGCGGCGACCGACCGCGAGGCGGGGGCGGTGGCGGGTACGGAGGCGACGTCGAAGAGACGCGCGTCGTCGCCGCGCAGGTAGAGCACCGGCGTGACCCACTCGAGGGTGCCGCGCTTGCCGAGGATGCCGATGCGACCGCTGCGCATCGCCTCATCGATGGTGCGGCCGTGTGCGAGCGCGGTGTAGAAGCCGCGCGCGAAGGCGATCGCCGCGGGGTCGCTGATCGAGAACTGCATCGCCGCGACGGCGCGGATGCCGCTGTGTGCGAGTGCGGCCGCGGTGCCCGAGAAGAGGTCCTGGGTGCCTGCCGCGCCGGACTGGCAGGAGTTCAGCACGACGAGGCGCGGCGTCGGCTCGGCCTCGTCGAGCAGGTCGGCCAGGCTCGACGCGGTGACGTACTCGGCTCGCCCGTCGGGGCCCGAGAAGGCGAGCACCCCCTCGTCGGTCTCGATGTCGTACCCGCCGTGCCCGATGAAGTGCAGCACGTGCCACGCGCCCTCGAGCAGCTTGCCGTGCACGCCCGCCCACATGACGTCGTCGAGCCAGTGCAGCTCCACCCGGCCGGCGTCGAGGTGCTGTCGCAACGCGCCCTCGAGGCGCTCGCGTTCCGCATCGATGTCGAGCATCGGGAGGCCACGCGGCGAGGAGACCATCGCGAGGATCCTGAGCGGCGGACGCACCGTGAGCGTCGGAGCCGAATGCGGTGCCGGAACCTGCCGCACGAGCGGTTCCTTGCGGCAGATGTACGTCTGCGTCTCCGAGTCGAACATCGCCTCCCACGGAAGTGCCGCGAGTCCGGGCGCGGTCAGTCGCAGCGCGATCTGCACCCCGCGTCCCCGCTCGGATGCCACGGCCATGCTGGTGCGGTACGCGTTGCCGATGTCGCCGGCGAACATCGCGTCGAACAGGCGCACCCCCACCTGCTGGATCGCCGCCTCCGTGTCGGACATGACGCGCCTCGCCGACACCGACGACGAGAGCACGCTCGCCTCGAGCAGCGGCCGCCGCTCGACGAGCTCGTCGAGCTCCAGCCGGATGGTGGCGGTCGGTTCGCCGCCGCCGACCGACCGCAGAACCTGCACGACGTAGGAGCCCGGTTCGGGGCCAGGCCCGATCTCCAACTCCATCACGGTGTCCATGGGCGTACCCTTTCGCACAGCGTATCGCTTGCCAACCGGGCCGGCACTGGTGGGGGGTGCGGGTGTCCCCTGAACGAGGGGTCTCAGTCTTGGTGGGAGTGCCACCGCATCGTCACGCGGAAGTTCGCGACCGAGCTCGCCGCGGCGATGTAGGCGCCCACCCCGAGGCTGATCTGGATGCCGAACTCCACCTCGAGGTCGTCGGGCGAGTCGGGTTGCTCGCGAATCTGGCGGAGGAGCGAGGTCACCGCCGGCTTGACATGCGCGAGCACCTCGTCGAGGCTCTGCTCGGTGCGCTCCAAGAGCCGGCCGGTAGGGATGCCGCGTGTCGTGAGGCCCGGTGACAGCGTGTCCGGGAACCCGCCGTCGTCCGCCACCTGGATGGCGACCTCGTCGCCGTCCGCCGTCGTGAAGATCGCGACCCGCTGCATGATGACACCGCCGTTCTCGTCGCTACCCTGCCGGAGTGTGCGTGATCTCGGCCCAGAACTCGCCGTGGTTTCCGACGAGGTACGTGTCGTTGATGCCGAGGAAGAGCTGGCCGGCCAGCTGGCACGTGTAGGTCGAACCGTTGCCGACGGCGAACATGTTGCCGTTGGTGTCGAAGCCGCCGATGACCGAGGCGGTGTTCGCCTCGGCGAAGACGCGCGCCTGCGGTACCTCGCCGCCGGTGAGGCCGTCGGGGCCGACGAGCGAATCCTCGGCGATGTCGTGCCACGCTTCGCCGGTCACCGTGATGTCGAACGTGTCGCCGGCCTCGCACCACACACCGGTCGGCGTCCAGGCCACGTTCATCGGCACCGGGAGTTGCGCAGTCGGCACGCTCGTGACCACCTCGGGCGGCGTGGTCTCGCCGACACTCGGGAGCGGCGATGCGGGCGCCTCGGTCGGAACGTCGCTCGAGACGGCGACGTCGCGCGTGGGGTCGAAGATGCCGGGGTTCAGCACGAGCACTGCGGCTGCTCCGGCGCCGATCGCGAGCGTCGCGATGATGCCCACCACGAGCCAGGGCTTTCCCCCCGACTTCCGAGGACGAGGCGGCGGTACGGATGCCGCGGGCGCCGGCCGGTGCGGCGGCGCGGGCGGTGTGGCGGCATGCACCGGCGGCGCAGTCGGGGCCGGCGGCTTCGGCGCGGCATCCGTCACCTCCTCCGTGGCGGCGATCCTCGGCGGTGCCGGGGCATCCGGAACCGGCCGTGCCGCGGCATCCGGAATCGGGCCGGTGTGGATGATCGGAATCGCGCCGGCGATCGGACCGGTCGTCGCGGGCTTGGCGGCCGGCATCGGCGCCACGTCGAAGAGTTTCGTGTCATGGCCGCGGAGGTAGAGCACGGGGGTCACCCACTCGAGCGTGCCCCGCCCGATGCCGAGGATGCCGATCCGGCCGCTGCGCACCGCCTCGTCGATGCCTCGACCGTTTGCGAGCGCCGTGTAGAACCCGCGCGCGAACGCGATGGCCGCCAGGTCGCTGATCGAGAACTGCATCGCCGCGACGGCGCGGATGCCGCTGTGGGCGAGCGCGGCCGCGGTGCCCGAGAAGAGATCGGAGGTTCCCGCGGCGCCCGACTCGCACGAGTTCAGCACCACGAGCCGAGGCGTCGGATCGGCCTCGTCGAGCAGGTCGGCGAGGGCGCTCGCGGGCACGTAGTCGGCCCGGCCATCGTGCCCGACGAAGGCGAGCACGCCCTCGTCGGTCTCGGTGTCGTAGACGCCATGACCGACGAAGTGCAGCACGTGCCAGGCCCCCTCGAGCAGCTTGCCGTGCACGCCGTCCCACGAGACATCGTCGAGCCAGTGGAGTTCCACGCGACCCGAGTCGAGATGCGGTCGCAGCGCCTCCTCGAGGCGCTCCTGCTCGGCGCTGACATCGAGCATCGGCAGGCCACGGGGCGACGAGATCATGCCGAGCACCCGCATCGGCGGTTCGATCGCCAGCGCCGCGGGCGAGTAGGGCGCCGGCACATGCCGCACGAGGGTCTCCTTGCGGCAGAGGTACACGCCGGCCTCGGCATCGAACAGCGCCTCCCAGGGCAGTGCGGCGAGCCCGGGCGCGGTGAGCCGCAGGGAGATCTGCACGTCCTTGCCGCGCTCCGACGCGACCGCCATGCTCGTGCGGTACGCCGTGGCGACCGCCCCCCTGAACGTCGACTCGAACAGGCGCAGTCCCACCTGCTGGAGCGCCGTCTCAGTGTCCGACATGACGCGCCTCGCCGACACCGACGACGAGAGCACGCTCGCCTCGAGCAGTGGTCGGCGCTCGATGAGGTCGTCGAGGTCGAGGCTGATCGTCTCCCGCGGCTCGCCGCCGCCGACGGACCGAAGCACGTGCACGACGTAGGAGCCCGGTTCGGGCCCGGGCCCGATCTCCAACTCCATCACCGTGTCCATGATCGACTCCTCACCCTGCAGGAATGAGCGTGACGGTGGCGGTGAAGCCGCCGTCGTTGTCGTCGAGTACGTTGTCGTTCGGGCCGAGCAGCAGTTCGCCCGGCTGCGGGCACCCGTAGGTCTGCTCGTTGTAGACGGGGAACGCGTCGCTCCGGTTGTCGAGCCGACCCATCAGCGCGAACGGGAAGATATCCGTGTAGACCCGCTGTTCGACGAATTGGTCGGTGGCGATCCCGGCCGGGCCCACGGTCGTCCCGCTCTCGTCGTAGGTCGCCTCGCCGCGGGCGGAGATGTGGATGGAGTCGCCCGCCTCGCACGAGACGCCGGTCGCCGTCCAGTCGGTGCCCATCGGGACGGTCACCTGGTTCGACGTCGGCGAGTCACCGCCGCTCCCCGGGTCGCCGGAGCCGGCGATGCCATCCGTCCCGCGTGGCAGGAACGCGAGGGCGATGAGCGCGCCCGCGACGGCCGCGACGGCCAGGCCGCCGCCGATGAGCCATGGCTTCAGCGGACGGCTCGACCTGTCGGAACGGGTCGAAGCCGTTCGGGGGGCGCGGTCGGCACGAGGCCCGCGTGGCGCACGGGTTCGCGGCGACCCGACCGATGCCGGTGCACGTGCCGATTCGGGCGCATCGACCGCGGTCGCGACGTCGAAGAGGCGGGTGTCCTCCCCGCGCAGGTAGAGGACGGGCGTCACCCACTCGAGCGTCCCACGCCCGAGTCCGAGGATGCCGATGCGCCCGCTCCGTACCGCCTCGTCGATGCCCCGGCCGTGAGCGAGGGCGGAGTAGAACCCGCGGGCGAACTCGATCGCGGCGGTGTCGCTGATGGAGAACTGCATCGCGGCCACCGCGTGGATGCCGCTGTGCGCGAGCGCCGCCGCCGTTCCCGAGAACAGGTCATCCGTGCCTCCGGCTCCCGATCGGCACGAATTGAGCAGAATGAGGCGAGGCGTGGGCTCGGCCTCGTCCAGCAGGTCGGCCAGGCTCGAGGCCGACACGTACTCCGCGCGGCCGTCCCGCCCGACGAACGCGAGCACCCCTTCGTCGGTCTCGACGTCGTATGTGCCGTGGCCGATGAAGTGCAGGACGTGCCACTCCTGTTCGAGGAGCTTGTCGTGTACGCGCGCCCACGACACCGGCTCGAGCCATTCGATCTGCACGCGCCCAGCGTCGAGATGCGGGCGCAGCGCCTCCTCGAGCAGTTCGCGCTCGTGCTCCACGTCCAGCGCGGGCAGACCCCGCGGCGAAGAGACCATGGCGAGGACGCGGAGCGGAAGGTCGATTGCGAGCGCCGCCGGCGAGTGAGGTGCGGGCACCTGGCGAACGAGCGGCTCCTTGCGGCAGAGGTACGTCTCGGTCGCGGGGTCGAAGAGCGCCTCCCACGGAAGGGCCGCAAGACCGGGCGCGGTGAGTCGCAGGGAGATCTGCACGCCCCTGCCGCGCTCGGAGGCGACCGCCACACTGGTTCGGTACGCGGCATAGACCTCACCCGTGAAGGCTGCCTCGAAGAGCCGGCGCCCGACGGCCTGAATGGCTGCCTCGGTGTCCGACATGACGCGACGGGCCGAAACCGACGACAGCAGCACGCTCGCCTCGAGGGCGGGCCGTCGGTCGACCAGCTCGTCCAGGTCGAGATGGAACGTCTCGGTCGGCTCGCCGCCGCCGACCGACCGCAGCACGTGCACCACGTAGGAGCCAGGGTCGGGGCCGGGCCCGATCTCCAACTCCATCACCGTGTCCATGCGCGGATCCTTGCTGATCGGCGTTCGCACGTCGACCGTGGCACCACTGAACTTCGGCTGCAAGAGACATCCGGAATCGCGAGGACGCGCTCGCAGACGTTCGGTCAACTCTCAGGGTACTCCCGATTCCGGGATCCCGGATGTCTCGGGCGGCGCCCCCAACGGCGTTGAGCGGCGCGCCGGCGCCCAGGGCCGTGACGTTCGGACGTTTCTGGCAGCTTCCCTTCCGAGTCGGTTGCGACCATCGTGAGCACGTTCGAACGCCATCAGCGATCCTTCATCGAGTTCCTCACGAAGCCATTGCTGCGCGGCCGGTGCGCGGCATCGCTGGTTTTCACCATTTCGCTCTAAACCGTACGTTTTAGGGCTAAGATTGCGTGTATGAGCCAGATTGCCATCACCGACGCACGTGAGCGCCTCGCCTCTGTCGTCGACGAGGCGCGACGCGAACCCGTCTATCTCACACGCCGCAACCGGGCGGTGGCGGCGGTCGTCGACGCCGACGTGCTGGCGCAGCTTCTCGAGGATGCGGAGGAACTGGCGGATATCCGCGCGGTCGACGCAGCGTGGGCAGAGACCGAGCAGCTCGACGAGACCCCGATCCCCTGGGAGGACGTCAAGCGCGAGCTCGGACTGTGAGTTACCGCATCCAGGTTCTCCCCGTCGCCGCGCGCGCGATCCGGAAACTCCCACCGGAGGGGAAGCGTCGCGTTCAGGCTGCCATCGAGCTTCTCGCCGAGGATCCGCGGCCTCCGGCTGCCAGGAAGCTGACTGCTCGACCGGAATGGCGCGTGCGCACGGGCGATTTCCGCGTGCTGTACCGGATCGAAGACGACATCCTCACCGTGGTTGTCGTCAACGCCGGCAACCGACGCGACATCTATCGATAGCCGGCTCAGGCGGGTGTCCGGGTAGCCGATCGGCTATCTCAGGCGAACGGATCGAACCGTACGACGCCGGGGATGCCGTCGAACGCCGGGTCGGTCGAGGCGATCGTCTCGATTCCGTAGGCGATCGCGGTCGCCGCGTGCACGGCGTCGCGACCCCGGATCGAGGGCGCTCGCTCGATGAGCTCCAGCGAGAGGTCGAGCACCTCGCGATCGAAGTCGAGGATGGTCATCGCGCTCGCGATGAGCCGACCCTCGCGAACCGCACGTTCACGTTCGCCGGTACGACGGAGGCGATGGAAGACGACCTCCTGCACCATCTCGACGCTCGCATACGCGCGACCGCGTTCGACCGCGAGCTCTTCGATCAGCGCTCGGCAGATGGTGCGCTGCGGTTCGGAATCGCCGAGCGCGTAGAGCGCGACCGCCGAGTCGACGAGCACCGCACGCTCTATCGCCGAGGCGGTCACGGGAGGTTTCGCAGCGACTCGCGTTCGAAGTCGCCCTTCTCCGCAGACCAGTCGATGGCGCCACGAGTGGGTCGCGCATCGGCGCTCGCCCAGAGCTCGGCGAGGGCCTCCCTCGCGGTGCGGCGACGTCGCGCAAGCCGGTCGTCGACCGCCTCGCGGATGAGGGCGCCGACGCTCTGGCGTGAGGCGGCGGCCTCGGCCTCGAGCTCGGCATAGCGCTCGGCGTCGAAGAGCACCTGCACACGACGTTCCAGTGTCGCCATGGGCCCATGGTAGCGGACCTGTGCATGGATGTGCAGGCATGTGCAGACGAAGGACGCGGCGGCGCCTCGGTCAGCTGCGCAGCACGACGTTGAGGGGCTCGTCGCCGCGCAGCATCCGCTCGATCTGGGTGCGCACGAGGCGCGCCATGCGGGGCATCATCGCGGTCGACGCGCCGCCGACGTGCGGTGAGATCAGCACATTCGGCAATGCGAAAAGCGGATGCCCCGCGGGCAGCGGCTCGGGCTCGGTCACATCGAGCGCGAACCGGAGCCGGCCCGAGGTCGCCTCGGCGAGGATCGCGTCGGTGTCGGCGACCCCACCACGGGCGATGTTCACGACGAGCGCGCCGTCGGGCAGCGCGGCGAGGAACGCGTCGTCGACGAGACCGGTGGTCGCGTCGGTGAGCGGAACGCCCACGATCACGATGTCGGCGGTGGGGAGCAGGTCGGGGAGTTCGTCGGTGCCGTGGATGCGCCCGCTCTCGTCGTCGCGCGCCCGCGACGCGACCCGCACGAGCTCGACCTCGAACGGCGCGAGCCGCGCCTCGATCGCCCGGCCGACGCCGCCGTAGCCGAGCAGGAGCACCCGCCGGTCGGCGAGGCTCGCGTGGCGGGCCGGCGCCCAGCGGCCTTCGGCGGCGGCGCGCACGAAGTCGGGGATGCCCCGCTGCGCGGCGAGCACGAGCGCGAGCGTGAGCTCGGCGGTCGAGGTCTCGTGTACGGATGCCGCGTTCGCGAAGACGTGTCCGGGCGGCAGTGCCGCGGCGATGTCGTCGTAGCCGATGGACTGCGACTGCACGAGTCCGACGTCGACGCCGTCGAGGGCGCCGAGCCGGGCCGCGGCGCCCATGTAGGGCGGCACGACGATGTCGATGCGGCGGGCCGGAGCAGGGCGGGCAAGATCCCAGAGCTCGATGTCGACACCCGGAGGCGGAGCGCCGATCGCGCGGCGCAGGGTCTCGCCGGGCACGGTCACGAAGAGGCGGCGGGGCTCGGTCATGCTCCGATCCTCCCAGAGACCTCCCCGCACGCGAGACGTCGATGCCGGCCCCGGGAGTACGATCAGGAAGTGGTCGGCCGGCGACCGGTATCCGTGGCGACGCACCTCGCACCCGGTGTGCTGCCTCTCTACCGTCATGCCGCCGAGCGGATCGGCGAGCGCCTCGGGCGGTCGGTCGACTTCCACGTCGCGACCTCCTACGAGCGCTGCGCGGCGGATATCGACGATGTCTGCTTCGTGTGCAGCATCCCCTATCTGCTCTTCGCCGAAGCCGGACGAATCCAGATGGACGTCGTGGCCGCGCCGGCGCTGCGCGGGGATCGGTACGGGGGCCGGCCGATCTACTTCTCCGACGTCATCGTGGGCGCCGGCAGCCGCTACCGCCGGTTCGCCGACCTGCAGGGCGCGCGCTGGGCGTTCAACGAGCCGTTCTCGCACTCCGGCTTCATGACCGTCTGGCATCATCTCGTGGCGAGCGGGCTCGACCCCGGGTTCTTCGGCGAACTCATCGAGTCCGGATTCCACGACACCTCGATCCGCCTCGTGGTCGATGGTGCAGCGGATGCCGCGGCCATCGATTCGCAGGTGCTGGCCATCGCCCTCCGGGCCGATCCGGCTCTGCGTGGTCGGCTGCGTGTGATCGAGACGATCGGTCCGTCGACCATCCAGCCGGTGGTCGTCTCCACGACCCGACTGACCGGCGAGGAACGAGCACTGGTGCGCGACGCCTTGCTCGACCTGGCCGGCGACCCGGTTTCGCGGCACGTCCTCGACGCGGCGCAGGTCGAGCGCTTCGTGTCCATGACCGACGCCGACTATGCGGACATCCGTGGCATGCTCGCGGCCGTGCGCGCCGCGGGCTGGCTCGACGGTGAGTGGCATGCACGATGGGCTGTCCTGACCTGAGCCGGTGGCACGGTGGGCACGAGCCGACGCTCAGGAGACGCTGAGTATGGTGGAGGGCGTCGCGTGCGATCGTTCCACGCGGCATCCGCCCCACCGCCGTGGCATCCGCCTGCCCAGCTCGACTTGAAGGACCGCGCGTGAGCCCCCGCTCCACCCTTGATGACATCTACGCCCAGATCCTCGCCCGCAACCCCGGCGAGCCCGAGTTCCACCAGGCCGTGCGCGAGGTGTTCGACTCGCTCGACCGCGTGCTCGACAAGCACCCGCGGTACGTCCAGGCGTCGATCCTCGAGCGCATCTGCGAGCCCGAGCGGCAGATCATCTTCCGGGTGCCGTGGGTCGACGACGCGGGCCGCGTGCAGATCAACCGCGGGTTCCGCGTGCAGTTCAACTCGGCGCTCGGCCCGTACAAGGGCGGCCTGCGATTCCACCCGAGCGTGCTGCTCGGCACGGTGAAGTTCCTCGGCTTCGAGCAGGTCTTCAAGAACGCCCTCACCGGCATGCCGATCGGCGGGGGCAAGGGCGGCAGCGACTTCGACCCGAAGGGCCGCTCCGACGGCGAGATCATGCGGTTCTGCCAGTCGTTCATGACCGAGGCCTTCCGGCACGTCGGCGAGTACACGGATGTCCCGGCGGGCGACATCGGCGTCGGTGCACGTGAGATCGGCTACCTGTTCGGGCAGTACAAGCGCATCACGAACCGCTACGAGTCGGGTGTGCTGACGGGCAAGGGCGTGACCTGGGGCGGTTCGCTCGTGCGCACCGAGGCCACCGGATACGGCGCCGTGTTCTTCACCGAGCACATGCTCGCGACGCGCGGCAGCTCGTTCGACGGCTCCCGCGTGCTCGTCTCGGGGTCGGGCAACGTCGCGATCTACGCCATCGAGAAGGTGCACGAGCTCGGCGGCGTGGTGGTCGGCGCGTCCGACTCCTCGGGCGCCGTCCACGACCCCGACGGCATCGACCTCGACCTGCTTCGCGACGTGAAGGAGCGGCGCCGCGAGCGCATCGACGTGTACGCGACCGAACGCGGCCGGCGCGCGCGGTTCCTGCCCGGGGCATCCGTGTGGGACATCGACGGCGACGAGCCCGTGCACGTCGCCCTGCCCTGCGCGACGCAGAACGAGCTCGGCGAGGCGCAGGCCGCGAAGCTCGTCGCGGGCGGGCTGGTCGCGATCGCCGAGGGCGCGAACATGCCGACGACGCCGGGCGCGATCCGCGTGTTCCGTGAGGCGGGCGTGCTCTTCGGGCCGGGCAAGGCCGCGAACGCCGGCGGCGTCGCCACGAGCGCGCTCGAGATGCAGCAGAACGCGTCGCGCGACTCGTGGACGTTCGAGCACACCGAGGAGCGGCTCGCCGAGACGATGGCGGGGATCCACGAGCGCACGGCCCAGACGGCCGAGGAGTACGGGGCGCCCGGCGACTACGTCGTCGGCGCGAACATCGCGGGCTTCATCCGCGTCGCCGACGCGATGCTGGCGCTCGGGGTGATCTAGGGCCGATCTGGATCGGTGACCCAGTGCTACACTGGTTCACATGGCGAATCGCAATGTCACGCTCTCGCTGCCCGAAGAGGTGTTCCGGCGCGCCAAGGTCTTCGCGGCCGAGCACGACACCTCGGTTTCGGCGCTGGTCGCAGATCTGCTGATGAGCCGGGTCGACGTCGAGTACGACGGCGCCTGGGCAGCCGAGGAGCGGCTCATGCGCGAGGGTGTCGGACTTCGCATCGGTGAGGCCGCCCTGAGTCGCGACGATGCGCACGTGCGATGAGGTACGAGTTCGTCGACACCAACGTGCTGCTCTACGCGTACGACGTCACTGCCGGCGAGCGGCATCATCGTGCCCGGGAACTGGTCGGCCGGCTCGGACGGGAGCGGGCGGGGGTACTCAGCGTCCAAGTCCTCCAGGAGTTCTACGTCAGCGCCACCCGGAAGATCGCCGAACCGCTCTCTCCCGAGCGCGCCCGCGAACGCGTGCGTGCGCTCTCCAGGTGGCGCCTCCATGCGCCGACCGGCGCCGACGTCATCGCCGCGAGCGAGATCGCCGAGCAATCGCAACTCTCATTCTGGGACGCGATGATCGTACGCAGCGCGATGGAGATGAACTGCGCGGTGCTCTGGACCGAGGATCTCAACCACGGTCAGCGCGTGTCGGGTGTCGAGCTGCGCGATCCTTTCCGGGACTGAGCGGCTCGAACGGTGCCCGTCGTGGGTGCGCGGGGTCCGTGTCCTGGCCTTGACTATGCTCGCCGCGACAGCGGGATCGGCGAGGTGAGCGCGACCTCCTGCGAGAAGTCCTCCGGCACGGGCCGGTCGTTCACGGCCCCGACGACGCCCGCGCGCACGGCGCGCACGGGCCGCGTGGCGACGACCGCGATCGCCGCGGTCGGGGCATCCGCGAATCGAAGCGCCGGCCGCCATGCGGATCGCGGATGCCGCGCCAGGCGCATTCCGCGGGCCACGATCAGCCAGCCCAGGCCGATGAGCGCGGCGACGACCGCGGCGACCGCGGCCACGCCGAGCGCCCAGCGCGGGCCCCAGCCGTCGGCGACGGCACCCACGATGGGCGCGCCGATCGACGTGCCGCCGACGAGGATGGCCATGTACAGCGCCATCACCCGGCCGCGCAATTCGGGCTCGGTCGTCGTCTGCACGTAGCCGTTGGCCGTGGTGAGGATCGAGACGGCGCCGAAGCCGATGAGGATCGTCGACGCCGCGAACGCCCAGAACGTGGGCATGAGTGCGGCGGTCAGCACCGCGGCGCCGAAGAGCCCCGAGGCGGCGATGATCACGCGCAGGCGTGCACGCTCCCGCCGTGCCGCCAGCAGCGCCCCGGTGAGCGAGCCGATCGCGAGGATCGAGTTGAGCAGGCCGTACTCGCCGGCGCCGCGTCCGAACTCCACGGCCATGGTCGAGGAGAAGATCGGGAAGTTCATGCCGAACGCGCCGATGAGGAAGACGATCACGAACACGACCACGAGGTCGGGACGGCCGACGACATAGCGGAAGCCCGCGACGAACTGGCCGCGGGCGCGTGGGGCTCGCGGCATCCGGTGCAGTTGCCTGCCGCGGAGCATCGCGAGTGCGCCGAGCACGGCCAGGAACGTCGCGGCGTTGATGACGAAGACCCAGCCCGAGCCGACGAGCACGATGAGGAGCCCGGCGACGGCGGGGCCGATCAGTCGGGCGGCGTTGAACGACGCGGAGTTCAGCGCCACGGCATTCGACATGTGCGAGCTCGACACGAGGTCGGCGACGAACGTCTGCCGCGCGGGGGCGTCGACGGCGTTCACGAGGCCGAGGGCGAGGGCGAAGCCGTAGAGGTGCCACAGCTCGGCGTGTCCGAGCAGGAGCAGCAGCCCGAGCGCGAGACCGAGCACCATGAGCGCGCTCTGGGTGAACATGAGGATCTTGCGACGGTCGAAGCGGTCGGCGATGAGGCCGGTGACCGGCACGAGGAGCAGCTGCGGCGCGAACTGCAGCGCCATCGTGATGCCGACCGCGAGGGCATCGTTGTCGGTGAGCTCGGTGAGCACGACCCAGTTCTGGGCGGTGGCCTGCATCCAGGCGCCGACGTTGGAGACGAGGGCCCCGATGAACCAGATGCGGTAGTTGCGGTGGGCGAGGGAGCGGAACATGGCACTCACTGGGTCGCGAGACCTCCCATCAGTTCTGCGGCTCGGGCCAGGGTGGCGCGGTCCTCCTTGGAGAGCTCGCGAAGGCGGGTGGTCAGCCAGGCGTCGCGCTTGGAGGTGGTGGCCTTCACGACATCGCGCCCGGCGTCGGTGAGGCTGATGTTGGTCTTGCGGCGGTCGACGTCGTCGGCCGTGCGCGCGAGGTAGCCCGACTCCTCGAGGCAGTTCACGGTGCGGTTCATCGACGGCGCCGACACCCGCTCGCGCTCGGCGAGTTCGGTGAGGGTCTGCGTGCCATGGTGGTGGAGGCCCGCGAGCACGGCGAACTGGGCGTCTGAGAGGGCTTGGTCGGCCTTCTGCGCGCGAATGCGCCGGGTGAGCCGGAACGTCGCCATGCGCAGTTCGGTGCTCTGTTCCGCGATCGTGCCCATGGATCCTTAGCTTAGCTCATTAGCAATGCTAAGTAAAGTCGAGCCCGAGCGGCGCGAGCTGCCCTGAGCCCGACCCGCCCGCGTCAGCGGCCGGCGCCGCGGCGGGGCCGGCCTTGCACCACCAGGAGCACTCCTGTCGCGATGAAGACGGACGCGAGCACGAGGGGGAGCAGCCCGCCGGCGCCGGTGTCGGCGAGCGGGCCCTCCCATCGGCTCGGGGGAACGAGTTCGGAGATGTGAACCGTGATCGTGATGTCATCGACGGCGGTGGTCGGCTGATCCTCGCGCTCGGCCACCGCGCGGAGCAGGGCGGCCGCGGTCAACCCTGATCCGTCGTGGTGGGCGGCGTGCCGCCTGCCGCCCGCTCGCCTTCGGCGCGCGCGGCCGCGAGCATGGCGTCGAGCTTCCGGCGGTGACGCCGGCGCTCGAGCCGGAACCAGAGGAAGAGCAGGACGGCCGCCACGACGAGGACGAGCTGCGGCACGGGGATCGCCCAGGTCGAGACATCCACCCGCACGGGCTCGAGCGCGGCATCCGAGCCGGACTGGTCATCGATCCTCTCGGGTTGCACGAGGATCTCCGTGTTGACGAGACCGATGGGCCAGACGCCGCGGACCTCGGCGGTGAAGGTGCGCCGGTCGCCGGGGAAGAACTCGCCGAGCTCCTCCGCCGGCATCGGGGGACGGCCGAACGCGCCGGATGAACGGACCCGCTGATGGGCTCCGATCTGCACGTTCCCGTCGTTCTCGAGCTCATAATCCACCCGGAGGGTGCCGGGCGAGAACGGATTCCACGACGGGACGTACTCGACCGACGAGGCCGGCACGGCGAGGGATGGATCGAGCTCGCCGGTGACCCGGGTGATGACCCGGAAGCCGACTCGGCTCTCGACGCCGACGTTCGATCCCGCCGGGCCGGTCGACACCGAGCTCACCGACGCGGCGATTCCCGCCGGGTGGTCGCCGGGTGTCGCGTTGTCGGGCACGGTGATCGTGAACGGGACGACGGCGGTCGCGCCCGGCGCGACCTCCACGGCGTCCTGCACCGCGATCCAGGTGCCGCCGTCGACGGACGGCTCCGACGACGGCAGCATGTTGAACCGTCCGGTCTTCGTGAAGTAGCCGTCGGCGGCGATGAGGTCGAACACGGCCGCGACGTCGCTCAGATTGCGGACCGCGAGGTGCTCCGACGCCGTCGCCCCCGGGTCCAGCTCGAGCTCCATCCACGCTCGACCATCCGGCCCGTCGGCCCCGGCGGGCGACACGGCCCAGGTGATCTTCGTCTCTTCCTCATCGGCGAACGCCGTGCTCGGAATGAGCGCCCCGCCGAGGGCGAGGGCTGCTGCGGCAAGGATCATCGCCCGGGGGAAGCTCTTGTTGGTGCTCACGTCTGTGCCTCGTTGCATGGGTCGTGGGGGGGGGGCGGGCCCCGCGCCGGGACCCCGGCCCCGGAGAGGGGAGATTAAAGGTGGGGGTTGTAGGATTGTTGGTGGAGC
>NZ_JBHXMP010000016.1:0-33452 GCF_042720415.1 Agromyces sp. NPDC058484 | reverse complement strand
GGGGGCCGCCCGCGCCCCCCCCCCGCCCACCCCTGACCCGGTCGGTTACTCGAACAGTGACAGGGTCAGTGTCGAAGTGTAGTTGCCTGCCGCGGTGGTGCTGGGGGTGCGCAGGAACAGGTTCGCGTTCGCGGTCCAGGATCCCTCGGCGGCGATGTCCTCGGAGTCGAACGCCATCGCGAGCAGCTCCTGGTCGACCAGGCCGACATTGTTCGCCGGCGCGGTCGGCGGCGTGGTCGGATCGTCGACGACGGTGACGACCTCGCCGCCCTCGGCCACGAGACCGGAATCGCCGCCGTCGATCAGGGCCGGCTTCCAGCCCAGGTGCCCGGCCGAGATCGGCGCCTGCTGGGCGTCGCCGGTGAACTGGCTCGCGGAGCCCAGCACGTACCAGGCGGCGCCGTCGGGGATCTCCTCGGCGGTGCGGGTGTCGGTGACCGTGACCGTGGGCAGCGTGCCCGTGAACTGGCGCACCAGGTCGGTCGAGCCCGACTCGGTCAGCGCCACCGAGTCACCGGCGACGGTCATCGCGAGCACGCCGGGCTCGGTCAGCTCGGAGATCGCGACGTTGACGTCGACCGCGCTGTCATCGCCGACCGGGTCGGCCGCGTTCGCCGCCGCGGCACCCGCCGCGGTCAGCATCAGCGCGCCGAACGCGGCAGCGGTCACCCGCAGCGCGGCAGGAGTGGTGGTTCTTCTCATTTCAGTTTCCTTACTTGTGGGGGGAGTGGTGGTTACTTGCGGGGATTGTTCGTCATTGCCGGGGATTGGTCGGTCGACTCGAGCGATCACCCGCAGGTGCGGGCGTCGTACGGCACCGTGCGAGTCGTGACCGCGCCGTCGGAGGCGCGGGTCGCCTCGACGGCGACCTCACCCGCCGGCACCCCTGCCGAGCGGGAGTTGAACGTGGCCACCGCGTTCCTGCCGGCGGCCACCGACGCGAACGACTTCTCGCCGTAGGCGGTCGTCGTCTTCACCGAGATGGCCTTGTCCTCGCGGTTGGCGGCCTTCACGGTCACGTACGCCTTCGAGCCGATGCAGCGGGTCTCGGCGACCACGTCCACGTCCACCTCGGGGGCGGCCGATTCGCACTCGAATCGCGCGTCACCCCAGACGCCGTGGGCGCCGTTGATGCTGCCCGGAGCCTCGACGATGAGGTCGACGTACTGCGCCCCCGTGAGGTCGACGTTCACGTCTTCGGGTGCGAAGCCGGGCGTGAAGGTGCGCGACTGGTACCGGTTGACGTCGTCGGTGTCGACCTTGAAGATCACGTTGCCGCCGAAGCCGGCTTCGAGACCCACCTTCGCAGTGAACGCCTGGCACTTGCCGCCGAGGTAGTACGTGACCTTCGACAGGGCGTGGACGCCCAGACCCTTCTCGTACACCGGTGAGGTGCCGGTCGCCGGGTCGGTGTAGTTGATCTTCAGGGGCAGGTCGGGCGAGGTCGCCGAGTCCTTGTTCGCGACATCCTTGCCGATGACGCCCCAGCCGTTCGTGGCGCTGAGCCACTGCAGGTCCGAAGCCCAGGCCGAGGCCGTCGGGGCCGACGGGAGCGGCTGGTCGACGACCTGCCAGTCGAAGATCTTCATCCGGCTCTCGTTCGGAAGCACGATCGACGCGAGCTCCTTGGCGGGGTTCAGGCGAACCAGGTTGGAGTACACCTGGTACTTGCCGTTGGGGTACTCGTAGACGTCGGGGTTCGAGGCGCTGTTGCGGCCCATCGACGTGATCGCCACGGTCGAGCCCTGCAGACCCGAGGCCTGCAGCAGCCAGTTCGGGAAGTACGCGCTCTGCTTCGAGACCGTGCCGTCGGTGTAGGTGAGCGTGAGCTCGGGTCTGACGCCGGCGCCCGTGGCGGCCGAGGCGAGGATCGCGAGATGCGTTCCCTGCCCCGACACGCCTATGGTCTGCCCGGCGGGTGTCACGGAGTTCGGCGTCCCGACCGGCTCGGGCCAGCGGTAGGCGATCGCCGCACCGCCGGTGCCCACCGTGACGGTGCCGCCGGGGGTGACCCCGGCCTGCTCGAGCGCCGCCTTCGAGAAGGAGGCGCCGCCGCCGTCGAAGTTGCCCGCGGCAGCGGTCGCGACATCCGTGATCGACACGGCGTTGAAGGCGCCCTGCAGCGAGCCGTATGCGACGTAGAGCTGGTTCGCCCCCGACACCTCGACCTGCTGGCTCGACGCCGACGTGTATGCGGCGTTCACCGTGACCGTCTGCAGGTCGGCAGCCGACTCCCCGGTCACCTCGAAGACGAACTCCCCGGTGATCGAGGCGCCCGGCTCCACGCGGTCGGCGCGGTCGCCCGTTGCCGAGACGAGGTTCCACCCCTCGGGCGCGACCGGCGTGAGCACGATGTCGTCCTTCGCTGCCGAACCCTCGTTCGTGAACGTCGCGCTGACGGTCGTGCGGTCGCCCTGGAACACGCGGTCGTCGAGGGACACTGTCACGGATGCCGCGGCGGCATCGGCGTCGCGGCCGCCCACGGCGCTCGTGCCCGTGAGCACGACGCGAGCCGCGGCATCCGATGCGACCTGACCCGTGGAGACCACGACGACCCCGCCCGTGCGGTCGCCCTCGTAGGCCCAGCCGGTGCGGCCGTCGAGACCGGCGACGTCGTCGACGCGCTCGAGGACGGTGTCGCCGAGCTTCACGGCCTCAGGCTCGGAACCGGTGTGCACCTCGACGCGGTAGGCGCGGGATGCGGCCTTGCCGTCGTACTGGCCGTCGCGCTCGCCGAGGTCGATCGAGACCGTTCCCTGCTCGGCGAAGTCCGGCGCGTCGACCGCGAACGCCTGCCGGCTCGACTCGCCTGCGGCGGCCGCTCGGGTGACCTCGTCGTCCTCGTAGAGGGTGAACTCGGAGGCGCCCTGCGGGTACACCGAGAGCGTGATCGGCGAGTCCTCGGGCACGAGCGACGCGTTGCGGGCGGTGATGCCCTGCGGCACGACCGCGCCGGCCCGTACGAAGATCGGCAGCGTGTCGAGCGGTGCGGGGTACCCGTTGAGCACCTTGCCGCCCTGGTGGACCTTGCCCGTCCAGTAGTCGACCCACTCGTCGCCGGCCGGCAGGTAGATGCCATTGCGCACGTCGGCGTCGGTGAACACGGGGGCGACCAGGAAGTCCTCGCCGAGGAGGAACTCGTTGTTCGCCTCGGCGCTGTAGGCGCCCGGGTCGCTCGGGTACTCGAGGGCGATCGAGCGCATCATCGGCACGCCGGTTCGGTGCGACTCCTCGGCGAGCGTGTAGATGTAGGGCATGAGCCGCTGGCGCAGCTGGAGGTACGAGCGGTTGATCTCGGTCGCCTCGTCGCCGTAGAGCCACGGCCGCTTGTCCTTCGGCGCCCACCCGCTCATCGAGTAGAGCGCCGGTGCGAACGCCTTCCACTGCAGGTCGCGCACGTAGCTCTCGGCGGACCCGCCGAAGATGCCGTCGACGTCGCCCGTCGTGAACGGGAGCCCGGAGTTGCCCGCGCCGGTGAGCGCGGAGACCTGCCAGCGCACCGCGTCGAGGTTTCCGGAGTGGTCACCCGTCCACTGCATGCCGCAGCGCTGGGAGCCCGCCCAGCCTTCGACCATCAGGGAGGTGCCGCGGGCGTCGGAGTACTGCTCGATGCCGCCGTGCGCGGCCTCGCATCCGGTGAGCGCCTGGCGGTACCCGGAGCCGACCCAGGCGACGTCGAGCTTGCGCAGACGCACGCCGGCCTCGCCGACCTCGAACTCCTGGTTCGTGAGCGAGCGCTGGGTCCAGAGGCCGACCTTCAGGCCGGTCTCCTGCTCGATCGAGTCGACCGTCTCGGGCAGCTCGACGTACTCGCAGCCGTAGCCGTCGTTCACGAGCATCCATCCGGCGGGCATGTCGTGCTCGACGAACTGCTTCGCGATGTTGAGCGACTGCGGCGTGCGCTGCTTCGTGTTCTCGGGGTCGCCGAAACCCGACGAGCTGTAGGTCGGGTTCGAGCGGTTGTAGCAGTCCGCGTCACCGTACTCGAGCGCGTAGACCGGAGGCATCATCGGGCGGCCGGTCAGCTGGGTGTACGACTCGAGGGAGTCCTTGTAGTCGCCGACGAAGTAGTACGCGTCGAAGCGCCGCTCCTCGTGCGTGGTGGTGTGCGCGGCGAAGTCGTAGCTGCCGCGCGCGAAGGTGTTGCGGAGCACGCCGTAGCCGTTCGACGACATGTAGTACGGCACCGCGTTCGGGTAGCCGTCGTCGTCCCAGTCGAAGTTGCGAGCGATGTTGATCGTCGCCCCGGTGTGCACGGAGCGGCCGTTCTGCATGCCGCCGCCGAGGAACTGCTCGCCGTCGACCGCGGCGAGGTGCTGCGTCGCCGAGGTCGAGCCGAACGTGATGGGAGCGGACTCCGACCAGATGACGGAGCCGTCGGCGCGGGTGGCGGTCGACCGGCCGGTGGCGCGGTCGATCACGACCGAGACCGCGTCGGTCGCGATGGTGATCGAGTCGCCCTCGGTGACGGTGACGCTCGGCGCGTCGAAGCTGTCGCGGCCGACGACGATGTTCGCCGTGCGGGCCGGGTCGCCCTGCGGGGTGTTCGCCGGGTCGGTGAACGTGCCACTGGGGTCGGCCTCGAACCGGAACGAGCGATCGTCGAGGAAGGAGACGCGCATGGCGCCGTTCGCGGCGGTGAGCGTGACGCTGGCGCCGTCCTGCTGCACGCCCGTGATGGCGCCCAGCGGAGTGCCGGCGGCATCGACGGCGACCTCGGGAGCGACCGGCTTCGGCGTGATCGGCGTCGTCGCCGCTGCCGCTCCCGTTGCGCTCGTCGCGGTCGCCGCGGACGCGGGCGCCGCTGCCGCGGGCGCCGCTGCCGCGGGCGTGACCCCCGCCGACGCAAGGAGGGCGATCGCGGCCCCCGCGACGATGGCAGCCGCGCCTCGGGAACCACGCCTCGCTCGGCTCGGTTGGTGATGGATCATCGTTGCTCGCTTTCACCGCGTGATTGCTTGTGATCTGAAATCCGTACAAACGCTCATATCAGAGCACCTATCAGTCATCGGGTCAAGTGCCGGCGTCAACGTGTTTCCGTGCCTGCCACAATGGCGGCATGCCGACCTTCACCGACGCACACGGGGTTCGCATCCACTACGAGGCGTGGCGGGTGCCCGACGCGGTCGCCGTGGTGCAGCTCGCGCACGGTGTCGGCGAGCACATCGGGCGCTACGGCGAACTCGTCGAGGCGCTGAACACGGCGGGCTACTCGGTATGGGCCGACGACCATCGCGGGCACGGGCAGACCGGATTCGAACAGCACGGCGGTGACCTCACCCGCATGGGCCGTCCCGGACCCGGCGGTATGCGCGCCGCCATCGCCGGGGTCGAACGGTTCGGCGAGATCATCCGCGAAGCCGAGGGCGACGACGTGCCGCTCGTGATCCTCGGGCATTCGTGGGGGTCGTTCGTTGCGCAGCACGTCGTCAACCGGCATCCGGATCGGTACGACGCCGTGGTGCTCACCGGCACCGCCTGGCTGCAGCTCGGATACACGAACCTCGGCGACCTGAACAAGCGGTTCGCCCGTCCCGGCGGCACCGAGGTCGAATGGCTGAGCCGCGATCCGGCCGTCGCCGAGGCGTTCGAGGCCGATCCCTACACGACCAGCCGGACGCTGCAGCAGTTGTTCGGCTGGCCGCAATCGTTCACGCTCATGACTCGGCCGTCGAAGCGGATCCCCAGCGAACTGCCGCTGCTCATCCTGGTCGGTTCCGACGACCCGGTCGCGGGCGAGCGCAGTTCAATCGCGTTGCTGCGCGATTACGTGCACCGCTGCGGTCTCGTCGACTCGCAGCTCATCGTGTACGAGGGCGCGCGGCACGAGGTCTTCAACGAGACCAACCGGGCCGAGGTGCGCGCCGACCTGATCCGCTGGCTCGACGAGCGGTTCGCCGTGGACTGAGCCCGGGCGGCGATGTCAGACTCTCGACGCGCGGTCGGGTGGCACGTCGAAGCCCAGCAACCGGATGCGCGGACGATTCGGGTGCGCGGCCATCGATTCCGTCGCCCACGGGTAGACGATCGTCGTCACGCTGCAGTTGCCGAGCACCGGCAGCAGGTCGCGATACCCGTCGGGGTCCATGCCCGCGAGTTCGCAGAACAGGAGGCGGATGAGCGTCGCATGCCCGACGATGAGCACCCGGCCGTCGGGGAACTCGCGGGCGAGCTCGTCGAAGACCGGCAGCGCGCGGGCGATGCCGGCACGCCCCGATTCGCCGCCGGTGAACGGCGACGACGCCGGCGCCTGGGAGAACGCGGCCCACTCCTCGGGGTGCCGATCGTCGATTTCGGCGGGCGTGAGTCCCTCGGCCACGCCGAAGTCGATCTCGACGAGCCGCGCGTCGGTGCGGAGCGGCAACCCCGTCGTCTCGACCGACGGGGCGGCGGAGCGCTGCGCCCTGGTGAGGGGCGAGGCGACGATCACGTCGAGCCGGGCGTCGACCGCCCAGGCACCGAGGGCGGCCGCCTGGCCGAGGCCGTGCCGGGTGAGTCCGATGTCGGAGCTGCCCGCATAGCGATGCTCGGCGTGCCATTCGGTCTCGCCGTGCCGAGCGAGGAAGAACGTCGTCATCTCGGGCCCCCTGTCCTGTGATGCGATCGTACGACTCGCACTGGGGCCGCCGGGGAGGATGTCTGCGATTCAGCGGGGATCTGCGATTCAGAGGAGATCTGCGTTTCAGAGGAGCGCGTGCGCCCGCAGGCGAAATCGCCCTCGGAACCGCAGATCTCCTCGCGAAACTCACGGCACCCGGGGGCGGAGCGAGTTGCCCGAGGCATCCGTAGGCTGTACCCCATGCACGGTGAATACAAGGTCCCGGGGGGCAAGCTCGTCGTCGTCGACTTCGACGTGGTCGACGGCGTCATCCGCGACCCGCACGTCGCGGGCGACTTCTTCCTCGAGCCCGACGAGGCGCTGGGCGACATCGACCGGGCGCTCGAGGGGCTGCCCGCGGCGTCCGACGCCAAGCAGATCGCGGCCGCGATCACCGCGGCGCTGCGCCCGGGCGCGGTCATGCTCGGCTTCTCGGCCGACGCGATCGCGGTCGCCGTGCGACGGGCGATGACGGATGCCACGAGCTGGTCGAACTACGAATGGGAGATCGTGCACGAGTCCGCCGTGCCCCCGCGGCTGCACCTCGCGCTCGACGAGGTGCTCGCCACGCGCGTCGGCGAGGGCCGCCGCAAGCCGACGCTGCGCTTCTGGGAGTGGGACGAGTCGGCCGTCGTGATCGGCAGCTTCCAGTCGGTGAAGAACGAGGTCGACCCCGAGGGCGCCGACAGGCACGGGTTCGATGTCGTGCGCCGCATCTCGGGCGGCGGCGCGATGATGATGGAGAAGGGCAACGTCGTCACCTACTCGCTGTACGTGCCCGCGGCTCTCGTTCAGGGCATGAGCTTCGCCGACTCGTATGCGTTCCTCGACGACTGGGTGCTGCACGGACTGCGTTCGATCGGCGTCGACGCGACGTACCAGCCGCTCAACGACATCGCGAGCCCCGCCGGCAAGATCGGCGGCGCCGCCCAGAAGCGCCTCGGCTCGGGTGCGGTGCTGCACCACGTGACCATGGCCTACGACCTCGACAACGAGAAGATGCTCGAGGTGCTGCGCATCGGACGCGAGAAGCTCAGCGACAAGGGCATCGCGTCGGCGGCGAAGCGCGTCGACCCGCTGCGGTCGCAGACCGGGCTGCCGCGCGCCGAGGTCATCGAGGCCCTGAAGCAGACGTTCACCGACCTCTACGGCGCGACGCCGGGCACGGTCGCGCCCGACGAGCTCGCCGAGGCCGAGGCGCTCGTCGAGTCGAAGTTCGCGACGCGGGAGTGGCTGCAGCGGGTGCCCTGAGATGCCGCGGGGCACGAGGCATCCGGATGCCGCGGGGCTCGCGCGCGAGGAAGACTCAGGGATCCTCTGTACAATCGCCGGGTGGATTGGTGGATCTGGGTCGGCATCGCCGTGCTCGTCGCGGGCGTTCTCGTGCTCGCCGTGCGGCGCCGCTGGATCGACCTCTCCGACAAGCGCCGCGGCGGCGGCGGTGGCCCCGGCCCCGGTGGCGTCATGATGATCGGCGACGAGGTGTTCGCCCCCCGCAAGCACGAGGCGGCGGTGGAGCTCGATCGCCAGAGCCGCCTTCCCGCGCCCGCGCCACTGCCCGGCGACGGCGACAAGGGCATCGCGTTCGCGGCGGATGACGCCGACGACGACGATCCCGACCGGTTCCGCGGACGCATCCGCCTCGACGTCGGCCGCCGCTGACGAACTCGCCGCGCACGCGCGGCCGCTGGCAGACTGGTGCCCGTGGCATCCGATGACGAACCGAACCGCATCATCCAGGCGGACAACCTCGCGGTGCTGCCCACCCTGCCCGACGGGCGGTTCGCGCTCGTCTACCTCGATCCGCCGTTCAACACGGGGCGGTCGCAGGCGCGACAGGCGACGCGCCACACGCGGGTGGACACGTCGGCAGCGGCGCCGAATGACGAGCAGGCGACGGATGCCCCGCGTGCCGCGGCCCCGTCGACCCTTCGACGAGCTCAGGGCGCCGCGAGCTCAGGGCGCGCCGGAACCATCACCGGGTTCGCCGGCCAGCGCTACGAGCGCATCCGCGGCGATCTGCTGCGCTACGACGACCGCTTCGACGACTACTGGGGGTTCCTCGAGCCTCGTCTGATCGAGGCGTGGCGGCTGCTCGCCGACGACGGCACGCTCTACCTGCACCTCGACTACCGCGAGGCGCACTACGCGAAGGTGCTGCTCGACGCGCTGTTCGGGCGCGAGTGCTTCCTCAACGAGCTGATCTGGGCCTACGACTACGGCGCCAAGACGAAGCGCAAGTGGCCGACGAAGCACGACACGATCCTCGTGTACGTGAAGAATCCTGCCGGCTACTGGTACGACTCGAGCGCAGTCGACCGCGAGCCCTACATGGCGCCCGGGCTGGTGACCGCCGAGAAGGCCGCGCTCGGCAAGCTGCCGACCGACGTGTGGTGGCACACGATCGTGTCGCCCACCGGTCGCGAGAAGACGGGCTACCCGACGCAGAAACCCGAGGGGATCCTGCGGCGCATCGTGCAGGCGTCGACGCGCGAGGGCGACTGGGTGCTCGACTTCTTCGCGGGCAGTGGCACGACCGGCGCCGTCGCGGCGACGCTCGGCAGGCGCTTCGTGCTCGTCGACGAGAACCCCGAGGCGATCGCGGTGATGCGGGCACGGTTCGCGGATGTCGCGGGCGTGATGTTCGAGACGGGCGTCGTGTTCGAGACGGGCGTCGCCGCCGTCCCGCCCGGTCGCTGACCGCCCCGCTACGACCATTCTCTCGCCCGACGACCTTTCCGAACCGTCGTAGGGCTGGAGAAAGGTCGTCACGCGGGGCGTCGGCACGGTGGTCTTGCAGGCAGCCCAGCCGCCGCCCGCGGCATCCGCGGCGTACACTCGAACGGTGTCTGCAAGCGAGCGCCGGGAGCCGTCCGATCGGGTGCGGCAGAATCGACGTCTCGTCATCGCGCTGTCGCTCAGTGCGGTGCTCCTCGCCGCGGGTGTCGTCGTGATCGGCGCAGTGGCGGGAGGCTCATCGGGTGACGCGGCGGGCGGCGCGTCCGGCGCGGCATCCGACTTCGCCGACGCCACCGCCACCGAGACGCCCGCCGCCCGCCCCTCGCCCGCCGCCCCACCGGCGCCCGCCGTCGTCGACACGTTCGACCGCACGGCGCACTCGATCGACGACCCCACCAGCACCTGGGTCGTCGTCAACAAGCTGCGACCGCTGAACCCGCAGGACTTCGAACCCGACGACCTCGTCGACGTCCCGGTGGAGCACACCAACGAGCCGCAGCTGCGGCAGGAGGCGTCCGACGCCCTTGTCGAGATGTTCGATGCCGCGTTCGACGAGGCCGGTCTCGAGCTCGCCTCGAACAGCGCCTACCGTTCGTACTCCGCGCAGGAGAACGTGTACGACGGCGACGACCTGACGACGGCACGCCCCGGGTACAGCGAGCACCAGACCGGTCTCACGATGGACATCGGCGCCGTCTCGGGGGAATGCTCGCTGGACGAGTGCTTCGGCGACACCGACGAGGGCATCTGGCTGCGCGACAACGCGTGGCGGTTCGGGTTCATCCTCCGGTACCCCGCCGACAAGACCGCCATCACGGGCTACTCGTTCGAGCCGTGGCACTTCCGCTACACCGGCGTCGGCCTCACGAGCAAGATGCACGACACCGGAATCACGACGCTCGAGGAGTTCTTCGGCCTCCCGCCCGCACCCGACTACGAATGAGGCCGAGCGGATGTCGCAGCAGGTGAGTGAACGGATGCCCCGTCGCGGGCTCTCGCTCGCCGTGCTCATCGTCAACCAGCTGCTCGCGGGCGTCGGCGTGGCGTCGGGCATCGCCGTCGCGGCGATCCTCGTGGCCGACCTCACCGACGTGAACGCGCTGGGCGGCCTCGCGCAGTCGGCGAGCGTGCTCGGCGCGGCCGTCGTCGCCATCCCGCTCGCGAAGCTCGCGGTGCGGGCCGGACGCCACGTCGCGCTCGCGACGGGATACGTGTGCGCGTTCCTCGGCGCCGTGCTCGTGATCGCCGCCGCAGCGAGCGGATGGGCGCCGCTCGTGTTCCTCGGACTCGCGGCGTTCGGCGCGGGCGCCGCCGCGGGACTGCAGGCACGCTTCGCCGCGACCGAGGTCGCCGCTCCCGGCTTCGAGGCGCGCTCGATGTCGCTCGTGCTGTGGGCGACGACCATCGGCTCGGTCACCGGGCCGCTCCTGTCCGAGGCCGGAGACGACTTCGGGCTGGCGCTCGGGCTGCCGCCGCTCGTCGGTCCGTTCATCTTCTCGGGCGTGGCGTTCGGGCTCTCCTCGATCCTCGTCGCCACGCTGCTTCGCACCCCGAGGGCGGGCCACCTCGCGACGGATGACACGGGAGCGACGACGGCCGAAGGCCCGGATGCCACGGGCGCGACGTCGGCCGAAGCTCCGGATGCCGCGGGCGCCTTGAGGCCGGATGCCGCGGGGGCCCTCCTGCCGGATGCCGCGGGCGCTGCCGCCGCAGGCCCGGATGCCGCGACTGATCCCGAGCCGAGCGCCGCCGCCGTCCCCGAACCGTCAGGCGGCCGCGCCGCCGCGCCGCCCGCCACGGAGACCGCGCCGCCCGAGCGCATCGGCGCGTGGACGGCCCTCCGCACCGCCGTCCGAAACCCCGCCGCGCTCGTCGCGATCCTCGCGATCGTGTGCTCGCACACGGTGATGATCGGCGTGATGGTGATGACCCCCGTGCACATGACCGAGCACGGCCTGTCGCTCTCCCTCGTCGGCATCGTGCTCAGCATCCACATCCTCGGCATGTACGGCGCGAGCCCGCTGATGGGTTGGCTCGCCGACCGCATCGGCTCAGCGCGCGTCATCGCGATCGGCGCCGCGATCCTCGTCACGGCGACGATGATCGGCATCCTCGCGCCCCCAGAGAGCGTGCTGCTCGTGCCGCTCGCCCTCGGCCTCCTCGGCCTCGGCTGGTCGGCCGGGCTCATCGGCGGCTCGACCCTGCTCACCACCTCGGTCGACGAGCGCCTGCGCGTGCCGTTGCAGGGGGCGACGGATGCCGCGATGAACATCGCCGCCGCGACATCCGCAGCCTTCTCGGGGCTCGTGCTGGGCCTCGGCGGGTTCGCGGGCGTGAACGTCGTCGCCCTCTTCGTGCTCGCGCCGCTGGCCATCGCGGGCCTGCGGCTCGGCATGCTCCGCCGCGGCGCGCCCGCCTGACGTCGCGCTCGTTCGCACGGACCGCCCCGTGAGCGCACGCCCACGGTTCTCCCAGCCTTCGGGAGGGATCCTCACAAAACCGCGTGATGGGCTGTCATGTCCCCTGCATGCCGATACGGAACTCTTCTTCGCCTGTGCCCCACACCCCTGAACTGCCTGACTTCCCCCTGCCCCGCCGCTCGACCCTCCGCCGATCCGAAGCTCATCGCTCCGAAACCAGTCGCTCCCAACCCCGCCGATCGACCCTCCACCGGTCTGCGCCCCGAAAGCCACCGCTCACGCCGCTCACGCCGCATACGCCGCGCCAGCCGCGCCACCGCGCCGAACCCGCGCGCGACCGCCTCGCCGCGGGCAGCGCGTTCCGGCAGACGGTGGCGCTCGGCTGCGCGGCCGCGATCGCGGGCGTGTCCGCGTTCGGCGCCGTCGCGGCATCCGCCGATTCCGACCGCGACACCACGAGCACCACGACCGCCCGCGCCGCCGCAGCATCGAGTGCCGCCGCGGCCGACACGATCGCGGCATCCGCTGCCGAGGTCGACGAGGCCCCGACGGTGACCAGCGATCTCTCGGTCGCCGCCGCCCCGTTCACCGGCGGCACCCAGGTCAGCGTCACCGGGGAGGGCCTCGACGAGGTCGCCTCGGTCACGGTCGGCGGTGCCTCCGCCGACATCGTCGCCGCCGATGCGGCGCACGTCACCTTCGCCGTTCCCGCGGTCGCCGAGGACGCGCTCGGCACGGCCGCCGAGGTGCGATTCGCGGATGCCGCGGGCCAGGCGATCGGCGCCGAGACGCCCACCGCCGTGGTCGCCGCCGGCACGTCGGTCGTGCAGCCGCTCGAGGGCGTGCTCACCGGCGCGTCCGCGCCGAAGGCGCCCACCGCGCCGCGCACCCTCACGCTCACCTACACGAGCGACCCGGGCATCGACGCGCAAGTGGGCTACGTGCTCGCCTACTGGAGCGAGTACAACTCGGACGTGTACCCGGTCATCTCCGGTTACGACTGCGCGAACTTCGCCAGCCAGTCGCTGCTCGCCCGCGGCTGGACGATGGACGACGGCTGGAACCTCGACCTCGCCACCGGCGCGATGTCGCCGAGCTGGGCGAGCTCGACCGCGCTGCGCGACTACTTGAACACGCGCCCCGACCGGGCGACGCCGCTCGACGACTCGCAGCGCGGCCTCGTGAAGGTCGGCGACATCGCGCAGTTCGACTGGGACTCGTCGGGCGACCGCGACCACACCGCTGTCGTCACGCGCGTCGAGCGCACCGATGACGGCACGAAGATCTGGGTCGGCGGCCACACGAAGGACGCCGACTTCTGGGACGTCGACACCGCCCTCGCCACGGGCGGCGGCTCGGTCTCGTACTTCTCGATCCGCTGACCCCGGATCCAGGGCTGTCCCGCGGTCCATCGCCGGCCCAGGCGATACGACCCCTCGGCGAAGATACGACCATTCCGAAGCGTCGTACGGCCGTCGAAAGGTCGTGCCGGGGCGGGGGGCTCAGCCGGCGGAGCCGAGCGCCTCGGTCACGACGACCTTCGCCTCGGCCTGCACCTTCGAGAGGTGGTCGGGCCCCTTGAACGACTCCGCGTAGATCTTGTACACGTCCTCGGTGCCGCTCGGGCGCGCCGCGAACCACGCATCCTGCGTCTGCACCTTGACCCCGCCGATCGCCGCGTCGTTGCCCGGCGCGTGAGAGAGCTTGGCCGTGATCGGTTCGCCGGCGAGCTCCGTCGCGGCGATCGCGTCGGCCGTGAGCCTGCCGAGCGCGGTCTTCTGCGCGGGGGTGGCCGCGGCATCCGTTCGCTCGTAGGCGGGATCTCCGAACCGCTCGACCAGCGAGCGGTAGAGCTCCGAGGGCGACTTCCCGGTCACCGCCCGGATCTCGGACGCGAGCAGGCAGAGCAGGATGCCGTCCTTGTCGGTCGTCCAGACCGTGCCGTCGAACCGCAGGAACGAGGCGCCGGCGCTCTCCTCGCCGCCGAAGCCGACCGATCCGTCGACGAGCCCGGGCACGAACCACTTGAACCCGACCGGCACCTCCCAGAGCCGACGGCCGAGGGAGTCGGCGACCCGGTCGATCATCGAGCTCGAGACGAGGGTCTTGCCGATCGCGGCATCCGATCGCCAGTTCGGCCGGTGCGTGAAGAGGTACTCGATCGCCACGGCGAGGTAGTGGTTCGGGTTCATCAGGCCGCCGTCGGGCGTGACGATGCCGTGCCGGTCGGCGTCGGCATCGTTGCCAGTGAGGATGTCGAAGCCCGAGGCGTTCGCGAGCACCGAGGCCATCGCCGACGGGCTCGACGGGTCCATGCGGATCTTGCCGTCCCAGTCGAGCGTCATGAACGACCAGGCGGGGTCGACGCGCTCGTTCACGACCGTGAGGTCGAGGTCGTACCGGTCGCGGATCGCGTCCCAGTAGTGCACGGATGCCCCGCCGAGCGGGTCTGCGCCGATGCGGATGCCGCTCGTGCGGATCGCGTCGAAGTCGATGATGTTCGCGAGGTCGTCGACGTACTCGCCGCGGAAGTCGTACGTCTCGACCCCGCTCGGCTCGGCCTGGTTCACCTCGCGGAGGCCGCCCGCGATGAGCTCGTTCGCTCGCGCGGCGATCCACCCCGTGGCATCCGAGTCGGCAGGGCCCCCGTGCGGGGGGTTGTACTTGATGCCGCCGTCCTGCGGCGGGTTGTGCGAGGGCGTGATGACGATGCCGTCGGCCTCGCCCTCGGCGCGCCGGGCCAGGTCGTTGTTCCACGTCAGGATCGCGTGGCTGAGGGCGGGCGTGGGCACGTAGTCGTCGAACCGGTCGGCGAGCACGCGCACCTTGTTGCCGGCGAGCACGTCGAGCGCGGTCGTCTGCGCGGGGGCGCTGAGGCCGTGCGTGTCGGCGCCGATGAACAGCGGACCGGTGATGCCCTGCGCGGTGCGGTAGTCGACGATCGCCTGGGTGACGGCGAGGATGTGGTCTTCGTTGAAGCTCGTCGTGAACGCCGACCCGCGATGCCCGGACGTGCCGAACACCACACGTTGCGTGGCATCCGTCACATCGGGTTTCTTCTCGTAGTAGGCCCTGACGAGGGCCTCGACGTCGATGAGGTCGGACTCGGTCGCCGGGGTACCCGCTCGCTCGTGCATGCGTCCCAGTCTTGCATCGAGCCCGGGATCTCGCTCCCTGAGCTTGTCGAAGGGAGCCGCGGGTGCGCTTCGACGGGCTCAGCGAACGAGGGCGTCGAAGGGAGCCGCGGGTTCGCTTCGACGGGCTCAGCGAACGAGGGCGTCGAAGGGAGCCGCGGGTTCGCTTCGACGGGCTCAGCGAACGACGGGCTCAGCGAACGAGGGCGTCGAAGGGAGCCGCGGGTTCGCTTCGACGGGCTCAGCGAACGGGCGCCTGCACGCCGGTCGCGATCGTGAAGATCGCGACGCCCGCGAGCGCACCCGCGACGGTGCCGTTGATCCGGATGAACTGCGCATCGCGCCCCACCTGCAGCTCGAGTTTCTCGGTCGTCTCGCGCGGGTCCCACCGCTCCACGGTCTCGGTGATGACGCCGGCGATCTCGCTCCGGTCGTTGCGCACCACGCAGGCCGCGGCATCCGTCACCCACTCGTCGACCTTCGCGGCGAGCTCGGCGTCGTTCGCGAGCCGAGTGCCCACCTCGAGAATCGCCGAGCGGAGGCCGGCGCGCAGCTCGCTCGAGGCGCAGCCGGCGTTCGAGCTGGCGCCGGGCATCCGTGTGAACGCGGTCGCGCCCGCCGTCGTCAAGACCGCGTTCGCCCGGGCGCTGTACGAGGGGGCATGAGGAAGAGGCATCCGCCGCCTATCCGCTCCGCCGTCTCGGCGAGGTCGCCGACGTCGCCGGGCCCGTCGCGTTCCTCCTCTCGGACGACGCCGCATGGATCACGGGCCAGACGCTCCCCGTCGACGGCGGCTCAGGCATCCGTCCCCTCGTGTGACGGGGGCGGGGCGGGTTCGGGTGAAAGATGAAGGCATGAGGGAATTCCACGTCGCAGACGACGTCACCCGCGCCGCCGTCGAGCTCTTCGCCCGTCAGGGCTACGCGAACACCAGCGTGCAGCAGATCGTCGAGGCCGCCGGCGTCACCAAGGGCGCGATGTACCACGAGCGGGGGCAGGCTGAGGGCCTGTACCGCACTGACATCCCGATGGCGCTGCTGATCGCCCACTTCTTCAGCGACGCTCACTACCTGTCGCACTGGTACTCGCCCGAGGGCCCCGAAGACAAGACGCTCGTCGCCGAGCAGTTGACCGATCTGTTCCTGACCACCTTGAGGAGAGCGGATGCCTCGACCTGACCCGACCCTGCAGTCCGGAGTCGACGGAGCTAGCGCCAAGACTACGGCGGCGGGCAGCAGGAGGGCCGCGACAATGATCAACTGCACCGACTGTGCCGACGCGACGGCGACGATGAGCACCGCAACCCCCGCAGAAGCGCTGACCAGGGCTGCGGAGATCCACTCCGGGCGAGCGCCCAGGAAGCGCATCGGAAGTCCGGCGAAGAAGGTGAACAGCACACCCCACCCGGTCTCGATCAGGTAGCCCTCGTAGAACTCCGGCAAGAGGCCATCTGTCTTGCCATCGTACGCACGGCGTGAATGGCGCCATTCTTGCGCGTGGGTCTCTGGCTCCACCCCAAGGTCGTGTCTGAAGAGCCGCCGCGCCCGCCGGTGCCGCCTCGTTGGCCGCTACACGATCCTTGAGTGCGGCGACGGTATAACGGGTTATACTTTGCGTATGAAGACCGCGATCTCGATCCCAGACAGCGACTTCGAACGCTTCGAAAGGCTGGCGGCGCGACACGGCATGAACCGATCAGAGTTCTACCGCCTCGCAGGTCGTCGCCTCGCCGAGGAATTGGAGGGTGAGACTGAGTTGACCGCCTTGGCGAACTCGGTTCTCGCGCGCGTCGGACAGCCCTCCGCAGACAGCCCCTTCCTCCGTGAATCTGAGCGCACCGTGCTTGAGGGCACCGAGTGGTGATCGCCCACGGCGACGTCGTCTGGGTCGATTTCGGATCACCCCGGGGATCCGAACCCGCCAAGCGCCGCCCAGCCATCGTCATGCAAGAGGACTGGCTCCTCGCCACGGAGATGACGACCGTGCTCGTGGTGCCGCTGACCTCGAACGTTGCACTCGAAGCCTTCCCGGGCAACGTGCTGATTCCGGTCGACGCCTCGGGGCTCGGGAAGGACTCCGTCGCAGTCGTGTCCCAGGTCGGTCCAGTCAGCCGAGAGTTTCTGGAGCCCTACCCGACAGGGCACCTCCCCAACTACGTCCTCTCCAAGATCGCCGACGGCATCCGGCTCGTCCTCGGCATCTAACAAGGAATCGCTGCCCAGGCCGACCACGCGATCGTGCTCGCTTCATAGTCCGTGCGCTTCCTCGTCCACGCGCAATTGCCTCCGGCGCTGGCCCGGATGCTCTCCGATCGCGGCCAGTCGCCGAGCATGTGACCGACATCGGCCCGGGTGGCGCACCGGATCGAGAGCTCTGGCGCTACGCACTCGATCACGATGCAGTGCTGGTCACAAAGGGCGAGGACTTCTCCAACATGTTGTTGCTCGGCGGCACCTTCCCCGCGATGGTGTGGGTTCGTGTAGGCAACACGCGGCGCCGGGCCTTGCTTGAGTGGTTCGAGCCGCTGATCGACAGCATCGTTGAACTGGTCGATGCCGGGAACCGCCTTATCGAGCTGCGCTGAGGGGTCCCCCCGGCGGGAAAGGACAGACGGGGGCTCCGACTGGCCTCACCCGCGGTGACAGCCGAGATGCCCAATGTAGGAATCCGCCATTCGTGTGGAATCCGCAGCCCCGAAACGATGACAAGTGCCGTGGAATCCCCGGGACGCTCCGCCACCTTCAGCCGGAACTACAGCGAGCGCCGGCGGAGGGCGACGACACAGGAGCTATGAGAGTGTTGCACGCTATTGCACGCGTGATCCAGGACCGTCAGGTCACCGTGATCACGGATGATGTCTCAGACGACGGATGCCTCGTCCGACTGGCCGGAATCCACCCCGGAACCGCGCGCGGATGCCTCACGCGAGCGCCTGCCCGAGCGCGTTCGGTTTTCCGGGCGCACTGGACGGCTCTGCACGCGTTCGGCGAGGCGGGCGGGTGCGGCGAGGCGGGCGGGTGCGGCGAGGCGGGCGGGTGCGGCGAGGCGGGCGGGTGGTGGGGACTGCGGGCCGCGGCCTCGGCGCATGCCTCAGACGAGGGCCTGCACGCCCGTCGCGATCGTGAAGATCGCGACCCCCGCGAGCGCACCCACCACCGTGCCGTTGATGCGGATGAACTGCAGGTCGCGTCCGACCTGCAGCTCGAGCTTCTCGGTCGTCTCCTGCGGGTCCCACCGCTCGACGGTCTCGGTGATGACGCCGGCGATCTCGTGGCGGTAGTTGCCCACGACGTAGGCCGCGGCATCCGTCACCCAGTCGTCGATCTTCGCGGCAAGCTCCTCGTCGCTCGCGAGCCGCGTGCCGACCTCCATGACGGCCGAGCGCAGGCTCGCGCGCAGCTCGCTCGAGGGGTCGGCGAGCGACGCGTCGAGGGTCTCCTTGATGCTCGCCCAGGCCTCGCCGGCGAACTCGCGCACGCGAGGGCTGTCGAGCAGGTCGGACTTCACCTGCTCGACGCGGGCGATCGTCGCCGGGTCGTGCTGCAGGTCGTCGGTGAGCTCGGCGAGCCAGCGGTCGACCGCTTCGCGGAGCGGATGCCGCGGATCGTCGCGCACCGCCCGGACGAACGCGAGCACCTCGCGGTGGGCGCGGTCGTCGACGAACCGGTCGACGAACGCCGGCATCCAGCGCGGCAGCCGGCCCGAGACCATGCTGCCGAATGCGTCGGGATGCGAGGCGAGCCAGTCCTCGGCCCGCTCGAGCACGACGTCGATGGCGGCGCGCTGCTGGTCGGCGGCGACGAGCCGCGCGCCGATGCGCCCGATCGCGGGCCCCCACTCGGGCTCGAACAGGTGGCGCCTGGCGAGCTTCTCGATGACGTCCTCGACGTCGTCGTCGCCGAGCAGGGTGAGGATGCCGCGACCGGCGACGGATGCCTCGGCCGTGAGCCGGTCGGCGTTCGCGGGCGCCGCGAGCCAGCCGCCGAGGCGCCGGGCGATGCCGATCGAGCGCAGCTTGCCGAGCACGACCTCGTCGGAGAGGAACTCGTCCTCGACGAATGCGCCGAGGGTCGCGCCGATCTCGTCCTTGCGCGTCGGGATGATGGCCGTGTGCGGGATGGGTATGCCGAGCGGATGCCGGAACAACGCCGTCACCGCGAACCAGTCGGCGATCGCGCCGACCATCGCGCCTTCGGCCGCCGCGCGAACGTATCCGAGCCACGGCAGCGAGTCCTGCAGGGCGAACGACACCGCGAACACCACGGCCGCCACGACGAGCAGGCTCGCCGCCGCCCGCTTCATGCGGCGCAGGCCGAGCAGTCGCTCGGCATCGGTGGGCAGGGCGCGGCGTCGCGCCGCGGCATCCGTGCCCGTGTCGGTGGTCATGGCCGCGCCTCCTTGCCGGGGAAGCCGTCGATGGGTTCTGCAGGAAGTCTTCGACCGCGCGCGGCGTGTCGGGCCGGGACACGCCGACGATCGGCCCGGAACTTCCTGTACTGGCGAACCGCTGGCGGTGTGCCCGTCGGGCAACCGAGCAACGAGATCAACGACTTGCCCGATCCTGAGCAGATTCGGGCAACTCGGCCTTCTCGCCGCTGGCTAGGCTGGCCTGCATGACGGATGCCGCTGCGCCACGCCCCGACGAGACCTACTCGTACCTCGGCCCGGCCGGCACGTTCACCGAGGCGGCGCTCAAGCAGGTGCCCGAGGCATCCGGCAAGCACTGGCGCTCGGTGAACAACGTGGGCGAGGCGCTCGCGGATGTCACGAGCGGCCGTTCGATCGCGGCGATGATCGCGATCGAGAACTCGGTCGAGGGCGGTGTCTCGGCGACGCAGGACGCGCTCGCGACGGTGCCGGGCCTGCGCATCGTCGGCGAGTACCTCGTGCCCGTGGAGTTCGTGCTCGTCGCCCGTCGCGGCACGAGGCTCGCCGACGTGCGCATCGTCAACGCCCACCCGGTGGCCTATGCGCAGTCGCGCGGCTGGCTCGAACGCGAGTTGCCCGACCACGGGCATCTCCCGGCGACGAGCAACGTGCAGGCCGCGGCATCCCTCTTCGAAGACAGCCAGGCGGATGCCGCGGTGGCACCTCCGGGCATCACCGAGCACCTCGACCTCGAGGTGCTCGCCACGGGCATCGGCGACAACCCGAACGCGGTCACCCGCTTCGTGCTCGTGTCGCGCTCGCGCGCGCTCGCGGAGCCGACGGGCGCCGACAAGACGAGCCTCGTCGTCGAGCTGCCCACCGATGAGCCGGGCGCCCTGCTCGCCATGCTCGAGCAGTTCTCGACCCGCGGGGTCAACCTGTCGCTGCTCGAATCGCGGCCGATCGGCGACGCCCTCGGCCGGTACCGCTTCGTCGTCGACCTCGACGGGCACATCGCCGACGAACGCGTCGCCGACGCCCTGCTCGGCCTGCGGCGAACGAGCCCGAACGTGATCTTCCTCGGCTCGTACCCCCGTGCCGACCGCCGGGAGGTCTCGTACCACTCGAAGTACGACGACGAGATCTTCATCGAGGCGCGCGACTGGCTGCGCGGCCTGCTGAGCGGCGAGCCCGAGTGACCGAGAGCGCGCCATCCGAGATCGATCCGCGATTCGATCCGCGGTTCCAGCGCGGCTATGTTCCGGATGCCGCGGCGCCCGCCGCACGCAGCATCGGGGCGCAGCCCGATCTCGCGCCGCCACCCGCACAGACCCCGCCACCTGACCGCACGGAATCGATGACGGATGTCGCCGCCCCCCACGAGGAGCACGGCGACGCCGTCGAGCTCGTGCGCCGGGCGCTCGCCGCGCCGGGCCCGGACGAACCCGTCGAACCCGTTGCGGAGCGCGAGGTCGTCGAACCGGCATCGTCGCAGGAGAGGGAAGAGTCCTCCTCGGCCCCGGAGGCCGTCGAATCGGCAGAGGCAGCGGCAGCGGCAGCGGTATCGCAGGTGCGGTTGTGGTTCGTGGCAGGGTGGATGGTCACGGCCGGAGTGTTCGTGGCGGGCCTGTGGTGGGCATGGGCGGTGTTCTCCGATCCGGCGGCCTATGTCGGCGGCGGCGACATGGTGCTCCGGCAGTTGGGGTGGACCATCGCACCAGCGCTCATGCAGGCCGGCGCGATCGGAATCGCCGTCGTCACAACGCTGGCGGGGGCGACGCAGATCGCGTCGGCACGCCTCGACGCCTCGGCCGCTCGCTTCCCGCGACTTCCGGCGGTGTACGCGCTCGCCGGATCGGCGGTGGTCTCGATCCTGGCCATCGCCTGGCTCACCGCCCGAAGCACCGAAGGGGCGAGTGTCACCTTCGCGTCCGTGCCGAGCGAAGAACAGGTCGCGGCGATGGCCCTCGTGCAGGTTGCGTCCATCGCTACCGGGCCGTTCGCCCTCCTGGCGGTCGGCTCCATCGTCGGCATCGTCATGCTCGGTGCGCGGGGCGCGCGCCGATGGAAATCGCTGACGCGCAACTCCACCCCTCCTCCCCAGGCGTGAGCATGGCGGCTGAGTCGGTTCCAGCATTGCCCGCCCCGTGGCCAGGCGCTGGTGCTGGCATGCTGAGGACTCCTGATCGACAATGGGAGGGTGAACATGACCGAACCGCAGGTGTGGACGCTGATCGGCGTCTTCTCCGCGCTCATGATCGGCATGTTGACGGTGGTCTCGGCGTTGTTCGTGCGGGTGGTGCGGAGTGAGATCGGCGGGCTTCGCGGGGAGTTGGGCGGGCTTCGCGGGGAGTTGGGCGGGCTTCGCGGGGAGTTCGGCGGGCTTCGCGCGGAGTTGAAGGGTGAAATCGGCGGGCTTCGCGGGGAGTTGGGCGGGCTTCGCGGCGAGTTGATGGCCGAGATCGGCGCGCTGCGATCCGAGATGAACGCGCGATTCGAGGTCATCGATCAGAAGCTCGGCTACCTCGACCGCGACGTCCAGCTCCTGATGAGCCGGGAGTTCGGGAGCGATCGCGGTTGACCCGCCTCTGCTGAGCGGCGAGCCCGAGTGAGCATTCGTCGCGCCTCGAGAATTGCGGGGTCTCAGCGATTCCGTTCCGATTGACGGTCGCCGGCCGGCCCGCCGACCTCCTCGGGCAGCTCGTCGACGAGCACCAGCACGATGTCCTGCACCTTCCAGTCCAGATCGATGCATCCGTCGCGAGCCTCCGTCAGCGTCCGCAACGGCGGAGTTCGACCCTTCCGGGGCACGATGAACGACTCGACGTGGAAGACATGGCCCTCATCTCGCACACGCGAACCCACCTCTTCGGTCCAGGGCAACCCACGCAGGTACGCGTCGATCTTGGCGGTAACCGGGTGGGGGTGATCGTCGTCGAACGTCGTCGCCCGGGTGTCCATGAGATCGGTGATGGCCGAACGCATGTTCCTCACGCCGTCCCAGAGGATGCTGGCCGCGACGAACAGCGCCGCCGCGGCATCCGTCCACCACCAGCCGATGCCGATGCCCGCGACACCGACGATCGTGGCGACCGCGGTCATCCAGTCGGCCTTGTTCATGTCGGCGTCGGCATACAGCACCTTGTCGTGCAGCTCCTTCGCGAGCGACATCTTCACCCGCCCGAAGTAGATCGGCAAGGGGATCGTCAAGGCCATCACCGCCATCATCAGCCAGCCCAGCCAGATGGTGGTTCCGAAGATCTGGATCGAACCGATGGGCGGATGTTCCACGGTGATCAGGCCGATCGCGGAGTCGACGAGCAGGAATGCGCCCATCGTGAAGAGTGCGACGCCGGCGACGAGATGGGCGACGCCGATCGACCGGTGGAACCCGTACGGATACTTGTCGGTCGGCGGCCTGTTGACGATCCGGACCGCGACGAGGAACGCGATCGGCGGTGCGAGCGACAGGAGGTCCTCGATCCAGGCGGCCTTCATGGCCTGGGAGTTGCCGATCACGAGGTACACCATGGGGATGGCGACCGCCAGGAACGCGATCGTGTACCACTCGTACCGGATCGCCCGTTTCAGGTTGCGAACCTGCTGTTCGGGAAGCTCGTTCCGGCCGAATCGCACGGTCATCGTCGACCCTCGCGGTCCAGGAACTCCTCCAGCTCGACGAGGAAGGCGTTCTCTCCCTTCCGCACGAGCATGACGTGCTTCTCGGACCTTCCGCCGTCACCGGTCGTCTCGGCGTACGGCCGCGTCACGGCGGCACGGGCGGTCCACGGGGTGTTCTCGAGGAGGCCGCCGATGACAACGTCGAGCTCGCCGCGCTCCAGTGCGATGGCGAGCGTCGATTCGCCGTCCTCCGTCCACTCGATCTCGGCGTCCAGCTCCTCGGCGAACTGCACGATCAGCTCAGGCTCGATGCCCGACGGCGAGCGGCCCTCTGTGATGTCGGTCCATGGCGGGTTGTGGGAGACTCCCACTCGAAGGCTGCCGTCACGGACCCGGTCGAGCGTGCCGTGCGGGTCGACCGGGATGTCGATCGAGCATCCGCTCAGCACGACCGCCGTCGCCGCGATGACGGCGAGCAGTCCCCGTACTCTGCCCATAGGTCGACCTTACGACGGGTAGGTGCACGGGCAGCGGGGGATCGCGGGGACGGGCTCAGCGCGCGACGCGCACGATGAGCGCGGCGGGATCGACCGAGAAACGCACCGCGGTGACCACGCCGAACACCTCGCCGTCGATCTCGAACTCCTGGGCCTCGCCCTCGATCGTGAGCTCGACCGAACGGCCCCGGGAGTAGACGACCTCGCGCCGCCGGTTGCCGCCGGTGAGGTCGATGAGCTGACGGCCGAGCGCCGACTTCGCGAGCACGCGGTTCTCCCAGGCGACCTTGCGCCAGATCAGCAACCAGCCGAGCAGGTTGCGCGGCTGGAGGCGCACGACGTCGAGGTGCCCGTCGTCGAGCTCGGCGTCGGGGATCAGCTCGAGGTTCCCGGGCAGGTAGCCCAGGTTCGCGATGAGCACGCTCGCGACGCGCGAGCGGTGGGCGTGTCCGCCGTCCAGGCGGTGCACGACGCGGAACGGCTTCGACACGGGGATGGCACGAAGACCCGCGTCGACGTAGGCGAGCCAGCCGACCCGTCTCTTCAGCTCGGCATTGGTGGTCGAGATCATCGTCGCGTCGATGCCGACGCCGCTCATCACGAGCGACACGTGGGTCTCGTCGCTTCCGTCGGGTCGCGTGGCCTCGGCGACGAGCACGTCGACCGCGCGGTCGACGCCGCTGAGGGCGAGCACGACGGCATCGAACGGGTCGTTCACCGGGATGCCGAGATTGCGCGCGAAGAGATTGCCGGTGCCGAGCGGAACGATGCCGAGCCGCACGCCCGAGCCACGGAGCGTCGCCGCCACCGAGCGCACCGTGCCGTCTCCGCCGGCCGCGATCACGAGGTCGACCCCCGCCTCGAGCGCCTCGAGCGCCATGCCCTTGCCCGGGTCGTCCGCCGCTGTCTCGATCCAGAGCGACGGCGCGAACCCCTGCACGTCCTCCGCGCGCTCGACGGCGACGCGCAGCTCGTTCACGCCGCGCTTGGTGGGGTTGAAGATGACCGCCGCCCTCGGGCGTTCTGCGGCGGCATCCGTCACCCGGTCGTTCGCACGCGCCCCCACGGTGCCAACCGTATTGCATGCGCCCGCACGATCGCCCCCCGTGACGTTCCCTGAGCTCGTCGAAGGGAATTCGACGTACTGGGTCCGCTCCCTTCGACGAGCTCAGGGAGCGGAACGGCCCCGGCTAGACTTGCTCGGGTGATCGACCCCGTGCTGCTTCGCGAGAACCCCGAGCTGATCAAGCATTCGCAGGAGCTGCGCGGCGAGTCCGCGTCGTTCGTCGATGAGGCGGTCGAAGCGGATGCCGCGCGCCGCCGTGCGATCAGCGAGTTCGAGTCGCTCCGCGCCGACCAGAACGCGTTCGGAAAGCAGGTCGCCCAGGCACCCAAGGAGGAGAAGGCCGCCCTCGTCGCGCAGGCGCAGCAGCTCGCCGCGAGCGTCAAGGCGGCGAACCAGGCCGCGAACGACGCCGAAGGCGCGTTCACCGACGCCGTGAAGCGCATCGGCAACGTCGTCATCGACGGCGTCCCGGGCGGCGGTGAAGACGACTACGTGGTGCTCCGCGAGGTCGGCGAGATCCCCGCGTTCGGGTTCGAGCCGCGCGATCACCTCGAGCTCGGCGAGCTGCTCGACGCCATCGACATGCAGCGCGGCGCGAAGGTCTCGGGGGCGCGCTTCCACTACCTGAAGGGCGTCGGCGCCCGGCTCGAACTCGCGCTCATGACGATGGGGCTCGACCGCGCGCTCGCCGCGGGGTTCACGCCGCTCATCACGCCGACGCTGGTGCGCCCCGAGATCATGCAGGGCACCGGGTTCCTCGGCGCCCACTCCGAGGAGGTCTACCACCTCGCCGACGACGACCTCTACCTCACCGGCACCAGTGAGGTCGCGCTCGCCGGGTACCACGCCGACGAGATCCTCGACCTGTCGAACGGCCCCCTGCGGTACGCGGGGTGGTCGACGTGCTATCGCCGTGAGGCGGGCAGCCACGGCAAGGACACGCGGGGCATCATCCGGGTGCACCAGTTCAACAAGCTCGAGATGTTCAGCTACGTCGACCCTGCCGACGCCGAAGCCGAGCATGAGCGCCTGCTCGGCTGGCAGGAGGCGATGCTCCAAGACCTCGGCCTCTCCTATCGGGTCATCGACACCGCGGCCGGCGACCTCGGCTCCAGCGCCGCGCGCAAGTACGACATCGAGGCGTGGGTGCCCACGCAGGAGGCGTATCGCGAGCTCACGTCCACGTCGAACTGCACGACCTTCCAGGCGCGCCGCCTCGACATCCGCCTCCGCACCTCCAGTGGCAAGACCACGCCCGTCGCGACGCTCAACGGCACGCTCGCGACGACCCGCTGGATCGTCGCTCTCCTCGAGACGCACCAGCGGGCCGACGGCTCGGTCGTGGTGCCCGAACCGCTGCGCGGCTACCTCGGCGGCCTCGAGGTGCTCGCGCCCGTCGCACGATGAGCGAGCGGATGTCCCAGGCCCTCGCCGTCGACGCGCCCTGGCTCGTCGCGCTCGACGTCGACGGCACGATCCTGCACGAAGACGAGTCGATCGACGAGCACGTCGCCGACGCGATCGCGCGGGCGCGCGACCGCGGCCACGAAGTCACCCTCGCCACGGGGCGCTCGTGGGCCACGACGGCTCTCGTGCTCGAGCGCCTCGGGCTCAGCCCCGAGTACGTGGTGTGCGCCAACGGCGCGATCACCATGAAGCGCGACGACGGGGCATCCGGCGGCTACGCCAGGGTGCACGTCGAGACCTTCGACCCGAGCGCGGTGCTCGAGCGCATCCGCAGCCACCTGCCGAGCGGCCGGTTCATGGTCGAAGCACCCGACGGCCACCGTCTCTACACCGCGGGCATGACCGACTGGAACCTCGACAACGCGCGCGAGGTGACCTTCGAGGAGCTGTTGCACCAGCGTGCGACGCGCGTCGTGGTGGTCTCGCCCGACCACGAGCTCGAGGAGTTCCTGCAGATCGTCGAGGACATGGGCCTCCACAAGGTGAGCTATGCGATCGGCTGGACCGCCTGGCTCGACATCGCCCCCGAGGGCGTCAGCAAGGCGACGGCGCTCGAGCGCGTTCGCGGATGGCTCGACGTGCCGCTCGACCGGGTGATAGCCGTCGGCGACGGGCGCAACGACATCGAGATGTTCACGTGGGCGGGCGCTTCTGGGCGCGCGGTGGCGATGGGACAGGCGCCCGAGGAGGTGCGCGCCGCCGCCGACGAGGTCGCCGGCGACATCCATCACGCCGGGCTCGCAGCGGTGCTCGACTCGCTGCCGTGATCCGTAGGCGGCCGGGACACTCGCTGCTCTGATTCGCATCCCGCGCGTCCTTCACCGACTCAGGTGGGCCGGATATGATCAGCGCGTCGGGAGGGGACGCGCGATGAGCGATCGCACGACGCAGCAGTCCCGGGTCGAGTTCGCCCTGCCGCCGAGGCACGGTCGGATGCCGCGGCACGGCGCCCTGCGCACCACCGCGAAGACCGCCGCATCCGTCATCGCCGTCCTCGCCGTGAGCGCTGCCGCCATCGTCGCCTACGCCGCCGTCGACCTGTTCGCGTCGGTGAAGCCGCCGGTGCAGCTCGAGAGCGAGAAGATGCTCGAGGGCGTGCCCGACATCGGCGCGATGGAGGGCGGCCTGAACTTCTTGCTCGTCGGCAGCGACAAGCGCCCCGAGGACGGCGCGTTCGGCGACCCCGACGTGGAGTCGGCGACGCTGAACGACGTCACGATGCTGTTGCACATCTCACAGGACCACTCGCACGTCGAGGTCGTGAGCTTCCCGCGCGATCTCATCGTGTCGGTGCCCGAGTGCCCGAATCCCGAGGACCCCGAGGGGGAGCCGTTGCCGGCACTGTCGGAGGCGAAGATCAACGAGGTGCTGGCATGGGGTGGCCTCGGCTGCGTGGCGTCGACCGTGGAGGAGCTGACGGGGGTCGGCATCCCCGTCGGCGGCATCGTCGAGTTCTACGGAGTGGCCGCGCTGTCGTCGGCGGTCGGCGGCGTCGAGGTCTGCGTCGCCGAGCCGATCAGCGACGATTACACCGGCACCTACCTCGATGCGGGGATACATACCCTTTCGGGCATGGAAGCGCTGCAGTTCCTCCGCACCCGTCATGGTGTGGGCGACGGCAGCGACCTCGGGCGCATCTCGAACCAGCAGACGTTCCTCGCCTCGCTCATGCGCACCATGCAGAGTTCGGGCACGCTCGGCGACCCGGTGAAGCTCTACTCGATCGCGAAGGCCGTGCTGTCGAACATGACCCTGTCGAATAAGATGCAGGACCCGGCGCAGCTCATGTCGATCGCGCGCACGCTGCAGGACGTCGATCTCTCGAAGATCGCGTTCGTGCAGTATCCGACGGCCTACACCGATGGGTTCGGCGCGGTCGTCCCGTCGGAGTCGGCGGCGTTCGTGAACGCGGCGCTCCAGGCCGACCGCCCGGTGGTGATCGACCCGAACGCGACATCCGGAGCCGACTTCGGCACGGTGACCGACCCGAACGCGCCACCGGAGCCCGGGACGCCGGCGCCCGCGACGCCCGCCCCCGTCGATCCCTCCGCCACGCCCGTCGACCCCTCCGCCGCGCCCGGTCCCGACGCGCCGACCGCCGAGGCCCTCCCCGGCGATGTGACCGGCCAGACGGCAGCGGAGGTGCGCTGCTCCAGCGCCAATGAGGGCTGATGCTTCAGCACCCTCTCAGGGTGTGCTGAGAGGCTCGTCGAAGCGCGCTTCCGCTAGAATCGGGGCCTGCCCGCTTGACGATGACCTCCGGATGTCGCCGCGCGGGCCGGGAGGGCTGTCCGAGCGGCCGATGGAGCTGGTCTTGAAAACCAGTGGGCAGCAATGCCTCGTGGGTTCGAATCCCACGCCCTCCGCGCGTACCTGACGACCGACCCAGACTCGAGAGGACCTCGTTGAATCAGGAGCTTCGTCACACCTCGCGACGCGCCGCGAAGGCCCCGTCCATCGCACGCCACGGCCAGCTGAAGCCTCACGGAGCGTGGAAGACGATCGCGAAGGTCGCGGCATCCGTCGTTGCCGTCGCCCTCATCTCAGGGTCCGCGGTCGCTGCGTACGCGGCATGGGACCTCGCGAGCACCGCGAAGCCCACCGTGACGCTCGGCAACGAGGCGGTGCTCGAGGGCGTGCCCGACGTCGGTGCCATGGAGGGCGGCGTGAACCTGCTCGTGGTCGGCAGCGACAGCCGCCAGGGCCAGGGCATGGGCTTCGGCGACCCCGAAGAGGAGACCGCGGTCCTCAACGACGTCACGATGCTCATGCACATCTCGCAGGACCACTCGAACGCCTCGGTCGTGAGCTTCCCCCGCGACATGCTCGTCAACGTTCCCGAGTGCACAGATCCCGCGGACCCCGAGGGCGACCCGCTCTCCGAGCAGTACGACGTGAAGATCAACACCGTGCTCGCCCACGGCGGCCTCGGCTGCGTCGTGAAGACCGTCGAGGAGCTCGTGGGCGTCACCATCCCGTTCGCCGGCATCGTGCAGTTCATGGGCGTCGCCGGGCTCTCCGAGGCGGTCGGCGGCGTCGAGGTCTGCGTCGCCGAGCCCATCGAAGACGAGTACACCAACACCTTCCTCCCGGCGGGCAACCACACGCTCGCGGGCATCGACGCGCTGCAGTTCCTCCGCACGCGCCACGGCGTCGGCGACGGCAGCGACCTCGCGCGCATCTCGAACCAGCAGGTCTTCCTCTCGTCGCTCGCTCGCACGCTGCAGTCGAACGGCACGCTCGCCGATCCGGTGAAGCTCTACTCGATCGCGAAGGCCGCACTCGCCAACATGCAGCTCTCGGACAGCCTCATGGACCCGACGCGCATGATCTCCATCGCGAAGGCCCTGAAAGACACCGATCTCGCCAAGATCGCCTTCATCCAGTACCCGACCGCGTACGTCGAAGGCGGCGCGGTCGCGCCGACCGACTCGGCGGAGTACGTGCGCACGGCGCTCCAGAACGATCTGCCCGTGACATTCAACACCGAGGCACAGGAGTCGGACTTCGCATCGGCGGGCGACCCGAACGCGGCTCCGCCCGCTGAGGAGGTTCCCGCCGAGGAGGTTCCCGCTGAGGGCACACCGACGGATGCCGCGCCCGCACCGGCGCCCACGGTCGAAGCGCTGCCCAGCGACGTGAGCGGCCAGACCGCGGCAGAGACCCGCTGCTCGGCCGGCCGTACCCTCGACGACCAGTAGCGGCATCCGCTCGCTTGCTCGAATCGTCATCCGAGGGGTGTGCGGGTTATGATGACAGTCGCGTGTGCGCAAGCATCCGCGAGGAGACGTCGCATAGTCCGGCCGAGTGCACCACCCTGCTAAGGTGGAGTCCCCGTAAGGGGACCAGGGGTTCAAATCCCCTCGTCTCCGCTCTCGAGGCTGTTGCCCCCCGCTGCTACAGGCTGCGTCGTTGCGCGACGATCGGGCAGTCGAACGGATCCCGCTCGCCGAGGCCCACGCGGTTGATGTGGCGCAGCACGATGGCGTATGAACGGAAGAGCCCGACCTGGGTGTAGGGCACGTCGACCTCGCGACAGTACGCCCGCACGAGCGGCGCCGCACGCCTGAGATACGGCCTGGGCATCGACGGGAACAGGTGGTGCTCGATCTGGTAGTTGAGTCCGCCCATCATGGTGTCGACGAAGCGGTTTCCCCGGATGTTACGGCTCATCATGACCTGGCGTCGAAGGAAGTCGAGCTTCACAGCCGCGGGCACGACCGGCATCCCCTTGTGGTTCGGTGCGAAGGACACCCCCATGTAGAGCCCGAACACGCCGAGCTGCACGGCGAGGAAGCCGGCCGCGACACCCGGGGAGAGCACGAGGAAGACGAGCATCACGAACCCGGCGAGGCGGACGGACAGCAGGCAGATCTCGACCAGCCGGCGCTCGACGGGTTGCCGCGACAGCACTCGGACGACGCTCGAGGCGTGCAGCGATACGCCCTCCAGCAGCAGGATCGGGTAGAAGAAGATCCCTTGATGTCTGACGAGCCAGCCGCTGACAGGATTGCGACGACGATTCGCCTGTTCCACCGTGAACGAGATGACGGGGAGGTCGAGGTCGGGATCGACGCCCTCCTTGTTCGGATTCGCATGGTGCCGGGTGTGCTTGTGCCGCCACCAGCCGTAGCTCATGCCGATGAACAGGTCGCCGATGATGAGGCAGGTCCAGTCACTCATCTTCCCCGAGACGAAGATCTGCCGGTGCGCGGCATCGTGGCCGAGGAAGGCGATCTGCGTGAGCAGCACCCCGAACGCCACCGCGGTGACGAGTTGCCACCAGGTGTCCCCGATCCAGACGAAGACGATGCACGCCGCGACGAACGCCAGGGGCAGCAGCACGAGCTTGGTCCAGTAGTACCCGTAGCGCCGCCTCATCAGCCCGGCTTGGCGGACGCGCGCCGCCAGCTCGGTGAAATCGCTCGCGTGCGGCCGATCGGGCGCTCGCGGCCGGGTGCGGCGGATGACCCCCTGCTCCGACACGCTCTGCAGGTACCCCATGGCCATCTCCAGTCCCGCGTCGTACTTCGGTGACGATCGAGCCGACCAGGGTCCGGGGTGACTTCTCCTGCAGAGTACGTCGCCGCGATTCGTCGCGACAGGGGGTTGCCTCGCCCGGCGACATCTGCCGTGTCCGAAGGGCGGATGCCTCGTGGTTCAGGAGTTCGGCACTGGGTCGGCGCCCCCAGTGCGACCTGTACCGTCTGCTGCGTTGCGTGATGCGCACCGCGCTACGCTCGAGGGTGACGTTCGAGTTCCGAGAAGGAACGCCTACGTCCTTGATTACGAGGACTACCACTGATGGACGAGCTGAAGCCGATGCACAACCCGCCGCACCCGGGGGAGTTCATCTCCGAGGTCTACTTGGAGCCGTTCGGGGTGAGTGGGCGAGCCCTCGCCGCGCAGCTGGACGTCGCCGCGTCGACGCTGAGTCGCGTGCTCAGCGGCGCGAGCCGACTGACCCCCGAGATGGCGCTGCGGCTGTCGAAGGCACTCGGGCGCAGTGCGGAGAGCTGGCTGGCGATGCAAGACGCGCACGACTTGTGGGTCGCTCGCCAACGCCTCGACCTCGGTCGCGTACATCCGCTGGAGCTCGCATCGGCTTGAGCACTCTCACTCGGCACTCGGCTCCGCCTCGGCGACCGGCACGCGCACCGTGAGGCCGCCGGCGTCGATCCACATGCGGAACGCCCGGGTGACGCCGAAGCTGTCGCCGTCGAGTTCGAGTTCCTCGGGGCGGCTGAGCACGACCTCGAGCCGTCGACCCTTGACATAGCGCAGCGCGTCGACGTCGGGGCTCATCATCTGCCGGCCCAGTTTGGTGCGGCGCAGCACGCCGTTCTCCCAGATGATCTTCACGAAGATCTGGATCCAGCCCCAGACGCTCTCGGGTCGTAGGAACACGGCCTCGAACCGGCCGTCGTCGATCGCGGCGGTCGGCAGGAGCAGGATGTTCGCGGGCAGCGATCCGCAGTTGCCGACGATGAGCGTATGCGCCGAGACCGTGCGGGTCGAACGCCCGTCGAACCGGTACCGCATGCGCAGCCGGTTCTTGTCGCGCAGTGCCTTGCGGGCCGCGTCGACGTAGGCGAGCCAACCGACCCTCGCCTTCAGGTCCTCGTCGGTCTGCGACAGCATCTTCGCGTCGAGACCGAGTCCCGCCATCACGAGGAAGGCCTCGCGTTCGATGCCGCCGCCCTCGCGCCGGATCTCGGCCCACGCGAGGTCGATCCGACGGTCGGCGCCGCCGAAGGCGACCCCGATCGAGTGCGCCATGTCGTCGAGGGTGAGGTCGAGGTTGCGTGCCAGGAGGTTTCCCGTTCCCGACGGCAGCAGCGCGAGCGACGCCGAGGTGCCGGCGAGCACCTGCGCGACCGCCCGGATCGTGCCGTCGCCGCCGGCCGCGATCACGACGTCGGCGCCCTGTTCGACCGCCTCCTTCGCCTGCCCGGTGCCCGGGTCCTCCTCCGAGGTCGCGAACCACATCGTCTCCGCCCAGCCGGCTGCGCCCGGCTCGGCCGCGACGGCCGCGCGCAACTCGTCGGCGTCGACCTTCACCGGGTTGTAGATCACCGCGGCGCGGCGCCGAGGCGTCGCCGTGGCGCTCTCATGTGGGCGTTCCCGTCGGCCCTCGGTCGCCTCGGCCGTCATGTTCAGCGCTCGACATCCTCCGGGTCGAGGTCGACGTCTCCCGCGTCATCGGGACCGCCCGTGCCGGGTACCGCGCGGATGCGCGACGCGTCGATGTCATCGTCGACGCCGTCGGGCAGCGGATCGGCCTGCTTCGCCGCGGTCTCAGCCTCACTGCCCGGGCTGTAGCTGACGTCCTTGCGGGTCTGCTCGGTGTCGCTCAGCGGCGCCGGCTCGCCGGGCTTCGATTCGGGGTTGCGCGGCGCGGCCGTCTCGTCTTCGGTGCTCATCTCGTGAGCATACGAGCGGGTGGGCGCACTCGGGCAGGGCCTTGATCGCGTGCGCGAAGTGTGCCACTGTCGGGCACGATCGGCCGGACGCGTGTCAGGGGGTGCTCGCTAGGCTGGGGGACACCGAGAATCAAGGGGATATTCCATGGAACGAATCACGAAGTCTGCCGCGCTCGTCTTCGCGGCTGCTCTGCTGCTCGCCGGGTGCGCTGCCGGTGGCGCAGGTGACGGCGGTGGTGGAACCGCCGGCGACGCCTGCGACACGATCAAGTCTGACGTGCGCGACATCTCGAACGGCGCGCAGAACACGCTCGCCGCGGGCGGCGACCCGAGCGACGTGCAGGCGACGCTCGAGGAGTACAGCGAGCGCGTCGTCGCGCTGGCCGAGGAGGCCGGAGACGCCGCGTCAGACGCGCTCAATGCGCTCAGCGAGAAGCTCGACGAGGCGGCCGAGTTCGCGTCGACCCTGCCGAGCGATCCCGAGGCCGAGGCCGACGCCGACGCGGTCGCCGAACACCAGACCGCCATCCAGGAGGCTGCGTCCGAGGCCGGCAACGCCTGCACCGACGAGGGCTGAGTCACCAACGAGGGCGGCGCGCGGCATCCGATCGGCGGATGC
>NZ_JBHXMP010000015.1:0-99401 GCF_042720415.1 Agromyces sp. NPDC058484 | reverse complement strand
GCGCTGTGCGAGGCACCCGCGAAGTTGCGGCGCTGTGCGAGGCACCCGCGAAGTTGCCGCGCCGCGCGAGGCACCCGCGACGTTGCGGCGCTGTGCGAGGCACCCGCGACGTTGCCGCGCCGCGCGAGGCAACCGCGGAGTTGCCGCGCCGCGCGAGGCACCCGCGAAGTTGCGGCGCTGTGCGAGGCACCCGCGACGTTGCGGCGCTGTGCGAGGCACCGCGGTGTTGTGGCGCCGCGCGAGGCACCCGCGGAGTTGCAACGTCGCGCGAGGCAACACCGCTGTTGCGGCGCCGGGCGAGGCACCCGCGCAGCTGCGGCGATGTGAGCCACCGGCGTCCGGCAGCGATCAGTCGCCTGACGCGGTGCCGATCAGGATGCCGCGGGCGATGCCGTGGAAGTGCAGACGCATGCCGAGCACGGCCGGTGCGGCGTCCGGCGGGACGGCGACACTCGGCACGTTGAGCGCCGTCACGACGAAGAAATACCGGTGCACGCCGGTGCCCCGAGGCGGCGTCGGCCCCGCGTACCGCCGCTCGCGATCGTCGTTGGGCAACGTGAGCGCGCCGGCGGGGAGCTTGGCGCCGCGTGCGGCGCCGGCATCCGTGTCGAGGCTCGTCACCGTGGCCGGGATGTTCGCGACCAGCCAGTGCCACCAGCCCGATGCGCTCGGTGCGTCGGGGTCGAAGCAGGTGACCGCGAAGCTGACCGTGCCGGGCGGGAAGCCCGACCAGCGCAGCTGCGGCGACGCGTCGCGACCGCCGGCCGCGGCGCCCCACTGCGGGCGTGCGAGCTCGTGTCCGTGTCGCACGTCGTCGCTCGTGAGCGAGAACGTGCCCATCGGCTTCAGCTGCTGGAGCAGCGCGTACGGATCGAAGTCGAGCATCGCGACCCTCCTCGGCGGATGCCGCCAGCCTACGCGCGCCGGCACACGGCGAGCACGTGGCATCCGCTCGTGGAATCTGCGTCTGCCCGTAAGATCTGGGGGTGGCCGTCGCCAAGATCCTCCTCTACTACGCCTTCACCCCGCTCGCCGACCCCGACGCGGTGCGGCTGTGGCAGCGCGACCTCGCCTCCTCGCTCGGACTCCGCGGGCGCATCCTCGTGTCGGAGCACGGCCTGAACGGCACCCTCGGCGGCGAGATGGGCGCACTGAAGCGCTACGTGCGCAAGACACGCGACTACCCCGCGTTCCGGCACATCGACTTCAAGTGGAGCGAGGGCACCGGCCTCGACGACGCCGGCGAGAGCCTCGACTTCCCGAAGCTCAGCGTGAAGGTGCGCGACGAGATCGTCTCGTTCGGAGCGCCCGGCGAGCTGCGCGTCGACGACCGTGGCGTGGTCGGCGGCGGCACGAGGCTCACGCCCGACGCGCTGCACGCACTCGTCGCCGAACGCGGCGACGACGTGGTCTTCTTCGACGGGCGCAACGCGCTCGAGGCGATGATCGGGCGATTCCGCGGCGCCGTGATGCCCGATGTCGAGACGACGCGCGACTTCGTCGAACTCCTCGACTCGGGCGAGTTCGACGAGCTGAAGGGCAGGCCCGTCGTGACGTACTGCACCGGCGGCATCCGTTGCGAGGTGCTCTCGAGCCTGATGGCGAGCCGCGGCTTCGGCGAGGTGTACCAGCTCGAGGGCGGCATCGTGCGATACGGCGAGCGCTTCGGCGACGACGGCCTGTGGCAGGGCTCGCTCTACGTCTTCGACGGGCGCGGCTCGATCGACTTCAGCGACCACGCCGCGGTGATCGGCGTGTGCACGGGTTGCGGCGCCGGCACGAACCGCACCGTCAACTGCACGGATGCCGCGTGCGACGCCGAGTTCGTGCTCTGTGCGTCGTGCGGGGCTGCCCGGTGCCCGACCCCGGCGGCTCAGCGGAGCGACCCGCAGCCGGGTTACGCGTGACGCGCGGGCCGCGGCCGTCGCGCGTACGCGCGGGCGGCGCGACTCGAGAGCGCGAGCATCACGAGGATGTCGAGCGAGAGCGTGAGGAGGGTGGTCTGCAACGTGATCTCCTGGTCGCCCGCCCACCAGGTCACGAACGACCCGCCGATGCTGAGCGTCGCGAACACCATCACCACGATGCGCGGCCAGTTGAGGCCGAACCAGATGAGCACGGCGAGCACGAGCTCCACCGACAGCACGACACCGCCGGCGACGAGCACCAGCGCGAGTGCGCCATCGGCGGCCGCCTCGAGGTCCTCGCTCGACATCTCGAGGCCGGAATCCCCGACCCCGCCCGCGAGGATGCCACGCCACTGGAACGCCAGCGCCGCGAGCCACAGCACGCCGGCGAGCACCCGCAACACGACGAGCGCCGCCCCGACGCTCGTCGCTGCCGGCCGGCGCATCGCGGGGTCCACAGGCACCGGTGCGACGAGCACCGTCGGCGACTCGAACGCGGAGCGCTTGTCGGTCATGACACCGGCTCCGCGGCATCCGTCGCCTCGATGGCGGTGACGGGCATCGCTCGCACATCGATCACCGGCAGGTCGCCGTCGGTGCGGATGGTGTCACCGCCGCCGTTGCGCGAGTGGTAGCCGGTCGAGAAGTCACGGATCTCCTCGACCTCGACCGCGGGGTCGGCATCACGGAGCGTCGCCACGATGTGGTCGCGTTCCACGTCGGTGTCGGTGTCGATCTTGTGCGTGATCTGCAGGGTGAAGAGCGAGAAGCCCACGGCGCGGTCGAAGGTTCCTGCGGCGAGCCAGTCCACGCGATACCCGCCGGGGAGCAGCCACCCCTCGGGGCAGCGCCAGAACCGCACATGATGTCGCTTGGCGGGATTGCCCGCCACCTCCTGCTGGTAGGCGGCATCCTGCTGCCGACCGAAGAGGAAGAGCGGGCTCACGGGCGCCTCGTCGTAGCTGCGGCGGGTCAGGGTCGACGTGATGATGCGCCAGGATGAACGCGCCGTGATCTCGTCGGCCCGGGTCCAGCCGGCCTGGAGCATCGCCGCGTGCAGCTGTCGCGCGTCGCCGCGCACGGCGAGGTTCACCGGATCGCCGAGCAGGCCGTCGCTCGTGCGTGCCCTGCCGATGAAGTAGTCGGGCACGTAGATCGTCGTGAGAATCCGGTGCAGTCGGGGCAGCACCAGGTACGCGAGCACCGCCCAGAACAGGATGAGTCCGAGGATGCCCCACCAGCCGAACGTGAACGACTCGCTGAACAGCAGCCACGCGAGCCAGATCGCGGCAAGCCCGGCGAACACGAAGAAGAAGCCGTCGAGGGCGGCGTTGACCGAGTACCGGCGCCGCGTCGCAGATCGCAGTGCCGTGTCGGATGCCGCGGCCCCCGCCCCGTTCATGTGATGCATGGTATCCCGGGCGAAGCGGCCGGCGTCGGTCGAAACCCGTGCTCGGCGTGGGTATCGGTCTGGCGCCGGGCCCCAGCCGTGGGTCATCCGCTGAGCGGGATGACGCCGAGTTGCCGGTAGAGCCCGAGCCGGTCGTACTCCACCCAGTCCTCCGCGAGCCTGCCGTCGGCGAAGCGGCCGATGATGATGACGGTCCATTCCGCCGCTTTGCCGGACGCGGCGATCCCGGCCCAGTCACCGTGCTGGGTGCCGCGCCAGTGGCCCCGCCACACGCCGCGGTCGCCGGCGAAGAACAGCTCATCGAGGGTGTACGTGAGATCCGGAAACGCGGTGAAGAAGTCCGTCATCGCCGCCCGCCACGCGCGGAGTCCGTGCAGGGTCTGCTGACCCAGCCAGTGGGACGACAGGTCTTCGATCCAGTACGATCCCAGATCGTCGAGCTCATGCCGGTTGAACACGGCCTCGATGTAGTCGCGGATCAACGTCTCGTGTGGCGATGCTGACACGGCAATGGCTCCTTGAGACTCGGCTGCTGATGGTGGGCATGATTTCGCCTCTCCTTCAGGCTGGCCCGAACGGGCCGACCGCGTCAATCGGGCAACGTGCAATGTTTCCGAGGCGATCAAGGTGCCAACCGCCGGGCCGTCGGTAGGCTTCCCGTCATGGCCTACGACGTCGCGCGCATCCGTTCGGAGTTCCCGTCGCTCGAGAGCGGGTGGGCGCAGTTCGACGGGCCGGGCGGCACGCAGACCCCACGGGCGGTGGGCGACGCCGTGGCATCCGTGCTCACCGGTCCGCTGTCGAACCGCGGCACCATCGGCGTGTCCGAGGAGCGGGCCGAAGCCGCGGTGCACGGGTTCCGGCTCGCGATGGCCGACCTCGTGAACGGGCATCCGCGCGGCATCGTGCACGGCCGCAGCGCGACGCAGCTCACCTACGACTTCTCACGCCACCTCTCGCGGGCGTGGGGCCCGGGCGACGAACTCGTCGTCACCCGGCTCGACCACGACTCGAACGTCAGGCCGTGGGTGCAGGCCGCCGAGCATGTCGGCGCGACCGTGCGCTGGGTCGACTTCGACCCCGAGACGGGCGAGCTCGCGACCGAGGCGGTCGCTGCCGTGCTGTCGGAGCGCACCCGGCTGGTCGCCGTGACCGCCGCCTCGAACCTCATCGGCACGATGCCAGACGTGGCTGCGATCGCCGCGGCCGTGCACGACGCCGGCGCACTGCTCTACGTCGACGGCGTGCACTACACGGCGCACGAGCTGCCCGATGTGGCCGGGCTCGGCGCCGACTTCTTCACGTGCTCGCCGTACAAGTTCCTCGGCCCGCACTGCGGCGTGCTGGTCGCGCGTCCCGAACTGCTCGAGACGATCGCGCCCGACAAGCTGCTCCCCGCGACGAACGCCGTGCCCGAGCGCTTCGAGTTCGGCACGCTGCCCTACGAGCTGCTCGCCGGTGTCACCGCGGCCGTCGACGTGCTCTCGGGGCTCTCGGAGGCCGCGGCTCCCTCGGGCGAGGCGGATGCCGCGGACGGCACGCATGCCGCGCACTCGCGCCGCGACCGGCTGGTCGCGTCGTACACCGCCCTCCACGAACACGAGGAGGGGCTGCGCGCGCGACTCGAGGAGGGACTCGCCGACCTGCCCGGCGTGACGCTATGGTCGCGGGCGTCGCGGCGTACGCCGACGCTGCTCGCCACGTTCACCGGCCACGCGGCATCCGACATCACGAAGGCCCTCGCCGCCGGCAAGGTACTCGCCCCGTCGGGAAATTTCTACGCGCTCGAGGCGTCGCGGCGCCTCGGACTCGGCGACGACGGCGGCCTGCGGGTCGGCCTCGCCCCGTACACGGATGAGTCCGACGTCGACCGGCTGCTCGAGGGGCTCGCGGCCGCGCTCACCTGAAACGCAACCCGCTCGAGTCGCGCCGTCTGGGGAGTCACACGACCGGCGGCGTGTATCGCATGTTCCCGAGTTCAGGTCGGCGTCTCTTCATGTACCCGTAGCGCCCAAACTGGACACGGTCTCGGCCGGCCCTTTGGAGCCGGTAACGCCCAAGTAACGGACGGGACGTACAAAAGGCACACGAGATGACCCGAATTCGGCTCATATCGGGAGGCCGAGAGAGTGTCCGCTTGCAAGAGGGTCCGAACCTGGATCACCAGGAATGTCTTGGTACCAGTCACTGCGTTCATTACGGAGGCACGAAAGAAGTGCCAGGAAGTACGGCAGTGGGTCGAAGAGAAGATCAGCAAGCCTATCGAGCGGTGGGAATCGCGACAGGAGAAGCTCTGCAAGAAGCTGCCGTGGTGGAACCCGCTGCGTTGGTTCTGCGAACTCGTCATGGTCATCGTCAAGGTGATCGTGTGGGTGGTTGTGACGGTCGTCAAGTGGGTCGTTACCATCGTGTGCCAAGTAGTCACCTTTGTGGTCGGCATCATCATCAAGTTTGTTCTGCGGGTAATCGGCTGGTTTGTCAGTTTTCTTGTCTGCCTATTCACAGATCCGCTCGAAGCACTCAAGTCCTTCCGTGACCTCTGGCCGATTGTCGTCGACGTGGTCGGAGAGATCTTCGACTTCATCGGAATACTGATCGATGACGTGATCGGGATCCTGCAAGACCTCGAGGATCTGCTCGATTCGTTGGCGGCGTCGATGGGATGGCTGGGCGTGATCCTGGGCTTTGTCAAAGGGATCGTCGGACTCATCCGCGGATGGATATCCGTCATCAAGGACGCAGTGGGCGCCCTTGGCGCCATCATCCAGGGCATTCTTAATCTCAACCTTTGTGATGTGATCCGCGGCCTCATCGATCTGGGAACGGCGATTGGCCGCGCGCTCTTGACCACAGGATTCGCCGCACTGCTTGTCATCTGGTTCCCATGGCTGGCCGCGATACTCCTGCTTGTGCGCGTTCTGGGTGCAGGCGCGGGTGGCGTGCGTGACACCGTCGACCGCATGCGCCTCGAGAAGGTCATCACCGACGCCATCAACACGGCTTTTGGTCAGGGCAGCGAACGAGCCACCCGCTCTATCGACTCCGTCGGCATCGGAGCAGCCCCGATGGGACTACCCTTCCACGCTGACGCCCGACGCCTCTACTTGGGTTCGGACGACCGCGAACCGGATCTCCGAGCACTCCATGAGGCAGGGATCATCGACCTGTACGCTCTCGCTGGCTATCTTTCGGACTGCGACGGTGCCCTAAATGAGCCCGACGGCGAGGTCGTCTACGCCGGAACAGACCTTCGGGTCTCTTATGCCGACCTTGAAACGTTCCTCAACGACGGACCCGGCTCAACGCCCGAGTTTCACGTCTTCCCCATTACGCGCGACCTGTTCCGCGTGCATCTGGAGACAGCACAACGCAAGGCGGCTCATCTGGGCGTCCAGCTCTTCTATTCGATCGGCGAGCTTAAGGCCACGTCACCCGATCATTTGCCACTCAACGTGGGCGAGGAGCGTCCCCCCGCAGGGCCCGGTGATGCCGTCCAACAAAGCCTGTTCGAACAGATGGGTCGCACAGGCGTCGACGACGATCTGTCGAGAATCCCTGCCATAAGCCATTTCCACTACGTCCTCGACAGTGACGGCAAGGAACTGTTCGGTCTCGCATCGTGGTTCCGCCCGTCGGTGAGGGACGCACGAAAGAGCGGAGTTACCTATCGGAATCGTGCGCCCGCCTGGGGATTCCTCTGGGTCTTGGTTCATGAGCTGGGCCACTATTGGGGCCTCAGCCACACGAACCGTTCCGGCGGCACCCGTAGTTTCAACGAGATCATGTACAAGAAGGATCCAGACGTGACGCTTGATGTGCTCCTTGAATACCTTCTGCTCGGCGGTGAACCGCGCTTCACACACGACGATGCTCTTACTACATGGGATTGGATCACCACCGACGGCGCAGCATCCCTGTTGCCGTAAGGATCACCGTGAGGAAGATCTGATGGACATCATCATCGAAAACCCAACCGAACTCCATACCCTCACCAACCGGCGCGCACGTCGTGGCGTAGAGCGGGTCACACTAGTCATCCCCGGCGCAGAAGAAGAAGCTCTCCGTCGGACCGAACGAGCCATCAACCGTGGCCTCCACGCCTGCGGCTGTGAGACCGGCGCAGTGTTCTTGGTCGCCGGTGCCGTCCTGCTCGCCGGTAGGGCACTGCTAGACCCGAACCAGATGGAATGGGCCAGTCCTCCGACGTGGTGGGGCGCAGGTCTCGTACTATTCACCGCAACGCTACTCGGAAAGATGGTCGGATTGGTCTGGGCGGAGTGGCAATTTCGCGCGGCCATCAACCGATTCCCGGAAGTGACAGACAGCGAACACTGAGCGGAGGCCACGCGATGGCCGAAGCCTTTCAGCTCGCTCTTCAAAGCCGAGTGCATCCGACCCCGCCATGCGCTCAAGGGCGGCTAGAAGCACGTCGGCGACGTAGAGATCGCCGCCAAGTACATCGACTCGTTCAACCACCGACGCCTGCACGGCGAACCTGGACAAACTCGCACCCGTTGAGCACGAGAACTGACGGACCCGAGGTCCGTTACGTACGCAGGATTAGACTGCTGGTTGGGGACGTCCCCATCACAGGCGTCGTGGCCGCATTGGCCGCCTTCCCCCAAACGTCGAAGCTGTAGATGCAGCCGGGCTGGAAGGCCAAGGTGTTGATGTCGTAGCCGACGGTCAGGCTGCTGGGAGCCTGCATGTCTGTCACCTCCCCCTCCGCTCGTGCCATCGGCTTTCCGTCGCGGAGCCCGGGGCCGTCCTTCTGACTGAGGTCATCCCCGATCGGGCAGGTCTCCCCGATCGTCATCCAGAGTTCGACGTAGCTCACGCCTCCTGGGTCCTCGGCCTTCACCGCGATGGTTCCTCCCGGCATCGTGAGCTCGACGTTCTTCTGCCCGGTGATGCTCAACAAACCCGTGTCCACTTGCTTCGCAGCAGTGACCGTCAGCGATAGCTCAGGCGCGGTGGTGTCGCCGGTGTCGCGGGTCACCGGCGGACCTTGGCAGGCCGTCAACAGCAGGATAGTGCTGGCGGTAACGCCCAGCACCAGCTCCGTCTTCCTGATCCGCCACATCTCGCGCCCTCCTCGTCGTTGAGCGCTTTCGCGTTGATGTCTCCGAAGCCCAGAGCGCGATCACGACCTTCGGCGTCGGCTGGCGGGCCACCGGGTGAATGGCCGTTGATGACCACGGAAGCCCCGGTCGGTCTCGGACCTGAAACGGGGTACCGCAACGTGGTCGACCGATGGCGCGCTAGTCAGCCCACCAGTGGCACCGGTTCCACCACCAGTGGCAGCACCGGTAGTAGGGATATCGGTAGTGCCACCACCAGCACCACAACGGGCGCCACGGGAAGTAGACCTCCGGGCGAAGGAAGGGATGCACGGGGACGAAGTCGGGCAGTTTCAGCTCGGCGAGGACCCGCTCGTCGATCTCGAGCCCGGCACTGCGGGCGACATCGAGGATTGAAAGTTGACTTTCCCCCTCGTCCACCTTTCCATTCACGATCTTGAACAGGGCTCCGAAAGCCTCGTTCGCCTCAGCATTCGCTCGCAGATAGACATCGTCGTCTTCAGACATTCCCGTTCCCCCCTCGTCTTGACGCATCGGACCCCGTCCGGTCCGATTCGGTCGAACGTAGCAAGGAGGCGTTACCTTTGCGTTATCGCCAGTCGCCCAGCACCACACGGGACGGTGACCCATTGATCCTCGCCGGGATGCCGGGCAGGGCAGGTCATCCTGACCTTGAGAGAGAATCAAAGCGAGTGACCGCTGCCGCTATTGCGGCTGTTCCTCGCAAATGGTTGGCGATGCTCCAATCTCGATGGAATAAGGCGCTGTGAAACGGCATCCGCTCGCGCCCCGCGGCCCGGGCGTGAGGCGCGACCGATCTACCCGACCGCGGAGTGCGCCGCTGCCGTTCGCGGCAGCCCGTCGGCGTCGGGCCGCCACCACAGCCCACAGCTCACCGGCGATCACGTGCATGGAGAGACCAAGCCAGAGGCCGGGGCGAAGCTCGACTCGAACGGCAGAAGACCGGTAGCGATGAACAGGCCGATCCACAACCTGATCGTGCCCACCCCGAGCCCGACGGCGAACGCGCGGATCCTCCACCGCCGGTGAATCCGTACGTTCCCCGCCCGACGTTGCGCATCACACTTCCACGGATGCGCGTCGGCGAGCCCTGCCGAGCGCCCACGGAAGCAATCCCCACAACACGAGCAGCGGGCTGATCAGTGCAAGCGGGCTGATGCGAGGGTCGGCGTCGTCCGCCACAGACGCGCTGCCGACGAATATCCACACGCCGGTGGCGACGGCGGCGAACCCCGCGCTGAAGATGACGGCGGCGGGCGACGCATCTGCGTTCCGTAGCGCCGACGTCGCGAGCATGCTGCACCCCCCACCGATCACGATCGCGCCGAGGGCGACGAGCCAGCCGGGCATGGTCGAGACGATCTCGTCTCCGTTCCACCGCGTCGGAAGGTCGACACTGAGAAGCCGCCCCCAGATCACGGTGAACACGATTGCGATCGCCGGTGGCACCCAGCAGAGCACGGTGGCGAGCGTCAACCGGGTGCGGGAGCGCGGAGCCGCGGTACTGACGTCGTCCATCCCTTTCAAGGTATGCCACTGAAGATGGTGGAGCCCACGGGTGGCCCCCTCGTGCACCTCGATGACGCTTTGCGGCATCAACCGGGGTCCGGGTCGGGCAGGAGCGTCGTCGAGAGCACGACGCGCTGCTTGCCTTCGCCCGGGTCGGTGAGGTACGGGCCGAGGAGCGCGGCGAGGCCCTCCTGGATCGTGGCGAGATCGGCGGTCGAGACGTAGAGGGGCGCTTGGCCGAATCCCAGGTATTCGCGAAGGTCGGCCGCGTTCACGGCGCCGGCGAACCGGTCGAAATCCCGGCCGAGGTGGGCGAGGAAGGTGACGAAGAACCGCTGCAGGTCCTCCGACTCCATGGCACGGAGTTCGGGCGCCTCGACCTGCGCCATGCGCGGGCCGAGGGTGAGCGTGCGTTCGACGGCGCCTCGCACGCGGCGCTCTTCGGCGACGGCGACGATCTCGGCGTCGACCAGCGCGGCGACGTGCCGATAGAGCGTGGCCTGGGCGACGTCGGGAAGCGCGGCTCGGAGCTCAGCGGTGGTGAGGTCGCGACCGCCGAGCTGCTGGATGATGCGCATCCGAACGGGATGCATGACGACATCGGCCAGGCGAAGCGATGAAGGCATCCGTTCCACCATTCTCAGCGTGATAACATTCTCGTTGTTGGCTCGATTCTACCGATCCGACAGCAGCTCATCGCTTGATGACGGCCTTCAAGATCCCTCGCACGACGGACGCCCCTGGCACGCATCGCTGGCTAGGGTGGCCGTGAGCCCGGGCCCATCCCCAACAGGTAAGGAGTGTGCATGCCGAGCGGCATCCCCATCGAGATCACCGGACTGAGCAAGCGATTCGGGCCGGTGACGGCCGTCGACGATCTCAGCTTCACCGTGCAACCGGGCCGGGTCACCGGGTTCCTGGGCCCGAACGGCGCCGGCAAGACCACGACCCTGCGGGTGCTGCTCGGCCTCGAGCGCGCGACCGCGGGCGGCGCGACCTTTGCGGGCACCACGTACCGCGACCTGCCGCGACCGCTCGCAACCGTGGGCGCCTCGCTGGACGCGAGCTTCCACCCGGGCCGCACCGCCCGCAACCACCTCAGCGTCTATGCCACTGCGGCCGGCATCCCCGCCTCGCGCGTGCCCGTCGTGCTCGACCAGGTCGGCATCGGCCAGTACGCGAACCGGCGCGTCGGCGGGTTCTCGCTCGGCATGCGGCAACGCCTCGCGCTCGCCTTCACCCTGCTCGGCGACCCCGGCGTCTTCGTGCTCGATGAGCCGGTCAACGGGCTCGACCCCGAGGGCATCAAGTGGATCCGTGGGTTCATGCGGGCACTCGCCGCCGAAGGCCGCACCGTGCTCGTGAGCTCGCACCTGCTCAGCGAGGTGCAGCAGAGCGTCGACGACGTCGTCATCATCTCGAAGGGCCGACTGGTCAAGAGCGGCACGCTCGCAAGCCTCGAGGCCGACATCGCGCCCCGCACGGTGGTCGACTCGCCCGACCGGCTGCGACTCGCTGCCGCTCTGGATGCCGCGAGGCTCTCCTACGCCGAGAACTCCCACGGGTTCATCGTCGACGAGCCCGATCCCGCGCTCGTCGGCCACGCGGCGTTCGTCGGCGGCGTCGAACTCGTCGCGCTGCACCGGATGACCACCGGACTCGAGGACTCGTTCCTCGCGCTCGTGGGCGGAGGTGCGGAGTGATGTCGTTCTTCCGCGCGACCGCCGCAGAGTTCTCGAAGGTCTTCACGACGCGCATGTGGTGGCTGCTCGCCATCCTGCTCGTCGCCTACGTCGCATTCATGGCGGGCGGGTTCGGCGCGTTCCTCGGCTGGGCGGTCGGGAATCCCGATGCCGCGGCCGGCGCCGGCCAGGCCCCGCTGCCGACCGGGATGCCGCTGGCACCGCTGCTCTACAGCTTCGCCTCGTCGATCGGCTACGTGTTCCCGGTGCTGCTCGGTGCCCTCGCCGTGACCGGGGAGTTCCGGCACAAGACGCTGACGCCCACGTTCCTCGCGGAGCCGCGCCGGTCGAACGTGCTCAGCGCCAAGTTCGGTTCTCAGCTCATCGTCGGCGCGGGCCTCGGTGCCGTCGCCTTCGCCACGTCGGTCGCCACCGGCGCGGCCGCCCTCGCGGCGTTCGGCCTCGACACCGAACTCGGCTCGAGCGACACGTGGGCACTCATCGGCCGCGGCGTGCTCGCGATGGCGCTGTGGGGCGCCGTCGGCGTCGGCCTCGGCGCGCTCGTGCCGAACCAGGTCGCGGCGATCGTGATCGTCATCGCGTTCACGCAGTTCATCGAGCCCATCCTGCGGCTGGCGGCGTCCCTGAACGACGTCACGGCGAACATCGGGCAGTTCCTGCCGGGCGCCGCGAGCGACGCATTGGTCGGGGCATCGTTCTACACCATCGCCGCGATGGGCTCACCCGAGTCGCTCGAATGGTGGCAGGGCGGGCTCGTGCTGTTCGCCATCGGCGCAGTCGCGGCGATCATCGGCGGCCTGACGACCTGGCGCAGGGACGTGTCGTAACGGTGGACCTCGCCGAACTCCGGTCGAGGCGGCTGTTCGCACAGGGGTTGCGCGGCGGTCCGCCGGTGACGGCGACGCCGACACCGGTCGAGGTGGTTTCGCGATCGATGGCGGTGCAGGCGCAGGAGTACCTCCCCGCCCAGTGGGGGCTCGCCCAGCGCCTCTCGGGCGACGGGCGACCGGATGCCGCGGGGGTCGCCGCGCTCGTCGACGGCGGTGAGATCCTGCGCACGCACGTGCTCCGGCCGACCTGGCACTTCGTGACCCCGGCCGATGCGCGGTGGCTCGTCGAGTTGTCGGCCGAGCGGGTGCACCGGGTGAACGGAACGTACTACCGTCGGCACGGCGTCGACGGAGCGGATGCCACGGCGAGCCTCGACGTCGTCGCCGCCGCGCTCGCGGACGGGCACCGCACCCGGGCCGAGCTGTCGGCCGCGCTCGAGGCCGCCGGCCGGCCGTCGAGCGGACTCGGATTCACCCTGCTGCTCATGTACGCCGAGCTCGAGCGCATCGCGATCTCGGGCGCGAGCGCCGGCAAGCAGCGCACGTACGCGGCTTTCGACGAGCGGGTGCCGGCCGCTCCGCCGAGGCCGCGCGCCGACGCGCTCGCCGAGCTCGCCGAGCGGTTCCTCCTCACCCGCGGCCCCGCTTCGGCGCGCGACTTCTCGGCGTGGTCCGGCTTCTCCCTCGGCGATGCCCGCACCGCGCTCGCCGACGCAGCCGACCGCACTGCAGGCCGTATCGAGCCGATCACGGGGCCCGACGACGAACAGCAGTGGCAGGATGCCGCGATCGCCGCCGCCTGGAGGGCGCGGTACCGGCCCGACGACCCCGGTCGGAACGTCGTCGACCTGCTGCAGGCGTACGACGAGTACATCATGGGCCATGCCGCGCCGCGCGCGTACCTGCAGCCGTCCGACCGCGCCGACCCCGTACACCCCGAGTTCCCGCTGCACGCGATGATGGTCGACGGCGTGATGGTCGGTCGGTGGGCGCCGGTGCTGGAGGCGAAGCGCGCGGCCGTGCGCATCGTTCCGTGGCGAGTGTTCTCGCGCGCCGAGGAGCGGTCACTCGCGGCATCCGTCGCCGAGGTCGAACGGTTCCTCGGCGTGCCCGTCACCGTTGAGCGAGAAGAGCCCACCGGGCCCTGATCGCCGGGCAGGCTACTCGTCGGGTTCGTGCTGTTCCTGTTCGTCTGAGCTCGCGCCCTCGGATGGGCCGAAGATCGATGAGCCGGTCGGGTCGGGCGCAGGTCACTCCGCGGGTTCGTCGGCCGCGGGTTCGACCTTCAGGCGATCGATGAGGGCCGCCGCGTGGTTGGTGCTCAGGATGATGCGGGCGAACTCGCCGGCGGCGAGCTCGAGCACGACGGCCTGGCGCTTGCCCTTCACGATGACGAAGTCGGTGCCGCCGTGGTACTTCCACGCGCCGACCGCGACCACGAGGGGAACTTCGGCGCCGCGCCGGCGGATCCCCCGGATCCATACCCACGGGTCGTCGGTGACGGTCGCCGAGCGGATGTCGTCGCGCTGCACGACGAGGTCTTCGGCGCGCAGCGCGAGCGTCTTCTCGGCCGGGGTGAGGTGAACCTCGATCCGGTCGTTGTGCACGCGAAGCCTGGCCATGGTTCCATCCTGCCCGAGTCGCCCGCCGAGGGCGGTGTCGACGCCCCACAAAGGCGCAACGCGTTCGTATCCCGTTTCCTGCGAACCGGGCGAGCCGGTTACGCGGATCGAGCGGATGCCGCGGCCCGAGCCGCGGCCGGAAGCGCCTCGATGATGCGGCCGATCGCCGCGTCGTCGTGTGCGGCCGTCACGAACCACGCCTCGAACACGCTCGGCGGCAGGGAGACGCCCGCGTCGAGCATCGCGTGGAAGAACGGCGGATACCGCCACGCCTCCTGGCGCTGCACCGTCGCGTAGTCGCGCACCTCGCCCGCGGCGGCCTCCTCGCCGAACACGAAGCTGAACAGGTTGCCGGCACGCTGCACCCGGTGCGCGACGCCCTCCGCGGCGAACGCGTCGGAGACGGCGTCGCCGATCGTCTCGGCGGCGGCGTCGAGCGTCGCGTACACCGCGGCATCCGCTGCCCTGAGGGTGGTGAGGCCGGCGGCGACGGCGACCGGGTTTCCCGAGAGGGTGCCGGCCTGGTAGACGGGCCCGAGGGGGGCGAGCCGGTCCATGATGTCGGCGCGGCCGCCGAGGGCGGCGACGGGCATGCCGCCGCCGATGACCTTGCCGAAGGTCATGAGGTCGGGCGTGTACGTATCGCTCGCTGAGCCCGCCGAAGCGCGCCCTTCGGCAAGCTCAGGGACCGAGTTCTCGAGCCCCCACCAGCCCGCCGCTCCGACGCGGAACCCCGTGAGCACCTCGTCGGAGATCACGAGCGCGCCGTGCGCGTGCGCGAGCTCGACGAGCGCGCGATTGAAACCCGGGGCGGGCGGCACGACGCCCATGTTCGCCGCGGCCGCCTCGACGATGACGGCGGCGATGCGATCGCCGTGCTCGGCGAAGGCCGCGCGCACCGCGTCGAGGTTGTTGTAGGGCAGCACGAGCGTGAGCGCCGCGATGTCGGCGGGCACGCCCGCCGAGCCCGGCAGCGCGAACGTCGCGAGCCCCGAACCCGCATCGGCGAGGAGCCCGTCGGAGTGCCCGTGGTAGTGCCCGGCGAACTTCACGAGCACGTCGCGGCCGGTGAATCCGCGGGCGAGGCGGATGGCGCTCATCGTCGCCTCGGTGCCGGTGGAGACGAGGCGCAGCTTCTCGACCGGCGCGACGCGTGCCTCGACGAGCTCGGCGAGCTCGGTCTCGACGGGCGTCGACGAGCCGAACGAGAGACCGCGGCTCGCGGCATCCGTCACCGCCTCGATCACGCGCGGGTCCGCGTGGCCGAGGATCGCGGGACCCCAGCCTGCGACGAGGTCGACGTACTCGCGTCCCTCGGCGTCCGTGACGTACGCGCCGCGTGCCGACACGAGGAAGCGCGGCGTGCCGCCCACCGACCGGAAGGCGCGCACGGGCGAGTTGACGCCGCCCGGGATCGCGGCCTGCGCGCGGGCGAAGAGCTCGGCGTTCGTCGCCCCGGTCCCTGAGCTTGCCGAAGGGCGCGTGCCGGTCGTGTTCCCTTCGACGGGCTCAGGGAACGAAGCGGTGCCGGTCATGCGGCGTCTCCGTTCCGGATCCACTCGGCCAGTTCGACCGCCCAGTACGTGAGCACGGCGTCGGCACCGGCACGGCGGATGCCGCGCACCGACTCGATCACCGCGCGCGTGCGGTCGATCCAGCCGTGGGCCGCGGCGGCCTCGATCATCGCGTACTCGCCCGACACCTGGTATGCCCAGACGGGGACGTCGCTCGCGGCGGCGACATCCGACAGCACATCGAGGTAGCTGCCCGCGGGCTTCACCATGACGACGTCGGCGCCCTCCTCGATGTCGATCATCGCCTCGCGCAACCCCTCACGGCGGTTACCGGGGTCGAGCTGATACGAGCGGCGGTCGCCCTCGAGGGTCGACTCGACCGCGTCGCGGAACGGGCCGTAGAAGGCGCTCGCGTACTTGGCCGAGTAGGCGAGGATCGCGACATCGGTGAAGCCGTCGTCGTCGAGCGCATCGCGCACGGCGGCGACCTGACCGTCCATCATGCCCGAGAGGCCGAGGAGCTGCGAGCCCGCGCGGGCCTGTTCGAGCCCCATCGCGACGTAGCGCTCGAGCGTCGCGTCGTTGTCGACCCGCCCGCGCTCGTCGAGCACACCGCAGTGTCCGTGGTCGGTGAACTCGTCGAGGCAGAGGTCGGTCTGCACGACCAGGCGGCCCGCGGATGCCCGGGCGGCGACGCGCGTGGCGACGTTCAGGATGCCTTCGGGGTCGGTGGCGCCCGTTCCGGTCGCGTCGCGATGCTCGGGGACGCCGAACAGCATGACGCCGCCGATGCCGGCGGCTGCGGCATCCGTCACCGCCTGCGGCAGGCTCGCGAGCGAGTGCTGCACGACGCCCGGCATCGACGAGATCGGCACCGGGGCGGAGACGCCCTCACGCACGAAGATCGGCAGCACGAGCTCGGCGGGGGCGAGTCGGGTCTCGGAGACGAGTCGTCGCATCGCGGAGGTCTCACGGAGGCGGCGCGGGCGGACACGGGGAAGGGGGGTGGGACTCACCCGAACAGCCTACGTCGGGGCGCCTGGGCGGGCGCCCGCCGGAGGCCCGGCCTCACGGGGGTGTGCGAACCCCGCCCGCGTCAGGCGCTCGCGGTCGCCGTGTTCACGACCGCGTCGATGAGCGACTCGGCGGTGCGCTCGCGCGCGACCACGTCGACGCGGAGCCCGAGCCTGGCGGCGTCCCGCTGCGTCTGGGGGCCGATCGCGGCGACGAGCGTCGACTCGGGAATCGGACCGAGCTGCTGCTGCACCTGCTCGGCGACGCTTCCGGATGTCACGAGCACGGCATTGACCCGCCCGGCGCGCACATCGTCGGCGACCTTCGACGCGACGGGCACGCCGACGGTGCGGTATGCGATGACCGCCTCGACATGGTGCCCGGCCCGCGCGAGCCCGACGGAGAGCACCTGCTTCGCGATGGCGGAGCGCAGGGCGAGCACGCGAAGCGGCCTGACGCCCTCGGTGGCCGCCTCCCACTCCTCGAGGAGGCCCCGGGCGGAGTTGTCTTCGGAGGGCACGATGTCGGCGTGGTAGCCGGCAGCGGTGAGCGCGGCCGCGGTGGTCTCCCCCACCGCGGCGACCCTCGTCGAGGCCGGGATGACCGCGCCATAGGAGGAGAGCACGTCGACCGTGGTCGCGCTCGTGATGGTGACCCAGTCGAATCCGCCGGCGGCGAGCTTCGCGAGCGCCGTCTCGAGGGCCGGCTGGTCGTCGGTCGGCGCGAAGTTGATGAGCGGTGCGATGACCGGCGAGGCGCCCCTCGCGCGGAGTGCCGCTGCGACGCCGTCGCCCCAGGGCCCGCCCCTCGGCACGAGCACGCGCCAACCCGCGAGCGGCTTCCCGCCGCCGGCGACGGGGATGTTGATGGCGCCCGTCAACGCCTCGAATTCGCTCACCGTGACTCCTCAGGTGGTGCAAGATCGGCGGCGCCGTTGCCGAGGAGTTCTGCGACGGCCCGTTCGGCGACGTCGCGTGCCGCGTCCGCCAGGTCTGCGGGCGAGCGGCTGTCAGGGGTGGCCGCGTGCGAGCTGGTCAGCCGCCGCGTCCCGTCGGCACTGTACACCGTCGCGGTCAGGAAGAGAAGTTCGTCGTCGAGGAAGGCGGTCGCGCCGATCGGCGCGGAGCACCCGGCCTCGAGGCCGGCGAGCACCAGCCGCTCGGCAAGCACGGTCGCACGTGAGGGGCCGTGGTCGATCGCATCGAGCGCCTGCTCGAGGTCGCGGTCGCCGCGCTCGCGCCGCACCTCGATCGCGAGGGCGCCCTGCCCCGGCGCGGTGGGCCACACGTCGAGGCCCAGGAGTTCGGTCGCGGCATCCGCTCGTCCGAGCCGACCGAGTCCTGCGGCGGCGAGCACCACGGCGTCGAGCTCTCCGGACTCGACCCGGCCGAGGCGCGAGTCGACGTTGCCGCGGATGTCGACGGCGACGACGTCCGGCCGGGCGGCGCGCAGCTGCGCGATGCGCCGCGGCGATCCGGTGCCGACGCGGGCGCCCTCGGGGAGGGTCGCGAGCGTGAGCCCGTCGCGGGCGCAGAGCGCGTCGCGGGCGTCGGCGCGCTTCGGCACGGCGGCGAGGCGGAGACCGGGATGCTCGGCGGTGGGCAGGTCCTTCAGGGAGTGCACGACCACGTCGCACTCGCCGCGGAGCAGGGCCTCGCGCAGTGCGGCGGCGAACACGCCCATGCCGCCGATCGATGCGAGCGAAGCCCGCGAAGTGTCGCCCTCCGTCGTCACCGGCACGAGCTCGATGTCGGCCTTCGCGGCCTTCGCGATGCGCTCGGCGACCTGCGTCGTCTGCGCCATCGCGAGTGCGCTCGCGCGGGTACCGACCCGGATGACGTCGGTCATCGCGGCGTCGCCTCCGCCGGGGTGCTCGCTGAGCCCGCCGAGGCGAGGTCAGCGTTCGCGGCGCCCCCTTCGACGGGCTCAGGGAGCGATGGCACTACCCGACCGGCGGCCACCCGCTCGTGGTCGGGCCACGGCCCGAGCGACGTGACGTGCGGCCGCTCGCCCTGCGGCACGTCGTTCACGCGCTCGAGCACCAGGTCGACGAGACCGGACACGAACGACGGATGCACGCCGGGCGTGGGGACGCGCCGCACCGCGAGCCCGTGCTCGCCCGCCGTCTCGACGGCCTCGTTGTCGAGGTCCCAGAGCACCTCCATGTGGTCGCTCACGAACCCGAACGGCACGATCACGACGGCGTCGATCGATCTGGTCCCTGAGCCTGCCGAAGGTGCGAGCTCGGCGATGGCGTCGTTGATGTCGGGCTCGAGCCACGGCGTGCGCGGGTCGCCCGAGCGCGACTGGTAGACGAGCGACCACGGCGAGACCGGCGCGGCGGCGTCGTTGATGACGGATGCCACGGCCAGATGCTGCGCGACGTACGCGCCGCCCTCGCCGAACTCGGGCCCCGAGGCGTCCGCGGCCGCGGTCGGGATGGAGTGCGTGACGTAGAGCACATGCGTGCGTGACGGCGCGACGCCCTCGGCCGCGAGGGAGGCCGCGGCATCCGTCACGCCCCCGATGAGGGGATTCACGAACCCGGGGTGATCGAAGTACTCGCGGATGCGGTCGATCGAGACATCCGTGCCCGTCGTGGCCTTCTCGAAGTCCTCGCGGTACTGGCCGACTCCCGAGTACGACGTGTAGGCGCTCGTGACGAGCCCGAGCAACCGGGTGTGCCCGGCCGCCGACGCCTCGCGCACGACATCGCCGAAGTACGGCGGCCAGTTGCGGTTGCCCCAGTAGACGGGCAGGTCGATGCCGCGGGCGGCGAGTTCGGCCTCGAGGGCCGCCTTCAGCTGCCGGTTCTGCTCGTTGATCGGGCTGACGCCGCCGAAGTGGCGATAGTGCTGCGCCACCTCCTCGAGCCGCTCGTCGGGGATGCCGCGGCCGGCGGTGACGTTGCGGAGGAACGGGATGACGTCGTCTTGGCCCTCGGGGCCGCCGAAGCTCGAGAGCAGGATCGCGTCGTACTCGGCCACTACTGCACCACCTCGACGAGTTCGGCGGTCGAGATGCGGCGGCCGGTGTAGAACGGCACCTCCTCGCGCACGTGGCGCCGCGCGGCGGTGGCGCGCAGGTCGCGCATGAGATCGACGAGGTCGGTGAGCTCGTCGGCCTCGATCGGCAGCAGCCACTCGTAGTCGCCGAGCGCGAAGGCGCTGACGGTGTTGGCGACGGCGCCCGTGAACGCAGCGCCCCTGCGCCCGTGCTCTGCGAGCATCCGGCTGCGCTCCTCGGGCGGCAGCAGGTACCACTCGTAGCTGCGCACGAACGGGTAGATCGTGAGCCACGACTTGGGCTCGACGCCGCGGAGGAACCCGGGCACGTGCTGCCGGTTGAACTCGGCGTCGCGGTGCACGCCCATGGCGTTCCAGGTGGGCAGCAGCGCACGGAACAGTCGCGTGCGGCGCAGCTCGCGGAGCGCCCACTGCAGCCCCTCGGCGGTGGGGCCGTGCAGCCACAGCATCACGTCGGCGTCGGCCCGCAGGCCCGAGACGTCGTAGATGCCGCGCAGGGTCACGCCCTCGTTCTCGACGAGCGAGATGACGTCGTCGAGCTCGCGCACGAAGCGCGGCACGTCGTGTCCGTCGAGGTCGTCGGGTCGGGCCGGGTCCTTCCGGAGCACGGCGAACACCGTGTAGCCCTCGGGAGACTGCTCGGCTTCGGGTTCGGTCTGGAGCGCGTCGGCTGCCGCTTCGGCAGCGGGGGAAGACATGTCTCCAGTCTCCCCCTTTCATCGTCATCGGCCAAAAGCACGAACGACGGATGCCGCGCACCCGCGTTCAGCGCAGCAGGCGCGTGAACCGGAAGAACGCGAACCCCTCGATCGGCAGTTCCTCGATCCCGGCGAAGCCCGCCTCGCGGGCGTAGCGCTCGAGCGTCGACTGCCGCATGACCGTTCCGGTACCGACCGAGTCGGGCGTCGACAGGCTGTCGGGCAGGCAGACGAGCAGGCTGTAGCCGTACATGATGCGTTCGACGTCGTCCCCCTCGGGCGCGAAGCCGGATGCCACCGCCTCGTCCATGATCACGACCTCGCCGTCGGGCTTCACCGCGCGGCGGATCGCCGCGAGCACGTCCACCGGGAACGGCATGTCGTGCAGCGCCTCGAAGACGAACGCGACGTCGAAGTGGGCGTCATCGGGGAGCGCCTCACCCGCGACGTGGTGGAAGCGCACGCGGTCGGCGACGCCCGCCGCCTCCGCGTGCTTGCGCGCAGCCGCGATCGAGGGGCCGTCGACGTCGAACCCCTCGACACGTGCGTCGGGATACCCCTGCGCGATCCCGATCGCCGACCAGCCGTGCCCGCTGCCGACATCCGCGATCCGGGCTCCCGGGCGCGAGAGCACCGAATGCACGGAGGGAACTCCGGCGAGCGCGGGGGCGAGTCGCTGCAGGAACCATGGGCGGTTGATGTCGCCCTGGGCGTCGCGGGCGTCCTCGCCGAGCCGCGCCCACGCGACCCCGCCGCCCGTTCGGTACGCGTCGAGCAGCGCAGGGAACTGTCCCGCCGTCGCGGCCAGGAAGCGCCCGAGCGGCGCCAGATAGGCGAGGGAGTCCGGGTTCGCGAGCACCTCGGCGTGCGCGGGCGGCAGGGAGAAACGGCGAGCGGATGCCGCAGCATCGGCGTTCTCGACGGTCACGATGCCGCTCACGGCCTGGTGCTCGAGCCACTCTCGCGCGTAGCGCTCGTGGGTGCCGGTGCGGGCGGCGAGCGTCGGCGCATCGAGCGGCTCGCCATCGGCGAGGGCGCGATACCAGCCGAGCCGGTCGCCGAGGTAGATGCTGAACAGCTCGATGCCGCCGAGCGCCGACGCGAAGACGCGGTCGGCGAACGCCGTCACCGCGTCTTCGCCGTCGTGATCGCCCTGGGTGCTCTGTTCCGAGGTCATCGTCGTTCCCCTTCGATCCGGTGACTCATCGCCGGCGTCTCACCGCCGACGAGCGGGCGGATGGTCTGCTCGACGTGCGCGCCTGCCGTGTCGCGGGGCGGTATCGCGGCGTCCGCTCGCTCTGGGCTACTTGCCGTCGACGGCAGCGCGAACGACGAGCCAGACGGTGACGCCCACCGCGGCGACGACGCCCACGGCGACCGCGACCGCGGCGACGGGGTTCTCGTCGGCGAACCTGCGCGCCTTCGCCTTGACCTCTGCCGACGTGCGACGCACCTGCTTCGGCACGTTGAGCTTGTCTTCGAGCGCGTTCAGCGTGCCGGCGAACTCGGCACGCGCCCGCTCGGAGTTCACCCTCGCCTCGAGCCGGGTGAGGTTGCGCTGGCGCGTCTTGGCGTCGCGCTTCTTGACCGGCCGGCCGGGGTCAGTAGCGGTCATACTCGCCGGTTCCCTTCACCACGTCGAGGTCTTTGCGAAGACTCTCGATCGACTCGAGCGGCTCGCTGCCGCGCTTGAAGTTGACCACCGCGATCCAGACGAGGATCGCGATGACGACCAGCAGGATGCCCGAGACGGTCAGCGCCGCAGCCCACCCCGGCATCACCAGGGCGAGCGCGAAGATGGCGGCGACGATGAGCGTGAAGAGCAGGAACACACCGACGACCGCGGCGCCGGCGGCGAGGCCGGCACCGATGCCGAAGTGCTTGACCTTGTAGCTGATCTCGGCCTTGATCTGGTCGATCTCGGCGCGAACCAGGTCGGAGACCCGGTCGGGGAGCTCCCCGACGAGGGTGAACAGCGAGCGTTCGTCATTCGACGGTGCGGCCATGTTCTCCTCCGCGATCAGGAGTCGGAGTCGGATGTCGCGGAGGAGCCGCCGGAGCCCGACTTCGACGCGGTCGCGGACTTCGACGCGGTCGCCGACTTCGAGGCGGCATCCGATGCGGTCGCCGACTTCGATGCGGTCGCCGACTTCGATGCGGTCGCCGGCTTCGATGCGACATCCGATGCGTCGTCGATCGCGTCGTCGAGCTTCGAGGCGGCGGTGTCGACGGCTGACTTCGCGGCATCCGCTGCCTTCGAGATGTTCTGCTTCGCCGAGCGGGCGGCGCTTCTCACATCGTGCTTCGTGGCGCCCGAGCCCTTGGTCGCGTTGCCGATGAGGCCCTTCACCCCGTCGAGCACGGTGTCGCCGAGGTCGCCGACGCGGGTCTTCGCGAACTCCTTCACGGTGCCGACGCCCTGCTGCACCGCCGGCGTGTTCCACACGCTCTCGGCGGCCTTGCGGATCTGCTCGTACCGTTCGCGGCCGGCACGAGTGCCGAGGACGTACCCGACGCCGAGCCCGACGACGAAGAGGACCTTGCCCTTCATGTGCACCCCATCTCCCCTGTGGATCGCGCTCGGTCGATCACCGTGGCGCCCATTTCCAGCGTAGACCCCGAGCCGAGGGGCGCAAGGGGGTTGCGCCGGAGTATTCCGTTTCGGCTATGTGTTCCCATCCGGACAGCGACGAGGCTTCCACTGTGTATCAGATCAGATACACTTAGTGCATGGCTGCACCGTCCGGCGAAGCAGGAGCGAACCTCCCGCACGCGTATGGCGAGCTCCATCCCGACCTGCAGCGAGTGCTCGAGTCCGCAGCGCAGCTGCAGGAACTCGTCGACGACACCGTGCTCGTCGGTGGTTCCGCAGCCTCGCTCTACGCGCAGCATCGCGCTTCGTACGACCACGACCACACGCTGCGCGACCTCCGCGACCGGTTCGACGTCGTGCTCGACGCACTCGAACGCGAGGGCGAGTTCGTGTTGAACCGGGTCGTGCACGGCAAGATCATCCTGGGCGAACTCGGCGGGATCGAGACCGGCCTGCGCCAGCTCATCCGCACGCGCCCGCTCGAGACACAGCGATTCCGGCTGCCCTCGGGTCGATCACTCACGGTCCCGACGATGGCCGAAACCCTGCGGATCAAGGCCTACCTCGTCGTGAAGCGCAACCAGACGCGCGATTACCTCGATGTCGCCGCGCTCGCAGCGCGCTTCGGCGCCGACGCGGCAGCCCGCGAGCTCGCGGCGATCGACGAGTACTACGCCGACGACTCCAAACCGGCCGACGAGCGCTCGGTGCGCGACCAGCTGATCCGCCAGCTCGCCGAACCGCTGCCGAAGGATCGGCGCACGACCGCGCGACTCGCGCAGTACAAGGGGCTCGTCGCCCGCTGGCAGGACTGGAACGACGTCACGGAGGCCTGTCGTGAGCTCGCCCGCGCGATCCTCGACGTCGTCGGGGGTGATGCATGATGGCGCTGCGGTTCCGAAACCTCACCGTGACCCCCGACGACTCGGTCGACCGGTGGGGCGTCGAGGGCATCCTCGCCGCGATCGACCGCGGCGGCGCATCGAACTGGGCGAAGGTCGCACACGCCGTCGAGGCGGCACCGCACGGCCCGGTCGCCGCCGATCTCGAGGAGGCGCTCTCGATCGCCGAATCGGTCGGTGTCACCGCACTCTTGCGCGCCGTGCTCGATGACGCTCGCGCGACACCAGAGCAACGCACGGTTCGCCGCCTACGCCGGCTCGCTCGTGCCACCGACCTGTCGCAGCAACAGCTCGCCGAACGGCTCGGCACCTCACGGAGCCGGCTGAACAGCTACCTGAACGGCGCCGTGACCCCCTCGGCCGCGGTGCTCATGCGGCTCGAGGACATCGCCCGCAAGCGGCGGGCGGAGATCGTCTGACCCCGATCCGGGGCGCGTCATGCGTCGTCGCCGGGCGAGACCGCGAGGTGACGGATGCGTCGTGCCGCCTCGAGCGCGTGCGGAATCACCGATGCCAGCCCCGTGCCGGCGACCCACGATCCGGTCGCCTCGATGCCGGGCTCGCCGGCGAGCAGGTCTTCGAGGGCGCGCACGCGGTCGCGCTGGCCGATCGCCGCCTGCGAGAGGGCGTCGCGCCAGGCGCTGCGGCCCGCGGCACGGAGATGCGAGGCGTCGAGCGGCACGCCGAGCAGCGTGCTCGCGTCGGCGAGCGCGAGCGCGGCCACCTCGTCGTCGGTGCGTCCGCCGAGCGGGTTCGGCTCACCCGCCCGCCCGTACGAGAGGCGCACCACATGGCGTGGGCCCGCGGCATCCGCGAGCCATCGCCACTTGGCGGTCGAGTGCGTGAGGGCCTTCGCGGCGACGCCGGGGGTTCCGGCCGCGACGAGCACGCCGGTTCCGCGCGGGGCGGCGTCGAGCGCGGGCGCGTCGAGCACGAGGGTCACGAGCTCGACGGATGCCGCGGCGGGCCACTCCGAGGCATCCGCCCAGCCGATCTCCGCCTCGTCGAGGAGCCGGCGCGACGTGTCGGCGGGTGCGGCGACGATGACGTGGGTCGCGTCGATTCGCAGGGGCGGCTCGTCGCCGCGGTCGGCCTCGACCCACCAGGCGGGAGCTTCGTGCTGAATCGCCGGGTTTCGAGACGCGCCGGGCTTCGCCGGGCGCCCCTCGGCCCGCGAGGCGAGACGACCGAGCGCCGTGGCCTCGGCGCCGGTGACGACCTCGACCCCGAAGCGGTCGAGCTCGGCGGCGAGCGCGTCGACGAGCCGGTGCATGCCGCCGCGCAGGCCGAGCACGGCGCTGCCGGCCTTGCGCTCCTCGACGAGCTGGCCGACGCCGCCCGAGAGCGAGCCCACACGGGTCATCGCCTCGTTGAGGCCGGGCGCGACGAGGTCGAGCTCGAGCTCGTTCGGGTCGCTGGAGTACACGCCCGCCGAGATCGGGGTGACGAGCCGGTCGAGCACCAGCGCGCCCATGCGCGAGCGCACGAGTCGGCCGAGGCTGTGCGCGCGCCCGATGCGGAGGATCGGCATCAGCCGGTCGGCATACGCACGGATCGCACCCCTCCAGCCGATGATGCGGCGCACGTCGTCGCCGAGCGGGTTCGCGGGGATGCCGAGCATGCCCGTGCGCGGAAGCGGCGCCGCATCTGGCGCGCCGCCGCCGCCCGGCCACACGAGCCAGGCGCCGGCGGGATTCGGCTTCACGATGTCGTCGGCGAGGCCGAGGTGCTCGAGGAGCTCGGCGACGCTTCCGCCGCGGGTGGCGAAGGACTCGGCGCCGCTGTCGAGGGTGAGTTCGTCGAGCTCGATGCGGCCGGCGCATCCGCCGATCGCGTCACGACGTTCGAGCACGGTCACCTGCAGACCGATCTTCGCGCACTCGAGCGCGGCGACGAGGCCTGCGACGCCGCCGCCGACCACGACGACGTCGGCGGTGCGGGGCGGGGCGGCGTGCTCGTCCGCGTCGGCGGCGTCGTCCATGTGTGCGTCGTTCCCGCCGGTCGCGGCGCTCATGCGGCGCCCGCCTCGTGCACGAGCTCGACCACGCGGGTGAGCACGGTCGGGTCGGTCTCGGGCGGCACGCCGTGTCCGAGGTTGAAGACGTGCGCCGGGGCGGCCGCGCCGCGCGCGAGCACGTCGCGCACCGCCGCCTCGAGCACGGGCCACGGCGCCGCCAGCAGCGCGGGGTCGAGGTTGCCCTGCAACGGCACGTCGGCGCCGACGCGCTGGGCTGCGACATCCAACGGAATGCGGTAGTCGACGCCGACCGTGTCGACGCCGATGTCGTGCATCGCGCCGAGCAGCTCGCCGGTGCCGACGCCGAAGTGCACCACCGGGACGGGTCGGGTGATCGCCGCGCCCGCGGCATCCGCGCTGTCCTGAGGCTCTCGAAGGGTCGTCTCGTACTCGAGGTCGTGCACGAACGACAGGGCCCTCGCCGACGCCGGCGCCACGTGCCGCTCGTAGTCGGCCAGCGAGAGCGCGCCCGCCCACGAGTCGAAGAGCTGCGCGGCGGATGCCCCGGCGAGCACCTGCGTGCGCAGGAACCGCCCGGTGAGCTCGGCCGTCCAGTCCATGAGCGCGCGCCAGGCGCCCGGGTCGGCATGCATGAGCGTGCGGGCGGCGAGGTGATCCTTCGACGGGCCGCCCTCGGCGAGGTACGCGGCGAGCGTGAAGGGTGCGCCGGCGAAGCCGATGAGCGGGGTCGCAGCGCCGGATCGGACCTGCCCTGAGGCCGTCGAAGGGTCGGTCGTGTTGAGCTCCGCGACCGTGCGCTCGACGGCCTCGGTGATCGGCCCGGATGCCTCGTCGAGTCGCGCGGGGTCGATGCCCGTCAGCTCGGCGACGCCCGCGGCATCCGCATATCCCCTGCTGAAGACCGGCCCGCGGCCCGGCTGGATCTCGACGTCGACGCCCACGAGCTTCAGCGGCACGACGATGTCGCTGAAGAAGATGCCGGCGTCGACCCGGTGTCGTCGCACCGGCTGCAGCGTGATCTCGCTCGCCAGCGCGGTGTCGAGGCACGCGTCGAGCATGCGGGTGCCGACGCGCAGCTCGCGGTACTCGGGCAGCGACCGGCCCGCCTGCCGCATGAACCACACGGGTGTCGTGTCGGAGCGCTCTCCTCGATAGGCGCGCACGAGGCGCGAATCGCCCGTCAGGCCGGCGGACAGGGGATGCTGCGGGGGGAGGATCACGCGTGCCATTGTCGCGTATCGCGCTGGGTGACACTGCACGAGAGGCTTTCAAATTAGACCCGTCTTCGACTAGTCTTTATGAGTGAGCACGATCAGCGCATACGACGCCAAGACCCATTTCTCGTCCCTCCTGGAACGTGCCGGCGAGGGTGAGACCGTCATCATCACGAAGCACGGGCGGCCCGTCGCCAAGATCGTTCCGGTCGACGCGCAGCGGCCTGTCGGCGACATCATCGATACGCTGCTCGAAGCGCGCGCGGGGGTTCGACTCGGGCTGACCGCACGCGAGCTCATCGACGACGGGCGCCGCTACTGATGGCGTTCGTACTCGACGCATCGGTCACGCTCGCGTGGTGCTTCGAAGACGAGGCGACGACCGAGTCCGACGCTCTCCTCGCCCGACTTCGCAGCGATACCGCGACCGCCCCCTCGATCTGGGTCTTCGAGATCGCGAATGCCCTCACCGTCGCCCAGCGCAGAGGGCGACTCGTCGAGGCGAAGGCCCTGCTGTTCGCCTCGACCCTGCGCTCGCTGCCCATCGAGGTCGCCCCCGTGCAACCGATGGCCTCGATCATGGCCGTCGCCATGACGCACGGGCTCAGCGCCTACGACGCGGCCTACCTCGAGTTGGCCGAACGCACCGGCAGGCCGCTCGCCGCGCTCGACGGACGGCTCCGCGACGCCGCGATCACCGCCGGCGTCGACGTGCTCCCGGAGTGACCGATCGCGCGGCCGACGCTCACGCGCCTGACCCTTCGTGCCCTGTGGATTCGAACGGGGGAGGTCACCCGCGCTGGAAACGCTACGGAGGCACCGGCATGAGAAGGGGAACGATGTCGCACGATCTCGTCACGCGCAGTTCGGTCGCGCCGCTGGGCGCCGAGCACTCCGCATCGAGCGCCTCGACGGCCGATTCGGACTTCAGTGAGCGAGTCTGGTCGGTGGACGACGTACCCCGTCTCCGAGACTTGTTCGAGGCGCTCGGAGTGTTCCGACGCAAGCGACGGCGATACCTCGACACACTTGCCGCTGCACAGCAGTGGGAGCGACTCTTCAACTCCGCCTCACGTGGCGGACGGCAGCTCCAATGGATCATCCAGTCGGCACCGATCATGAACGGCCAGAAGACGAACGCGTTGACCCAGTCTGCAGATGGAACCACGCGATCCGATCTGTGGATCTGGGGCTGGTTTCCGAGCGGACTCTGGATCGACTACCTGACGGCGAGCCAGTCGGTGGCCGGCTTCGCTCCGGATTCCGCCCAGAGGGCGTGGCACGCGCTGGATCGCCGAGCGCGCAATGCTCCGTCCACTCGTCCGCGCGCATAGACGATCACGAGGAACCACGTTTCGCTCGGCACGTCAGCGCGATTCGTCGGTTACGGCGTCGCGGAGCCTTCGCACGAGACCCGGAAGGTACGTCGTCACGGTCGACCAGAAGACCTCGTCGTTCATATCAGCGTTTCCGCCGTGCGAGATGATCTTCCGGATCGTCTGCAAGCCCCGGGACTCCTCCTCGGTGAGCACTTCACGAGCGCGCGCGGACTCCGACCGCTCGAGTATCCCGGCAAGCCGTACGACGGCGATCGAGGCCGAGTCGTACGTCGGCGATCCGTCACGGAAGTCGTTCCGGTCCGACTGGCGCACCCGCTCGAGTCGTTGATCGATCTTGGCGAGCTCCGCCAAGAAGCCGAAGCGATCGCGCTCGGTGCCGCTCGAGGAATCACGGCGCCCTGCGCGACCGAACCGCCCCGTTCTCTCCGGCGGCTCATCGGTCGCGGTGGAACCGCTTCCCGAACGATCCTCGCCGCGCCGGCGGTTCCGGACGCGCCGGGATCGGCGACGACATCGGTCGGGAACCCCGTGAGTTCCTCTACGTCGGCGGCCAGCGCCGCGAGCGTGAACAGCGTCGCCTGCTCGGACGGCGATACCAGCAGGTCGATGTCGCTGTGGAAGTGATCGTCACCACGAGCCACAGACCCGAAGACTCGTGGGTACCTGAGGCCGCGATGTTCGGCGAGCTCGCGTATCCGCGCTGCGTATCGCTCGACCGGAAGCGACGGCCGATAATCGGCCGCGCCGAGGATGCGTTCCAGCATTTCGGGCGACGGGGTTTCGCACTGTCGCGCGAGTCGTTCATCCGCTCGAATCTGGGACGAATGCCCCACAGATCGGCGTTTCGCCCTGTTGCACGCGAGCGCTCCCGCGCTAGGGTCGGTTCCGTTGTGCTTCCCCCCGAGTACGACGACGCGCCACCGGCGGCGCGCCTCCGCCACCCACGGAGAAGAAGGACGACGTGTTCCCGATCGTGTCGACGTTCCCGCCCATCACCAGTCCGAGTGGCCGGATGCCGCGCGCCCGAGCCGTGCGATGAACCCCGCCGCCCCGCACCGTGCCGTCCTCACCGTGCTCGTCGCACTCGTCGCGGCCGCGGTCGTCGCGGGACTCATCGCCGGCTCGCCGGTGCTCGACCGGCTCGTGCCCAGGCTCCCCTCGATGCCCGAGCCGCAGATCGGCGTCGCGTTCGCCGCCGCCGGCCTCGCGGCCCTCACGGTCTGGGCGGTCGTGCGACTCGCGGGGGTGGCGCGCACCCGCGCCCGTCGCGCCGCGATCGCGGCCACGCTGCGTGGAGAGCTCAGCTGCGGCATCCGGAGCCGGCTGCTCGTGCAGCGCCTGAACGAGCTCGTCCCCGAAGACGGCAACCCGGTGCGGCTCGGCAGCCGCTACTCGATCGTGGTCGACGAGCTCGGCATCGCGTTCTGGAACGGCGGGAGCCGGCCCCGGCGCGCGATGCACGTTCCGTGGCGCGAGGTGCGGAACATCCGCAGCGACTCGATGGTCGTGGGCGGGTCGGTCGTGTCGGTGCTCGAGCTGCGCGTGCGGCGGGGCGGCGTCAGCATCGAGCTGCCGATCGTGCTGGGCGACCGTCGCGTGGGGCGCTATGCGCTCGCAGATGCGCCGTTCTTCGCGGTCGTGCGCAGCTGGAAGGCGAAGCACCGCGCGGCGCTCGCGGCGCTCGCGGCCGAGGGTATCGAGCCGCCGCCACTCACGGCGCCGATCCCGATCATCGGCGCCGAGTCGGCTTCGGCCGACGGAGTTCGTCGGTAGGCGGCAGCTGCGGCATCCGGATGTCTCGTCCGGTGTCAGCCCTGATCGGACCCCCATTCGAGGGCAGGTAGAATCCCTTTCGTGCTCATCTGCCTCACCGCGAGTCACAAGAACGCCGGGTTCGACATGCTCGAGCGTCTCTCGGCGACCGCGGAGCACGCGGCAACGCGCATCCTCGATGGACACGACGCCGTGCGGGGCGCGGTCGTCGTCGCCACGTGCAACCGCTACGAGGCCTACCTCGACCTCGACACTCCCGAAGGTGCGTCGCCGGTTCCCGCGGTCCACGAGGCGGTGCGGGCGGTCGGCACGGTCGCAGGCCTCCAGGCCGACGAGCTCCGCACTACCTTCGGCTTCGTGCACGGCAACGCGGTGGCCGGGCATCTCTTCTCGGTGGCGTCCGGGCTCGAGTCAGTCGTCGTCGGCGAGGGCGAGATCGCCGGCCAGGTGCGCCGCTCGCTCGAGCGCGCGCGCACCGAGGGCACCACGACGCCCGAGCTGGAGCGCCTCTTCCAGCGCGCCTCGCAGACCTCGCGCCGGGTGAAGAACGACACCGGCATCGGCGGCGAAGGGCGCTCGCTCGTGCGTCTCGCGCTCGACCTCGCCGAGAGCCGCGTCACCGACTGGGCGCAGACGCGGGTGCTGCTCGTCGGCACCGGACGCTTCGCCGGCGCCTCGCTCGCCGCGCTCCGCGACCGCGGCGTCACCGACGTTCGCGTGTACTCCCCGTCGGGCCGCGCCGGCCGGTTCGCCGCCGGCCACGACATCGCGGCCGTGGCGCGCGGCGAGTACGCCGTCGCCGCCGCGAGCGCCGACATCGTCGTCACCTGCACCACGGCCGAGCACCACGTGGTCGACCGGGCGCTGCTGGCCGCCGGGCGCGGTGAGCTCGCGGCATCCGTCGCCCGGATTTCCGGGGGCGGTGCGACCGACGACGCTGCGCTGCCTGGCCGTGCTGCGCTGCCCGACGCTGCGCTGCCCGGCCGTGCTGCGCTGCCCGACATCCGCCAGCTCGTGATCGACCTCGGACTTCCCCGCAACGTCGCGCCCGACGTCATCGAGGTGCCCGGGGTGGAGCTGCTCGACCTCGAGACCATTCGCATCCACGCGCCGCTCGAAGAGCTCGGAGCGACGGATGCCGCGCGCGCGATCGTGCGCCGCGACGCCCGCGCCTTCGGCGACATCGCCGAGGAGCGCGACCTCGCCCCCGCGGTCGTCGCGCTGCGCCGGCACGTGTTCGACATCCTCGACGCCGAGATCGCGCGCGCGACGGCCAGGGGCGACGACGACGGACGCACCGAGTCCGCCCTGCGCCACATGGCCGGCGTGCTGCTGCACACGCCGATGGTGCGTTCCCGCGAGCTCGCCCGGTCGGGCGAGCAGGCCGCGTGGATCGACGGGCTCGAGGCGCTGTTCGGCGTGAAGCCCGACGAGGCGGCGCAGGGTGTGCGGGGCGTGCCTGGCGCGCGGGGCGTGCCTGGCGCGCGGGGCGTGCCTGGCGCGCGGGGCGTGCCTGGCGCGCGGGGCGTGCCTGGCGCGCGGGGCGTGCACGGCGCGCAGGGCGTGCACGGCGCGCACGACTTCCGGTCGGCGGATGCCGCTGACGGCGGCGCGCGCGCCGACGCCTCGTGACGGGCGGCGCCGTTCCGACCGAGGCCGGCCGGGTCGCGGCATCCGATTCCGACGGGCCGCCCGCGCTGCGGTTCCCGTACGACGCGTCGGTGCTCGCGGAGCGGCCGCTCCGAACGGAACGTCTCGTGCTGCGTCCGCTCGCGGCATCCGACGCCGCCGATGTCTTCGAGTACCAGCGCCTCCCCGAGGTGATCCGCTACCTGCCGTGGCCTGAGCGCGATCGTGCCGAGGGCTACGCGCACACCGCGAAGCGCGCCGCCGCACGCGTGCTCGCCGCCGACGGCGACTTCGTCGTGTTCGCCGCGACCCTGAACGGCGAACCGGCAACCGGCTCGCCGCCCCGCGCCGCCGCCCCACGCGATCGTGTCGGTGTCGGCGCCCCCCGCGACCGTGTCGGTGTCGGCGCCTCCCGCGACCGTGTCGGTGTCGGCGCCCCACGCGACCGCGTCGGTGTCGGTGCCCTCCGCGACCGCGTCGGTGTCGGTGCCCTCCGCGACCGCGTGATCGGCGACGTCATGGTGCGCGTCTCGAGCGTTGAACACGCGCAGCTCGAGCTCGGATGGGTGCTGCACCCCGACTTCCAGAGGCGCGGGTTCGCGCGCGAGGCCGCCGGAGCTGTGCTCGCCTTCGCGTTCGAGACGTTGAACCCCCACCGCGTGCAGGCCTTCCTCGACGCGCGGAACGCGGCATCCGCTGCGCTCTGCGAACGACTCGGGATGCGTCGCGAGGCGACCATCCTCGAGGAGGAGTACCACGATGGTGAGTGGACGGATACCGCGGTGTACGGCATGCTGCGCCGGGAGTGGGCGGCGGCGCGGGGCTGAGGGCGCGGGCTGAGGGCGCGGGGCGTGTCGCGACGCCTGCGCCATCTTCCCACCGCCGCATCCGTCGCCGCCGCCGCCGCGGCATCCGTTGCTACCGCCGACGGCCCCGCGGCATCCGTCGCGCCGCCGCGGCATCCGCTACTACCGCCACCGGCCCCGCGGCATCCGTCGCGCCGCCGCGGCATCCGCTACTACCGCCGCCGGCCCCGCGGCATCCGTCGCGCCGCCGCCCGCCCCGCGGCATCCGTCACTACCGCCACCGACCCTGCGGCATGCGTCACTGCCGCCGCGGCATCCGCTACCACCGCCCCCGCGGCATCCGTCACTACCGCCGCCGCCCGCCCGCGGCACTCGTCCACGGCCCGGCGTTTCTCCACAAGTTCTCCACAACTGTGGAACACATGTTCGAATGTCTGTCGTCCGCGAGAGAATGAGACATGGCCGAATCACCCGCCGACACCCCAGACTTCCCCGACATCGTCGGGCGTCTTGTCGGGCCGGCGGTGTCATCGGCCACGTTCCACACGCTCGACGATGCGGCGCTCCTTTCTGCCGTCGAGTCACTCACCGCGCTCCGACACGAGGTCGAACGAGGCCAGGCCCTCGCCACGGCCGAGGTGGCACGACGCTCCAGCACGCGCTTCGGCGTCCAGGGCCTCGCTCGGCGCACCGGTCATGCGACCACGGGTCATCTGCTGCAGTCGATCACGCGATCCTCCAAGCGCGAGACGGCGTCGCTCGTCGACGTGGGGCAGATGATCGCGGCGACGGATGCCGCGGCCGAACTCGAACGGGCGAGGCAGGCCGATCCGGCCGTCGCCGACCTAATGCCAGAGCCCATGCCGCCGTGGTTCGCCGAGCTCGGAGCGGCTGTGGCGACCGGGATGCTGACCGTGGAGGTGGCGGGGGCGATCCGCTCGGGGCTCGGTGAGCCCGGCGGCGATGCCGACGAGGCGATGCTGGCGGCCGAACTGTCTTCCCTCATTCCCGCGTGCCGCCACGCGAACGTCGACGCGGCCCGCCGAGCGGCGAGGCAGGTCCGCGACCGCATCGACGCAGCGAGTGTCGCCGCCCGCGCCGACCGGCAGCGCCACGATCAGTTCTGGCGGCTCTGGGTGAAGGCCGATGGCATGATCCGCGGGGAGTTCGAGCTCGAACCCGAAGGCGGCATGCTGGTGAAGGCCGTATTCGACCAGCTCACGCATCCGCGGCACACCGACGAGAAGATCCGGCGCTCGTTCGGCCATCCGCAGCTCGGTGACGAGCACTACGCCGAAGCCCGCGCGGCACGCGAGCGCGAAGCCGCCGATGGCCTCGTGCAGCTCCTCAGGGCGGGCGCCTCTGCGGACTCGACCAGACTGCTCAACGAGAAGAAGCCGTCGGTGCGACTCGTGGTCAACACCAACACGCTGGCGACCGGTCACGGCACCGGCATGATCGAGGGGCACCCCGATCGGGTCCCGCTCGCCTCGATCCACACCGGGCTCTGCGAGGGCTACCTCCCGGTGAAGTTCGATGACGACGGCGCATGCCTCGACCTCGGGCGCGACGAGCGACTCTTCACCGAGAAGCAGAAGATCGCCCTCGCCATCCGCGACGGCGGGTGCATGGACCCAGGCTGCACACGACCACCGTCGTGGACCGAGGCGCATCACATCGAACATTGGCTCCGCGACGACGGTCGCACCGATTCGCCGACGGCATCCTCCTCTGCCGACGAGATCACCTCCGGTATCACAACCAGGGATGGGAGGTGCGGCGCGATGGCACGACCTACTGGCTCATCCCGCCGCCGACCGTCGATCCCGAGCAGACCCCGAGGTTGATGAGGCCGAAGACGCCGACCGACATCATCAACCCGGTCGATCCGGTCCGTCTCCCGTGGCGGGTCCGAGACGCCAGACCGCCGGAGCCGCTCCTCGCTACAGGGTAGGGGTCTGCCAGAAGCGTCGGGCAGGCGAAGCGCCGGTGGGCCGGTAGCGGCGTGCCGAAGGCGCCGCGCTGACTGAGCGCCGGTGGGCCGGTAGCAGCGTGCCGAAGGCACCGCGCTGACTGAGCGCCGGTGGGCCAGTAGCAGCGAGCTGAAGGCGCCGCGCTGTCGAAGCGTCGCATTGTCGAGGCTTGCCTGCCGGGTGGAGGTCTGCCGAAGCTCGGCATGCCGTGGCAGAGCCCCTCCTGCGACATCCGACGTCTGAGGGACTCAGCTGTCCGCGCTGCCCGGCCCGACGTCGCCGGCAACGGGCGCAAGCGCGATGCGGAACCGACTACCCGCTCGACGCGGCGTTCGACCATGACCGTGCCATCGTGCGGAGCACGAACCGACCGTCGAGCGCCGACTCAGCCGCCACCGATGAGCTCCTCGAGCTGCGCGATCGGCGCGTACCAGCCGAGATCGAGGATGAGCGACTGCAGCTGCTTGTCGAACCCGACGACCACGACGACACCGACGAGGATGAACACGATGCCGACGATACGCCGGAACCACCCGCGCGGGTCGGCGAGCCATCCGAGGCGTCGCACGAGCGAGCGCCCGAGGAGCGCCACGAGCAGCAGCATCGCGGCGAGCCCGACCGCATAGGCGATGACGTAGCCGAGTCCTTCGACGAACGAGACCGGCAGCACCGCCGCGACGATGAGGGCATAGGTGGGGCTGCAGCTGCTGAAGACCGGGCCGAGGGCCGCACCGGTGAGGATGTCGCCGCCGACGCTCTGCCGAGACACCGAGTGATCGAGCATCGCCGCACTTCGCGACTGGAGCCCGAGCGCGATCGACACCCGATCCCACAGCGACGGGAACAGCAGGTCGATGCCGAGCACGATGACGATCGCGCCTGAGATCACCTGCCACACCTGTGGCGGCACCCCGAGCAGGGCCGTCGTCGCCTTGAGCAGCAGGGTGAACGCCACGACGCTCACGGCAAGGGAGGCGGCGATGACATAGGGGCGCCAGCGAGCGCGCCGCTCGTCGCCGCCCCGAACGATCGACCCCCCGACGATCACCGGCAGGAGCGGCAGCACGCACGGGGCGGCGACGGTGAGCACACCCGCGGCGAGGCTGAGGACGAGCGACGCGGTCATCAGTCCGGCATCGCGGCGACGAGCGATGCGACCGACGGGTCGTCGTAGAGCACCGTGCTCGAGATGGCGTCGCCCGTGTCGTCGACGAACACGATCGTCGTCTGCAAGGTCACGCCGTACCGCTGGCGCAGGTCGGTGCGGCTGTCGTAGTCGACCTTGAACACCGTGAGCCCGTCTGGCACGCCTGCCGTGAGGAGGTCTTCCTCGAGCGCGCGGCACTTCGGGCACCAACTCGCGTGGAAGAACAGCGCCTTCGCGCCCGTCGTCGCCTCGATCACGCCGTCGGTGTAGTCGACATACGCGCCGGGTGTCGCTGCGGGCTGCGGCGCCTCGGATACCGCATCAGCAGGCGGAGCCGAAGTGGTCGGAACCGGCGTGGTCGTCGGCGATGGGGCGGTGGTCTCGACCGCCGGCGGCGACGAGGCGGCATCCGTGGACGAGGCGGCGCAACCCGACAAGGCCAGGACGGCCACGAGCACCGCGGCGGCACGGCTCGTTCGTGCATGCATGGCCTGCTCCTGACCGCGGGCGAATCGGGGTCCCACTCGGTTCCACGGTAGCGTCGTGCGCGCCGCGCGGGAGCTGGAAGTGATTACGGAATCGTGACGGCGGGCGGGCGGGCGGATGGGTCTCGATACCCGGCTTCGCCGCTACTCGACCGGCGTGCGAACCCGGCTTCGCCGCTACTCGACCGGCGTGCGACTGAAGCTCACGCGCCGACGAGGCGCGCCGCCAGGAACCCCTCGAGTTCCGCGATGGGCACCCGCTCCTGCCCCATGGTGTCGCGGTCGCGCACGGTCACGGCGTCGTCGTCGAGGGAGTCGAAGTCCACCGTGATGCAGAGCGGCGTGCCGATCTCGTCCTGACGCCGGTACCGACGGCCGATCGCGCCGGCGTCGTCGAAGTCGACGTTCCAGTGCCTGCGCAGCGTCGACGCGATCTCGCGCGCGAGCGGCGACAGCCGCTCATTTCGACTGAGCGGAAGCACCGCCGCCTTGACCGGCGCGAGGCGTGGGTCGAGCTTGAGCACGGTGCGGGTGTCGGTGCCGCCTTTCGCGTTCGGCACCTCCTCCACGTGATAGGCGTCGACGAGGAAGGCCATGAGCGAACGGGTCAGGCCCGCCGCCGGCTCGATCACGTACGGCGTCCACCGCTCGTTCTTCGACTGGTCGAAGTACGACAGATCCTTGCCGGAATGTTCGGAGTGGGTCGACAGGTCGAAGTCGGTGCGGTTCGCGACACCCTCGAGCTCGCCCCACTCGCCGCCCGTGAAGCCGAAGCGGTACTCGATGTCGATCGTGCGCTTGGAGTAGTGCGACAGCTTGTCGGCGGGGTGCTCGAACAGCCGGAGGTTCGACGGGTCGATGCCGAGATCGGTGTACCACGCCCACCGGTAGTCGACCCAGTACTGGAACCACTCGTCGTCGGAGCCCGGCTCCACGAAGAACTCGAGCTCCATCTGCTCGAACTCCCGCGTGCGGAAGATGAAGTTGCCCGGTGTGATCTCGTTGCGGAACGACTTGCCGATCTGGCCGATGCCGAACGGCGGCTTCATGCGCGCGGCCTGCAGCACGTTCGCGAAGTTCGTGAAGATGCCCTGCGCGGTCTCGGGGCGGAGGTAGTGCAGCCCCGCGTCATCCTCCACCGGGCCCAGGAACGTCCGAAGCATCATGTTGAAGTCGCGGGGCGGGGTCCACTGGCCGCGGGTGCCGCAGTTCGGGCACGCGATGTCGCCCATGCCGTTCTCGGGGGCGCGGCCCTTCTTCTCCTCGAACGCCTCGAGCAGGTGGTCTTCGCGGAATCGCTTGTGGCAGTGCAGGCACTCGACGAGGGGGTCGGTGAAGACTCCGACGTGACCGGATGCCACCCACACCTGCTTCGGCAGGATGACACTCGAGTCGAGGCCGACGACGTCGTCGCGCGAGGTGACCATGTACCGCCACCACTGCCGCTTGATGTTCTCCTTCAGCTCGACGCCGAGGGGGCCGTAGTCCCAGGCGGAACGGGAGCCGCCGTAGATCTCACCGGCCTGGAAGACGAAGCCCCGATGCTGGGCGAGCGCGATGACGGATTCGAGACGGCTGGGTGCGGCCACGGTGGCTCCAATGGTCGTGAGTTCTGAACTGATGCTGAGATCGGGCGACTGCCCGGAAACGACACGGCCCCACCATCCTATGGGCGCTACGCTGTGGCCTGACACGACCACGGTCGGAGGGGGCGACGGTGCCGGATCTCGTGCGCGACGTCGACCTCGTCGGGGGGACGGGCATCCTCCAGGGGACGTTCGACAACGTCGAGGGGACGTTCGACAACGTCGAGGGGACGTTCGACAACGTCGATGGGGCATTCGACAACATCGAGGGGACGTCCGACGCCGTCGAGGGCACGTTCGACGCCGTCGAGGGCACGTTCGACCTCGGCGAGGGCACGACGGTGTGGCACCTGGTGCTCGACGTCAGCGTCGTCGACGGCCCGTTCCTTATCACGATGTGCCTCATCGCCGCCGCGTTCTTCATCTACCTCCTCGGTCGCGGCGACGGATGGTCGTGGGTGCTCACGGCGATCGTCGTGCTCGTCGTCGGCGCGATCGTCGGCGGCGGCATCCTCTGGGTCGCGGTGAACGTGCTCGACTCGTTCGGCGGCCCGGTGGCGGATGACACGTGGCTCTGGATATCCGCCGCGTTCGCCGGCATCGCACTCGCGATCTGGAACCTCTGGCACTCGAGGTGGTGGCGCAAGCTGATCGCCGTCGTCGCGATCCCGGTGTTCTCCCTGACGGCGATGTTCGGCATCAACGCCGCCTACGGACTCGACCCGACGCTCGGCGCCCTGCTCGGCATCTCCACGGCCGACACCATCGACGTCGACCCGCCCGGCGAGACCGCGGCGGCCGACCCGGCCGAACCGCTGTACCTCACCTGGACACCGCCGCCCGACATGCCCGCGACGGGCACGATCGGCATCGTGGGCGACGGCGTGCCCAACACGAACTCCGGCTTTCCGGCTCGGCCGGCCCAGCTCTACCTGCCACCTGCCGCGCTGGTGACGGATGCCCCGCGCCTCCCCTTGGTCATCATGATGATGGGTCAGCCCGGCGACCCCGAGGCGAGCTTCATCGGCGCGGTGCTCGACGGGTTCGCCGCGGAGCACGACGGCCTCGCGCCGATCGCGCTCGTCGTCGACCAGCTGGGCGATCCGGCGCAGGACCCGCTCTGCCTCGACACCGACCTGGGAGACGTCGAGACCTACCTCATGCAGGACGTCGTGCCGTGGGCGAGGGCGAATCTCAACGTGCTGCAGGGCCGGCAGTTCACCACGGTCGCCGGGTATTCGAACGGCGGAGGGTGCGCGGCGTACTTCGGTGCGAAGCACCCCGACGTCTTCGGCAACCTCCTCGCCATCTCCCCCGTCGAGTTCGCGGGCGCCGAGCGGCGCGATGACGTGCTCGCCTCGGCCTTCGACGGCGACAAGCTCGCATACAACGCGGTGAAGCCGGCGAACATCATGGCCGCGATGGCGCCCTATCCCGACACGACGGCGATCTTCACCGTCGGTGCGAATGACGGTGCGTTCGTACCGGGTACGCAGCGGTTGGCGGATGCCGCCCTGGCCGCCGGCATGGCGACGACCTTCTTCCTCGTCCCCGATGCCGACCACGGCGTCTCGGGACTGAACGGCGGCCTCGAGAAGGGCTTCGAGGTGCTGTACCCCCGACTGGGACTCTCGGAGCGATGACGGAGGCAAGCAGCATGGAACCCGTGCCGAACGACGTGATCGACGCCGAGCCCGCGGGACGGCTGCGCACGACCGCCGAGTCACTCGGAGGATTCATCCGGCGCGTGCCGTTCAGCATCGCGCTCGCGGCGGTGCTCGTGGCGACCTCGATCGTGACCGGCACGATGTTCGGCAGCGCGTCCGAGGCGACGACGGCGACCTGGGCCGCCGGCGTCACCACGACGATCGAGGCGGGCCGATGGTGGACAGCGGTGACGGCCCTGTTCATCCCGTTCGACCCGTTCCAGCTCGTGTTCGGCGTTCTCGCGGCGGTGCTGCTGCTCGGCGTCGCCGAACGGCGCATGGGAACCCTGCGGACGATCGCCGCGTTCCTGGTCACGGGCGTCGCCGGCGTCGCGCTCGGCACGCTGCTGCAATGGATCGGGTCGCTCGCGGGTGAGTGGTGGGCCGCCGGCACGGCCGCCGACCTGACCCTCGACCCGCTCACCGGCATCGTGGGCGCGCTCATCACGGCGACCGCGTTCATGGGGGCGCTGTGGCGCCGGCGCATCCGGATCGTGACGCTCGCCTTCATCCTGGTGTTCGTGCTCTACGACGGCGACTCGTCGAACGCGTACCGGCTCATCGCGGCCATCGCTGGCACCTTCCTCGGCGCGATCCTGACGGGCGACGCATCGACCCTGCGAGCGCACCGGAGCTCGCACCAGGAGACGCGAACCCTCGTCGCCGCGATCGTCGCCGTGACCGCGATCGGCCCGATCGTGGCGCTCGTGAACCGCACCGACCTCACGCCGTTCAGCTTCGGCTCCTACCTGTTCGCCGACGAGCCGATCGACCTCGACACCGTCAGGTCGCAGTGCGACGCCACCGCGACCGCGCTCGGCGACGAGTGCCTGAGACAGCTCACCCTCTTGAACGCGCAGGGATTCGGGATGTTCCTGCTCTCATTCGTGCCGGTACTGCTGCTCCTGCTCGCCGCGTGGGGCCTGCGCATCGGGCGCCGGTTCGCCCTGTGGCTCGCGATCGCCGTGAATGTCGCGATCCTGCTCTTCGCACGCACCGCGTTCGAGGTCACGATCACGACGGCCGACGTGGAGGCGGGCATCTGGTCGGTGTTCGACATCGGCGAGCTGATCGTCTGGGCGCTCGCGGTGCTCGCCCTGCCGGTCGGCATCATCGTGATGCTCATCGTGACCCGCCGTCACTTCCAGATCAGGTCGCCGCACGTGCCGTTCGTGCGCTTCGTGGTCACGGTGACGGCCGCCTTCCTGCTGCTCGCGGCCCTGTACTTCGTGATCGGCCTGATGACCATCGGCGAGTACTGGCCGGCCGCCACCCCGGTCGACCTGCTGATCGACACGTTCAAGCGGTTCGTGCCCCCGCACTTCCTCGCGGTGATCGACCCGATCGTCCTGCCCGGCCACGACCTCGCGAGCGTCGCGTACCAGGTGGTCGGTCCGCTGTTCTGGGCGTTCTTCATCGTCTCCGCGGTGCTGCTGATGCGTCGGACCGATTCGACGACCCGGTTCGCGGATGCCGCGAACATCCGCAGGCTCCTCCGCCGCAGCGGCGGCGGCACCCTCGGCTTCATGGCCACGTGGCCGGGCAACGCGTACTGGTTCAGCGACGACCGGGACTCCGCCGTCGCGTACCGGGTCATCAACGGGATCGCGATCACGACGTCCGACCCGATCTGCGCGCCCGAGAAGGCCGGCCGCGTCATCCGCGAGTTCGCCGCCTTCTGCGATGCGCGCAGCTGGACGCCCGTGTTCTACAGCGTGCACCCGCAGTACCTCCCGGTGTTCGAGGAGCTCGGCTGGCAGCACACCTCGGTCGGCGAGGAGACGCTCGTGCGCACGACCGGGCTCGAGCTCACCGGCAAGCCGTGGCAGAAGGTGCGGCAGGCGTTGAATCGCGGCATCAAGGAGGGCATGACGACGGTCTGGACGAGCTGGGACGAGCTGCCGCTCGCCACCGTCGCCGAGATCAACGCGATCTCCGAGGAGTGGGTCGCCGAGAAGGAGCTGCCCGAGATGGGCTTCACGCTCGGCGGCATGGAGGAGCTGAAGGACCCCGAGGTGCGCCTCATGCTCGCGGTCGCGCCCGACGGCCGGTTGCAGGCCGTGACGAGCTGGCTCCCCGTGCATCGCGACGGCGAGGTCGTCGGCTGGACGATCGACTTCATGCGCCGAGCCGACGGCAGCATGAACGGCATCATGGAGTTCCTCATCGCCTCGGCGGCGCTGCACATGAAGGACACGGGCGCCGAGGTGCTGAGCCTGTCGGGCGCGCCGCTGGCGACGAAGCCGCTCGCCGACGGCGAGGAACCGCCCGAGCCCACCGTGATGACCCGGCTGCTCGAATTCCTCGGCAACACCCTGGAGCCGGCCTACGGGTTCACGTCGCTGTTCCGGTTCAAGGCGAAGTTCAACCCCGACTACGAGACCATCTCGATGGCCTACCCCGACCCGCTCGCGCTGCCGACGATCGGCCTCGCGATCGGCAAGGCCTACCTGCCCGAGGTGTCGCCGCGCGAGATGGTCGCGCTCGTGCGAACGCTGACGAAGTAGGACCGGAAACGAAGAAGCGAAGAAGAAGAAGAAGAAGAAGAAGAAGAAGAAGAAGCGAAAGAGAGAGGGAGTCACGGATGCCCCAGCCGACCCGTCGTGCAATGCTCGCGTTGGGCGCGGCCGCCGCCGTCGGCGCGCTCGCGGGGTGCGCCCAGGCGCCGGGGCCGGGCTCCGGCTCGACCGCGACCGCGACCACCGGAGCGTCTGCGTCCGGGCGCCCGCAGCCTGCGAATGCGCCGCCGCCGGCACCCGTCGACGTGCCCCCGGCGCCCCCGCCGGCACCCGACCTCGTCAAGGCGCCCGCGCCGCACGGCACGATCGATGCCCTGCCCGGCGAGGGTTCACTGCTCGCATGGACCGTCGACGACGGCTCGAGCGCCGAGGTCATCGGCGCGTACGCGGCGTTCGCGGCGGCGAGCGGCACCCGGCTCACCATGTTCGTGACCGGCACGTACCCCGCGTGGGGTGAGAATGCGGCGACCCTCGCCCCGCTCGTCGCGTCGGGGCAGGTGCAACTCGGGAACCACACCTGGTCGCACGCCGATCTCACCACTCTCAGCGACGCGGGAATCGTCGACGAGCTGCAGCGCACCCACGACTTCATCGGCGACACCTTCGGGGTCGACGCGCGGCCCTTCTTCCGACCGCCGTACGGCTTCCACGACGACCGGGTCGACGCGATCGCCGCCGACCTCGGCTACACCGTGCCGACGCTCTGGTACGGCTCGCTGTCGGATTCCGGCGAGATCCCCGCGGAGATGATCGTCGACTTCGCCCGCCAGTGGTTCCTGCCGCAGCACATCGTGATCGGCCACCTGAACTTCCCGCCGGTGACGACGGTGTTCGACCAGCTGCGGGCGATCATCACCGAGCGCGGGCTGACGACCGTCACGCTGAACGACGTGTTCTCGAGCGAGTACCACCCGTGACGTGGTTTCCCCGCTTGAGCGGGCTCGCGGCGGTGCTCGGCGGGCTGCTGCTGGCGCTCGCCGCGGGCCTGCATGCCCTGGAGCCATCGGGATGCGCCGGCGCGGAGTGCGACGTCCGGCCGATGCGCACCGCCACCACCGTCGTCTCGATCCTGGCGCCGGTCGCTGCGCTCCTGATCCTGATCGGACTCGGTGGGCTGACCCTCCTGGCGCGTCGGGCCGGGCGCCGTCGGGCGCTGGCGACGTCCGGTCTGATCTGTGCGGGCGCAGGCGTGGTGATCCTGTTCTCAGCCGGAGTGATCCAGGCGTTCTTCTTCGCCGGCGACTTTCCCTGGATGCCGTTCTTCGTCCTTCCGGGAATGCTCTGCGTCATCGTCGGCGTGGTGCTGCTCGGGGTGTTCATCCTCCGCTCGGGAGTGCTCCCGCGCTGGCTCGGCATCCTCCTCGCGGTAAGCGGTGCCCTTCTCCTGTTGGCCAACGAGCAGTTCGTGACGGTCCTCCTCGCGATGCCGTTCGGGCTGACCATGGCCGTCGTCGGGCTCTTCATGTGGAACTCGGGTGAGCAGACCCGCGCCTAGACTGCGGTCATGGCGACGACCCGCGAGTTCGTGAGCGGCACGCGCGTCATCGTCATCCGCGAGTCGGGCACCGGCACCGGCCCCGCCTACGTGCTCGTGCACGGGCTGGGGATGGCGCACGAGTACTGGCACGCCGTCGCGAGGGTGCTCGAACCGACGGGCACCGTGTACGCGCTCGACCTGCCCGGGTTCGGCGACTCGCCCGAGCCGGAGGAGCCGCTCAGCATGGCCGAGTCCGGCGAGCTGCTCGCCGAACTGCTCGTGGCCGAGGGCATCGCACGCGCCGTGCTCGTCGGCCACTCCACCGGCGCGCAGGTCGTCGCGGAGACGGCGTCGCGGCATCCGGAGCTCGTCGACCGCGTGGTGCTCATCGGAGCCACCGTCAACCCGCGGGAGCGGACGCTCGCGAAGCAGTCGCTGCGGTTCCTGCAGGACATCGCCCTCGTGAACCCCAGGGCGCTCGCGGTCGGCCTCACCGCCTACCTGCAGGTCCGGCCGCGGTGGCTCATCGCGAACCTGAGGCCGATGCTCGAGCACCGCATCGAGCTCGCCCTTCCGCGCATTACGGCCGAGACGCTCGTGATCCGCGGCGAGGACGACCGCGTCGTGCCGCGCTACTGGGGCGAGGAGATGGCGGCACTCACGCCGCGCGGCCGCTTCGCGGAGGTGCCCGGCCGCGGCCACGAGGCCATGCTCGTCACCGGGCTGCGCGTCGGCGAGCTCGTCGCCGCGCACGCTCGCGGCGAGGCCGTCGGTCGCGCCGTGGCGCAGCCGACACCGCTGCCGCCGCCGGCCGAGCGGATGAACCGGCTGAGCGCCGCGGGCTGGTGGGCGCGCGACTACGCCTATGCCGTCGGGAGGCAGTTCGCCGTGTTCGGGGCGCGACGGCCGCCTGCGCGATGGCGCACCGGGGATTCCGCCAGGCCCGAGATCGTGCTGCTGCCCGGGGTGTACGAGCACTGGTCGTTCCTGCGCCCCCTCGGCGACACCCTGAACGCGGCCGGTCATCGCGTCGCGGTGGTGCACGGCCTCGGCGCGAACCGGCTGCCGATCGCCGAGACCTCGGCACGCCTCGAGCGGGCGCTCGGACGAGTGCGGGTTCCCGCCGCCGGACGCGTGATCGTGGGGCACAGCAAGGGCGGCCTCATCGGCAAGCACCTGCTGTTCGACGGTCGCGGCGAGGCGCTCGGCATCCGGGGCGTCGTGGCCGTGTGCACGCCCTTCGCCGGGGCGAGGCGGGCACGGCTCTTCCGCGACCCGAGCATCCGGGCGCTGCTGCCGGGCGACGAGACGATCGTGATGCTCGGGAGCGCGGCATCCGTCAACTCGCGCATCGTGTCGATCTTCGGCACGTTCGACCCGCACGTGCCCGACGGCAGCGTGCTCGACGGCGCGACGAACGTGCGGGTGCCCGTGGCCGGCCATTTCCGGGTGCTCGGTGAGCCCGAGACCGTGCTCGCGGTGCTCGACGGCGTCGCGCGGCTCGTCGCGGCGACCGCTCCCTGAGCTCGTCGCGGCGACCGCTCCCTGAGCTCGTCGCGGCGACCGCTCCCTGAGCTCGTCGCGGCGACCGCTCCCTGAGCTCGTCGAAGGGCGCCTCAGCCCACGCGAACCGACACGTCGCGCGCGCCGAGGCGGAGCCCGTCGACCGAGACGGCGCCGAACGACGACACCGGGGTCGTGTGCAGCTCGTCGCCGTCGGGTTGGAGTCCGAGCACGGCGGTGAGCACCGCGACGGATGCCGCGGCCGACCACGCCTGCGGTCGGCACGCCGCCGGGTAGGGCACGGGCACCGCCACCTCGGTGGCCGGGTCCCCGGAGTGCAGCTCCGGCATCCGGAAGCCGAATGCGGATGCCGCACGCAGCAGCCCCTCGATGAGACTCGCCGCGTCGGAGCCGCGTCCCTCGCGGGCGAGCCCGAGGATCGCGATCGCGGTGTCGTGCGCCCACACCGAGCCGCCGTGGTAGCTGAGCGGCCAGTATCCGGCGGCGTCGGTCGACATGGTGCGCAGGCCGTAGCCCGAGTCGAGCGCCGGGCTCGTGAGCCGGCGCACGACGAGCTCGACCTGGTCGGCGTCGAGGATGCCGGTGCCGAGCAGGTGTCCGAGGTTCGAGGTGACGGTGTCGACCGGGCGCTTGGCCGCGTCGAGCGCGATCGCCGGGTAGGCGCCGGCGGGGTCGTCGATCCAGAACTCCGAGAGGAAGCGCTCGCGGAGTCGTGCCGCCCAGGTGCGCCACTCGTCGACGGTCTCCGCAGCGGCCCCGAACGCCTCGAGCAGCTCGGCTCCGCGCATCGCCGCCTCGAAACCGTACCCCTGCACCTCGGCGAGCGCGATCGGGCCCTCGGCGAGCGATCCGTCGCGCCACTGCACCGAGTCGCCGGAGTCCTTCCACCCCTGGTTCGCGAGGCCCCGACCCGAGCGGTCGATGTACTCCAGCAGCCCGTCGCCGTCGGCATCGCCGTGGTCGCGCATCCAGGCGAGGGCGGCCTCGAGATGCGGCAGCAGCGCCCGCACCTCGTCGTCGGGCAGACCCCACCGCCACGCGTCGGCGAGCAGCACGATCCAGAGGGCGGTCGCGTCGACCGTGCCGTAGTAGAGCGGCGGCAACCGCCCTGCACCGTCGTCGAGCGTGAGCGCGGCCCGTCGCAGCTCGTGCATGATCTTGCCGGGTTCCTCGGCGGTGGCGTCGTCGACGACGCGCCCCTGCATTCCCGCGAGCACGCGCAGGGTGTCGCCGGCGAGCGTCGTGCCGAGCGGCAGCAGGAAGCGCGCGGTCCAGATCGAGTCGCGGCCGAAGAGGGTGAAGAACCACGGCGCTCCCGCCGCCACGAACTCGGCGTCGGGGTGACGCACGGCCGTCATCCGCAGCGCGTCGAGATCGGCGAGCGCGCGAGCGATCCACTTCGCGAGGCGGTCGTCGGAGGCGTGCACCGTCGGCGTGCTCCACGGCGCCGGCCCGGCCACGCCGCGCACGACGGCGGCGGCATCCGTCGCATCGAGGCGCCAGGCGACCCGGGTCTCGCCGGCCGCGGGCACGACGAGATCGGCGACCAGGCGGATGCCGCGGTCGCCCGCCTGCACGTCGAGCCCCTCGCCGCGCAACGACGCCGAGACCTGCCCGGCGCCCCACGTCGCGACGCCGTCGGCGACGACGGGCGCGGGCGCCGGGGCACCCGCTCGATCGGCGACACCGAGCTTGACGAGATCGACCGGGCTCGCATCGGTGTCGAGCTCGACGACGAGGTGTGCGTCGAGGGCGACCGGGCGCCGGTTGCATACGGTGATGGTGTCGGTCAGGCCGGTCGCATCGACGACGCGGTCGAGCGCGAGACGCACGCCCGGGTCGGGCGACGGGTCGTCGAGCCGGCGCAGCAGCGCGTCGATGCGCACCGCGTCGCTGCGCTCGCCGCCGGTGGCCAGGTGCTCGGGCACAGTGCCGTCGACGGTCATGCGGATGCCTCGGACCAACCGCACGTCGGAGAAGTACACGCCGTGCACGGGCGCCGACCCGATCGTGCCGTCGGGCGCCGACCACACCTGCGTCGGGGCGCGGAGCACGGCCAGCGCATCGTGCAGCAGCGGCTGGAGCGGCGGCGGCAGCGGTTGCCGCAGCGGTTGCCGCAGCGGTTCGTGCGGCGGCTCCGGCTGCAGCGCTTGGAGCGGCCGGTGCCGCTGATGCGATGCAGTCACGATGTGCCCTCGTTTCTCGATCGTTACACGGTGGTGTCCGGCGAGCCTTGACACCGCTGTCGTGACGTGCGCAACATTAGCAAAGGATTTGATCGATCAAATCGGCGAATCCGCGGCTCGTCCGCACGGACGCGGCGGAGCGCTCCCGAGGCCGAAGGAGGCGCGAGTGTCACGGAAGCCGACGGTCGACGACGTGGCCGAGGCCGCCCGGGTCTCCCGTCAGACCGTCTCGAACGTGCTCAACAGCCCGGCGATCGTGCGGGAGGACACCCGCAAGCGCGTGCTCGACGCGATCGACCTCCTCGGCTATCGGCCGCATGCCTCCGCACGGCGGCTGCGCACCCGCAAGTCCTCCACCATCGGCGTGCGCATCGACCCGATGCGCGACGGCATCTCGGGCGCGGTGCTCGACCGGTTCCTGCACAAGCTCACCGAGCACGCCGACGCACGCGACCTGCGCGTCATGCTCTTCACCGCCGCCGACCCGCAGGACGAGATCGCGCACATCCGGCGCCTGCGAGACGGGTCCGATATCGATGCCTTCGTGCTCACCGCAACCGTGCACGGCGACCCTCGCATCGCCTGGCTCATCGAACAGGACGTGCCGTTCGTGTCGTTCGGGCGCCCATGGGACCCCGGCGCGCAGACGCCCCGCCACCGCTGGGTGGACGTCGACGGCAGGGTCGGGGTCGCCGAGGCGGTACGCCACCTGCGAGCGGGCGGATCCACCACCGTCGCCTGGATCGGATGGCCCGAGGGCTCGGGCAGCGGCGACGAACGGCGCGCGGGCTGGCAGTCCGAGTGCGGGCTCTCGGCCGATGCCCGGACGCACTACTCCCGCCGCACCCTCGACGACGTCACCGAGAGCACCCGAGCTGCGGCCGAACTGCTCGACCTGCCCGAACCTCCCGACGCCATCGTCTGCGCGAGCGACTCGCTCGCCCTCGGTGCGATGACGGCGGCCCGCATGGCCGGGCTGCCTGCGCTGCCCGTCGTCGGCTTCGACGACACCCCCGTCGCCCGGGCCGTCGGCATGTCGAGCATCGAGCAGCCCCTCGACGAGGTCGTCGCCGCGGCGCTCACCCTCCTCTTCGGCCCCGAGGGCGACGACGTGCGCCCGAACCCCCGCAACGACGAGGAGCCGACGAATCGCCTCCTCGCACCCCGGCTCGTCGAGCGGAGGCCTGGACACCTGCAACTCGACGCGACAACCGGCGGATGAGGCCGGCAATCACATCGAAGGGATACATCGTGAGGACATCGCAATGGAGTGCCGCCATCCTCGCAGCGGGACTCGTCACCATCCTGGCCGCGTGCTCCCCCGGAGGGGGAGGAGACGGCGGCGGTGAGACATCCGGCCAGGAGCTCACCATCCTCATCGGGTCCTCGGGCCAAGCCGAGACCACCGCGGTGGAGGAGGCCGCGAACGCGTGGGCCGACGAGACGGGCAACACGGTCGAGGTCATCGCGGCGAACGAGCTGGTGCAGCAGCTGGGCCAGGGATTCGCCGGAGGAGATCCGCCCGACCTATTCTACGGGCCGTGGGACCAGTTCCAGACCTACGCGTCGCAGGGGTTCCTCGAGCCCTACGCCGAGAACCTCGAGAACGCCGACCAGTTCATCCCTGCGCTTCGCGAGCAGTTCAGCTACGACGGAACGTTCACCTGCGCGCCGAAGGACTTCTCGACCCTCGGCCTGCAGATCAACACGGACGCCTGGGCGGCCGCAGGCCTCACCGACGCCGACATCCCGACCGATTGGGAGAGCCTCACCGCGGCGGCGCAGAAGCTCACAACGCCAGAGCAGGTGGGTCTGTCGTTCGGGCGCGAGTACGCGCGACTCGGCGTGTTCATGAACCAGGCCGGAGGCGGCGTGCTCACCGACGACGAGATCACGGCCGACTCGCCCGAGAACGTCGAAGCGCTCTCCTACGTGCAGTCGCTCATCGACGCGGGCTCGCTCAAGTGGCCGCAGGACCTCGAAGCCGGCTGGGCCGGTGAGGCGTTCGGCCTCGGCAAGGCGGCGATGGTGATCGAGGGTCCGTGGATCGAGGGCGCCATGAAGAACGACTTCCCCGACCGCAAGTACCTCACCGTCGAGCTCCCCGCAGGGCCCGACGGGCCGTCGACGTTCGCGTTCAGCAACTGCTGGGGCATTCCGGCCGGATCGGAGACGCTCGAGGCGACCGTGTCGCTCGTCGAACACCTCACGAGCGAGGAGCAGCAGCTCGCGTTCGCCGAGGCGTTCGGTGTGATCCCGTCGATCGAGTCGGCCGCCGAGGCGTATGCCGAGCAGTTCCCCGACAACGAGGCGTTCGTCACGGGCGTCGAGTACGCGGTGGGCCCGGTCGCCTTCCCCGGCGCCGCCGATGCGATCGCCGACTTCAACGCCTCGATCGAGACCGACGGCCTCAGCAACCCAGGGGCCGTCCTCGCGCCACTGCAGGAGAACCTGCAGGCTGCGTACGAAGAGGCCAACGGCTGACGACATGAGCAGGGCCGCGTCCGGGTCTCGTCGCGGCGGAGGCATCCGCCGCGGCGAGACCCGCGCGGGCTGGCTCTTCGTTCTGCCCGCGATCGTCATCACCGGGGTGTTCCTCGTCATCCCGATCTTCCTCGCCCTCTGGGTGAGCTTCAGCGGCTGGAACGGGTTCCGTTCGCCGCTTGCGCCGACCGTCGACTTCGTCGGCCTCGAGAACTACGCCGCCATCACCGTCGAGCCCGGCCTCGACCAGGAGAACTTCGGCACCGCGGTGCGGAACAACTTCTACTACGTGCTCTTCGTCGTGCCGCTGCAGACGATCGTCGCCCTCCTCCTCGCGGTGCAGGTGAACCGCGCGGTACTGCGCGGTCGCGGGTTCTTCCGCACGGCGTTCTACTTCCCGTCGGTCACCTCGGTGGTGGCGATCGTCATCGTGTTCCAGTTCCTGTTCACGGCGTCCGGTGCGGTGAACGCCGTGCTCGGCTTCTTCGGCATCGACGGGCCGAACTGGCTCAACGACGGCACGGGCATCTTCCACGCCGCCGCAGCCGGACTCGGGGTCGAGAGTCCGCCGCAGGCGCTCGAGACCGACGGACCGCTCGGCATCACGTGGTGGGACTGGCTGGCCGGCCCCTCGGTCGCGATGTCGACGCTCATCATGCTGGCGATCTTCACCACCTCGGGCACGTTCATGCTCTTGTTCCTCGCCGGCCTCCAGAGCATCGGCGCAGAGATCGAGGAAGCAGCGCTCGTCGATGGCGCGGGCCCGGTGCGCACCTTCTTCTCGATCACCCTGCCGATGCTGCGCCCGACGCTGTTCACCGTGCTCACGCTCGGCCTGATCGCTTCGTGGCAGGTCTTCGACCAGATCTACGTGCTCGGCGGCACGACCGCGGGCGGCACGATCGCCACTCCGGCCTTCCTCGCGTACAGCACGTCATTCCAAGACCTGCAGTGGGGCCAGGGTGCGGCGATCGCGTTCATCCTGTTCGTGTTCATCATCCTGCTCACGCTGCTGCAGCGATGGCTCCTCCGTGAGCGCACGCGGGAGTTCCGTCCGCGATCGCCGCGTGCCGGGCAGAACCCGGATGTCGCGGCCGGCGTCGTGGGCGGCGACCCGACGGACCGCGCGCTGGTCGGCGCGTCCGACCCCGGCGACGACGAGGCCCGACCGGATCGGGCTCGGCCGAATCGGAAGGGGTCGCCATGAGCGTCGACACGCCGGCCACGGCTTCCCCGGTCGAGAACCGTGCGGATGCGACATCCGCTGATCGCAGTGCGCCCAAGCGGCGTCGTCAGGTGCCCCTGAAAGTACGGTCGGGTCTCTGGCTGAGCTACCTGATCCTGGTGCTGCTGGCGCTCGTCTACATCTACCCGTTCGTCGTGTCGGTCGCGGCCTCGTTCAAGACCGACGCGGATGCCACGCAGAACCCGCTCTCGCTCGTGCCCGAGACGATCACCTTCGCGGCGTACGACCGGTTGTTCACCGACGTGCCGTTCCCACTGTGGTTCGGCAACACCGTCTTCATCTCGATCGTGGTGACGCTCGGCCGGGTGTTCTTCGACTCGCTCGCGGGATACGCGCTGTCACGATTGAAGTTCCGCGGGCGTACGTCCGTGTTCGTCGGGTTCATCGCGGTGCTCGCCGTGCCGAGCGTGGTGCTCCTCATCCCGAGATTCCTGATCCTGAAGGAACTCGGGATGTACGACACCTACGCCGGCATGATCGTGCCGCTGCTGTCGACGGCGGCCGGCGTGTTCATCATGAAGCAGTTCTTCGATTCGATCCCGGTGTCGGTCGAGGAGGCGGCGCGCATCGACGGGGCCGGCACGTTCCGCACGTTCTGGACGATCGTGCTGCCGATGGCCCGGCCCGCGCTGATCACGCTGTTCATCCTGTCGTTCCAGGGATCGTGGAACGAGCTCGCCCACTTCATCGTGTCGCGGCAGAGCCCCGAGCTGAACACGCTCACCACCGGTGTCGCGTCGCTCGTGTCGGGTCAGCTCGGTATGGGCAACCAGTTCCCGCTGCAGCTCGCCGCCGCGGTGCTCATGACGATCCCGGTGGCGATCCTGTTCTTCATCTTCCAGCGCCGGATCATGAGCACGACGGAGGGCGCCGAGAAGGGGTAGGCCGGCGGTCGAGGTGCAACGAAGCCCCCGGTGCCTGAGCTCGTCGAAGGGCGCCGAATCGTGCGCATCGCGGCATCCGCTCAGTGCACGGGCTCAGTGCGCGTACTCGAGCAGGTCGAGCCCGACCTGGCGCATGCCGTCGAGCACCGCGAGGCGCGACGAGAGCATCGTGTCGGCGTAGTACATCGACACCGCGTAGGCGATGCCCGCGCGGGGCCCGCGGAGCACGCCGACCTCGCTGCGCACGCCGCCGTCGGTGCCGGTCTTGTTCATGAGCAGCACGCCGTGGTCGGGCCTGCGATGCGCGAGCGGGTCGAGCCCGAACGCGCTCGCGACCATCGAGAGGTCGGAGTTCAGCGACAGCCAGCCGACGACACGCTGCGACACCTCGGGGCTCACGATCTCGCCGCGGGCGAGCGAGGCGAACAGCCATGTGAGCTCCTTCGCCGAACCGATCGAGAGCTGCGGCGCGTCGTCAGGGCCGCGGTGGTCGCGCACCAGGTCGAGGAGCGCCGTGCGGGTGAGTCCGAGCGCCTCGGTGCGGGAGCGCACGGCCTCGAGGCCGACGTGGCGGATGAGCACGTTCGTCGCGAGGTTGTCGCTCGTCGCGCCGATGAGCGCGGCGAGGTCGGCGAGCGGGAGCGATGGCGACTGCATGTGCTGCCAGATGCCGGAGTCGCCGACCGAGTCGCGCGGCGCGCGGTCGAGCACCGTGAAGGCCTCGGAGTTCGCGCCCGACAGGCGCGAGGCGACCTCGACGAGGAGCAGCACCTTTCCGATCGACGCCGTCGGCATCACCACGTGGTCGTCGACCGAGAAGAGCACCTTGCCCGTCGCGAGGTCGGTGGCGCGAGCCGACACCTGCACGCCCGCGAGCGCGAGCTCGCCGAGGGCGTTGAAGCCGCGCGCGAAGTTCTCGTCGTGCTCCTCCGTGCGGTGCCGCCCGTGCCGGATGCTCGCATGCCTCGCTCGCCGCTCCGAACCCTGCGACGACGTCACCACGGTGATTGCACGCTCTTCCTCTGCGCTCGGCGCTCCCCCACCGCGGGACGCGGCGCGCACGAGAAGGATGGACTGGACGGTTGGCTGAAGTCGACTACCAGATGGTCACCCGCTCGGCCGGATCGAGCCAGAGGGCGTCTTCGGAGGTCACTCCGAAGCCAGTGTAGAACTCATCGATGTTGCGCACGATCTGGTTGCACCGGAACTCGTTCGGCGAGTGCGGATCGATCGCGAGCAGGCGGATGACCTCCTCGTCACGACCCTTCATCTGCCATGCCTGCGCCCACGAGAGGAAGAACCGCTGCGCGCCCGTCAGCCCGTCGATCACGGGACCCACGCTCGCTGAGCTCGTCGAAGCGTTCTCGCTCCCTTCGGCAGGCTCAGGGAACGAAGTGCCGAGCGACAGCACGTACGCCTTCCACGCGATCGCGAGGCCACCGAGGTCGCCGATGTTCTCGCCGATCGTGAGGGCGCCGTTCACGTTGTGGTCGTCTCCGTGCTCCTCGAGGTCGAGCTGGGCGGGCCGCAGCGCGTCGTACTGGGCGATGAGCGCCTTCGTGCGGTCTTCGAACGCCGCGCGGTCGGCCTCGGTCCACCAGTCGGTGAGCCTGCCGTCGCCGTCGTACTTCGAGCCCTGGTCGTCGAAGCCGTGCCCGATCTCGTGCCCGATCACGGCGCCGATCGCACCATAGTTCGCCGCGGCATCCCGACCCGCGTCGAAGAACGGGAACTGCAGGATCGCGGCAGGGAACACGATCTCGTTGAACCCGGGGTTGTAGTACGCGTTGATCGTCTGCGGGGTCATGAACCACTCGTCGCGGTCGATCGGCTTGCCGATCTTGCCGAGCTCGCGGTTGAACTCGAACTCGGCCGTCGCGCGCACGTTGCCGACGAGGTCGGAGGGGTCGACCTCGAGCGAGGAGTAATCGCGCCACTTCACGGGGAAGCCGATCTTCGGCGTGAACTTCTCGAGCTTGTCGAGCGCCTTCGCACGGGTGTCGTCGCCCATCCAGCCGAGCGCCGTGATCGACTGCCGGTACGCCTCGACGAGGTTCGCGACGAGGTCGTCCATCGCCGTCTTCGCCGCCGGCGGGAAGTGCCGCTCCACGTAGATGCGACCGACCGCCTCGCCCATGGCGCCCTCGACGAGCGAGACGCCGCGCTTCCAGCGCTCGCGCAACTGCGGCGTGCCCGTGAGGGTGCGGCCGTAGAAGTCGAAGTTGGCCTCGACGAAGTCGTTCGAGAGGTACGCCGCGTTCGAGCGGATCACCTGCCAGGCGAGCCAGTCCTTCCACGCCGGCAGGCGCTCGGCGGTGAGCAGGGCTCCGAGTCCGGTGACGAAGCTCGGCTCGCGCAGCACGAGCTCGTCGAACGCACCGTCGGGCACGCCCATCGCGTCGCGCCACACCTGCAGCAAGGTCGCTGAGCCGGACTCCCCTGAGCCTCGTCGAAGGGTCGAAGCGCCCCCTTCGACGGGCTCAGGGAGCGAAGCGAACGCGGCCGCGGCATCCGGCCACTGGTACAGGTTGTACGTCTTCTCGCTGTCGCGGGTGTCGACGTTGTTCCAGTGCGCCGCGGCGATCGCGGTCTCGAGGTCGAAGACCCGCACGGCGCGATCGGCGGCGTCATCGAGCCGGGCGAGCGCGAACATCCGCTCGAGGTGGGAGTTGTAGGCGCTGCGCACCTCGGCGAACCGCTCCTCGCGGAAGTAGCTCTCGTCGGGCAGGCCGATGCCGCCCTGCTCGACGAAGACGAGGTAGCGCGAGGGGTTGCCGGGGTCGTTGTCGACGTAGAGCTGCACGAACCCCGAGACGCCCTGCCGTTCGAGGCGCCCGAGGGTGCCGAGAAACGACTCGATCGAGTCGATGAGCGACACGTCGACGAGCTGGCCCGCGATCGGCGCGGCGCCGAGCAGGTCGACGTGCTGCTCGTCCATGAAGCTCGCGTAGAGGTCGCCGACCTTGCGCGCCTCGGTGCCGGGCTCGGCCTGCTGCGCCTCCTCGATGATCTCGCGCACGGCGTGCTCGGCCTCTTCGTGCAGCACGAGGAACGAGCCGTAGCGGGCCTTGTCGGCCGGGATCTCGGTGCGTTCGATCCACCGCCCGTTGACGTGCCGGAACAGGTCGTCTTGCGGTCGCACCTCCCCGTCGAGTTCGTCCTTCGCGATGCCTGAGGGGAGCGTGACGTCGGTCATCCCCCCAGCCTAAGCGGGCGGATGCCGCAGCTCACCGCAGCTGGGCGAAGTTCTCGGCGCTCGAGGTGGGTCCGACCACGAGGATCGTGTCGCCCGACTCGAGGATCGTGTCGGCGTCGGCGTTCTTCCACGATTCCGCGTCGCGCTTGAACGCGGCGATCGTCACCCCGTAGGCGCTGCGGAGCCCCGTGTCGCCGAGGCGCTTGCCGAGGAGCACGGCGGGCGCGGAGGCCTTCACGAGCGCGTAGCCCCGGTCGACCTCGATGTAGTCGAGCGCCGCGCCGCGCACGAGGTGCGCGACCCTGCGGCCCATGTCCTTCTCGGGGTAGATCACGTGATGCACGCCGAGCTGCTCGAGGATGAGCCCGTGCCGGTCGTCGACGGCCTTCGCCCAGATGACGGGAATGCCCATGCCGAGCAGCACCGAGCACGTGAGGATCGATGCCGAGATGTCGTCGCCGATCGCCACGACGACCCGGTCGAACTCGTCGATCGCGAGCTGGCGCAGCGCCTCCTCCTTCGTGGAGTCCGTGCGCACCACCTGCGTGAGCCGGCCGTTCAGCGCCTGCACGAGGTCTTCGTCGAGGTCGATGCCGAGCACCTCGGTGCCGTGGGCCATGAGCTCGAGGGCGAGCGAGCTGCCGAAGCGCCCGAGGCCGATGACCGCGACCGAATCGGCCTCGGCGATGCGGCGGGAGGTGTCGCCGCTGAAGAGCGAGAATCTAGCCAATGGCGGGCCTTTCCTTGGGGTACTCATAGAGGATGCGGCGCTCGCGCAACGCGATCGCCGAGCCGAGGGTCAGCGGCCCGAGCCGGCCGAGGAACATCAGTGCCACGAGCACGAGCTTCGCGGCATCCGGCAGGTCGGCTGTGATGCCGGTGGAGAGGCCGACGGTGCCGAACGCGGAGACCGCCTCGAAGAGCAGCCGATCGAGGTCGAGCCCGGTGAGGAACATGAGCGCCAGGGTGCCCGCCATGACCGCCGCAACCGCGATCAGCACGACGGTGATCGCCTGGCGGTGCACCGCCCGTGAGAGGCGCTTGCCGAAGATGTTCACCGCACCCTCGCCGCGCAGCTCGGTCATGAGGATGAAGAACAGCACGGCGAAGGTCGTCACCTTGATGCCGCCGGCCGTGCCCGCGGGCCCTGCGCCGATGAACATGAGCACGTCCATGCCGAGCCACGTCTCGTCGTGCATGGCGCCGATGTCGATCGCGTTGAAGCCCGCGGTGCGCGTCTGAACCGAGTGGAAGAACCCCGCGAGCACGCGTGCGGCCGGATCGAGCGCGCCGAGGGTGGCGGGGTTGTTCCACTCGATGAGGGTGATGTACGCCGTGCCGACGACGAGGAGCACGACCGTGCCCCACAGCACGAGCTTGGTGTTCATCGTCCAGTGAAGCGGGCGCCGGAACTCCCGGCGCAATTGCATGATGACCGGGAACCCGAGACCGCCGAGGATGATCGCCGCCGCGATCGGCAGGCAGATGAACGGGTCGCTCGCGAACCCGATGAGGTTGTCGCTGTACAGCGCGAAGCCCGCGTTGTTGAACGCGGACACCGCGTGGAACCCGGCGTGCCAGGCCGCCTCGCCGACGGCGTAGCCGTACCCGAGGAGGAACCGGAGGAACAGCAGCAGGAACGCCGCCGCCTCGATCACGAAGGAGATGAGCACGATGCCGCGCACGAGCCCGCGCACGTCGTCGATCCCGACGGCCTTCGCCTCGGTCAGCGTGTTCAGCCGCGAGCGCACCGACATCTTGCGCGCGAGCACGAGCCCGATGAGCGAGGCGAAGATCATGATGCCGAGGCCGCCGAGCTGGATGAGCAGCATGATCGCGACCTGGCCGAACGGACTCCAGAAGGTCGGTGTGTCGAGCACGGCGAGGCCCGTGACGCAGACGGCGGATGTCGCGGTGAAGAGCGCGTCGACGAACGACGGCGACCGGCCGTCCATCGTCGAGACGGGCAGCAGCAGGAGCGCGGTGCCCGCGAGGATCGCGGCCGCGAATCCGACCACCACGGCCTGGGCCGGGTGGAGGCCGAAACCGCGGCGCCGGGGCATCCGTCGATCGGAGCGCAGCGACTCGCGTGTGGTCACGGAGCCACACTAGACCCGGCGTGGGAAGGAAGGGCCGAGCGGATGCCGCGAGCGAATGCCCGGGCGGATGCCGCGAGCGGATGCCGCACCCCCGGTGTCGGCGGCCACGCGTAGGCTCGACGCGGACATGACCGACACCACCGCCTCCCGCCGCATCGTCGACCGCGACATCCTGCGCCTCGCCGTGCCCGCGCTCGGCGCGCTCGTCGCCGAGCCGCTGTTCCTGCTCGCCGACACCGCGATGGTCGGGCACCTCGGCGCGACCCCGTTGGCAGGCCTCGGCCTCGCGAGCGCGGTGCTGCAGACGATCATCGGGCTCATGGTGTTCCTCGCCTACGCGACGACGCCCGCCGTGGCGCGCCGGTTCGGGGCCGGCGACGAGCGGGGCGCCGTGGCATCCGGCGTCGACGGGCTGTGGCTCGCGCTCGCACTCGGCGTCGTGCTCGCGCTCGCGGGTTGGGTGTCCACACCGTGGCTCGTCGGGGCGTTCGGGGCGTCGGCCGAGGTCGCGGCCGCGGCATCCGTCTACCTCTCGATCTCGATGGCGGGGCTCCCGGCGATGCTCGTCGTGTTCGCATCCACCGGGCTGCTGCGCGGCCTGCAGGACACCCGCACCCCGCTCTGGGTCGCCGGCATCGGATTCGCCGCGAACATCGCGCTGAACGCGGTCTTCATCTACGGACTCGGCTGGGCCATCGCGGGGTCGGCGGTCGGCACGGTCATCGCGCAGTGGGGCATGGTCGCGGCGTACGTCGTCGTGGTCTCGCGGCACGCGGGCCGGGTGGGTGCGAGCCCGTGGCCGCACCATGCGGGGGTGCTGCGGGGCGCGGCATCCGGCGGCTGGCTCTTCCTGCGCACCCTCAGCCTGCGCGCGGCGCTGCTGCTCGCGACCTGGGCGGCGACCTCGCTCGGCTCCGACGAGCTCGCGGCCTACCAGGTGGCGATCACGCTGTACTTCACGCTCGGCTTCGCGCTCGACGCGCTCGCGATCGCGGCCCAGGCGCTCATCGGGCGCGCGCTCGGCGCGGGCGACCTCGAGCAGGTGCGTGCCGTGCTGCGCCGCTGCGTGCAGTGGGGCGTCGGCTCGGGCGCTGTGCTCGGCGCGCTCGTGATCGCGACCGCCTGGGTGCTGCCCGCAGTGTTCACCTCATCGGCCTCGGTGGCGGCACTGCTGCCGCCGTCGCTCGTGCTGCTCGGGCTCTCGGCGCCGCTCGGCGGGCTCGTGTTCGTGCTCGACGGCGTGCTCATCGGCGCGGGCGACGCGCGATACCTCGCGTGGACGGGCCTCGTGAACCTCGCCGCATTCGTGCCGCTCGCGCTCGGCACGGTCCGGTGGGCGGATGCCGCGGGGCTGGCCGGCGCGGCCGCACTCGCGTGGCTCACCGCGTCGTTCGCGATCGGCTACCTCGCCGCCCGAGGTGTGACGCTCGGGTTGCGGGCGCGCGGCACGGCGTGGATGGTCGTGGGCGTATGAGCTCGATCCTCGTCACCGGCGGCACCGGCCGTCTCGGCGTCCCGACGGTCGAACATCTGCGCGCGGCGGGTCATGACGTGCGCGTGCTGAGCCGCCGCGATGGCCCCGGGCACGTCATCGGCGACCTGCGCACCGGTGCAGGTGTTCGCGAGGCGGTCGCCGGAACCGATACCGTCGTGCATCTCGCGACCGCGAACGGTCTCGGCGCCGGAGAGGCGGCGCTCATGAAGACGCTCCTCGCCGCATCGCGCGATGCCGACATCGGCCAGCTCGTCTTCATCTCGATCGTCGGTATCGACCGGATCCCGCTCGGGTACTACCGCCAGAAGCTCGAGGCGGAGCGCGTGCTCGAGGCGTCGGGGCTTCCGCACACCATCCTGCGTGCGACGCAGTTCCACGACCTCGTCGTCGCGCTCTTCGCGGCGCAGCGGTTCAGCCCGGTGGTCTTCGCCCCGAACCTCTCCTTCCAGCCGATCGCCACCGGCGACGTGGCGGTCCGGCTCGGCGAGCTGGTCGCCGGCACCCCCGCCGGCCGCGCTGCCGACGTCGGCGGACCCGAGCAGCTCGCGGCCCGGGAGCTCGCACGGCAGTGGGCGGATGCGGCATCCGTGCGCCGTCGGATCGTTCCCGTGTCGTTGCCGGGCAAGACCTTCGCCGCGTTCGCCGCGGGGCACAACCTCGCTCCCGGTTCCTCGTACGGCACGACCACGTTCTCGGAGTTCCTGGCCCGCCATGGGGTACGCGCATGACGCCGGTGCCGGGCTGGCCCTGAACTGACGCCGGTGCCGGCGCGACGCGGCGAGTCTTCCTCGATGAGCAGTGCAACCCTGCCGCGCTCAGCGGCGCGGCGGGGCCGTCGTGTCGCCGATGTGGAGGGTGCTCGTGAAGCACGTCGAGACCGGCGGCTCGCCCGCGAGCAGGCTCACCACCGCCTCGCCCGCCGCGCGCCCCTTCGCGACGCTCGGCTGCACGAGGGTCGTGAGGTCGTGCTGCAGGCCGTCGACGCGGATCCCGTCGAAGCCGATCACGCTCAGCTCGGCGGGCACGGCGATCTCGAGCTCCTCCGCCGCCTGCAGCACCCCCGCGGCGAGCAAATCGCTCTGCGCGATGATCGCCGTGGGCCGGTGCGCCGGATCGGCGAGCAGCGCAAGGCCGGCCTCGCGCCCCTCCTCGATCGAGCTCGCGGCGGCGGCGCGGCCCGTGACCTCGGGGAACACGTCGCGGGCGCCGCGCAGGCGCTCGGTCGTGGTGTCGGCGGTGCTGTCGCGCTCGAGTTCGGGCGTCACCGGACCCCGCGTGCGGGCCGCATCGAACGGGAGCGTGACGAGCGCGACATCCGTGTGCCCGATCTCGCGCAGGTACCGGGCGCCGAGTCGCGTGGCCTCGCGGTTGTCGATCGAGATCTCGGGGATGTCCTCACCAGCGGCGCCCTCGATCGCGACGGCCGGGATGCCGCGGCGGCGCAGGGCCTCGACCGAGTGCCCGAGCCGCGGGCTGCAGCCGATGAGCACCACCGCGTCGACGGGGGCGCTCTCGATGCCCACGGCGTGCCCGCCCTCCTCGCCCGTGTCGGTGAGCAGCAGCAGGCCCGCGCCGAGCGGTGCGATGCCCTCGGTGATGCCGTCGAGCATCTGGATCTTCACGGGGTCGAGGAACGCCGCGCGCACGCGCTCCTCGAGCACCACGCCGACGATCCCCGAGCGGCCGCGACGGAGTGAACGGGCGCGCGGGTCGGGCCCCCCGTAGCCGAGAGCGGATGCCGCGGCGAGCACGCGCTCCTTCGTGGCCTCCGACACCGGACCCGAGCCGCTGAACGCGAGCGACGCCGTCGACGCGGAAACGCCGGCCTTCGTCGCGACATCGGCGAGCGTCGGGCGCACGATCGGCTCGGTTCGCGGAGCCGGCTCGGTCTGCATGCGCGCCATCCTAGCTCGAATCGATTCGACCCGGTCGGTCCCTTCCGTCGGTCCGAGCACCGCGACGGGTGGCGAGCTCCCCTTCGCGGCCTGCCGGCCACCCTCGCCTGGCGTTCGCAGGACGAGCGCACGTTCGCACCCTCCCAGGAGGGGTGTGTCGGCTCTCATCCTGCGAACGCTTCAGCGGATGCGCCGCAAACGCTGGGGCGGTCGAGGTGCGGCGCAGCCGCGCATCGAGACCGGCGGACGGGGTCTCGGTACGCTCCTTCGTCGCTACCCGACCGGCGGAGTCGCACCTCGATCAGCGGAGTCGCCCTACTCGACCGGCGGAGTCGCCCTACTCGACACGCGATGCCGTCGCCATCACCTCGTCCCGCGCCGCCACGAACGCGGCGACGCAGCGGCGGATCTCGTCCTCCGAGTGCGCCGCCGAGAGCTGCACGCGGATGCGCGCCGCCCCGCGCGGCACCACCGGGAAGCTGAACGCCGTCACGTACACCCCGCGAGCCTGCAGCGCGTCGGCGATGCGCGCGGTGAGCGCCGCATCGCCGAACATCACGGGCACGATGGGGTGCTCGCCGGGCAGCAGGTCGAAACCGGCATCCGTCATCAGGGAACGGAACAGCGCCGCGTTCGACTGCAAGCGCGCGCGCAGCTCGCCCGAACCCTCTACGAGCTCGAGCGCCTTCAGAGTGCCCGCGACGATCGCCGGCGCGAGCGTGTTCGAGAACAGGTACGGCCGGGCACGCTGGCGCAGCAGGTCGACGATCTCCTGGCGGGCGGCGACGTAGCCGCCGGATGCCCCGCCCAGCGCCTTTCCGAACGTGCCCGTCGTGATGTCGACCCGGCCCTCCACCCCGCAGTACTCGGGCGTGCCCCGCCCGTGCTCCCCGACGAAGCCGACGGCGTGCGAGTCGTCGACGAGCACGAGCGCGTCGTACCGGTCGGCGAGGTCGCAGATCTCGCGCAGCGGCGCGATGTAGCCGTCCATCGAGAAGACGCCGTCGGTCACGATCACCCGACGCCGGGCATCGGATGCCGCGACCAGCTGCGCCTCGAGGTCGGCCAGGTCGCGATTCCTGTAGCGGTAGCGCCGCGCCTTCGAGAGCCGGATGCCGTCGATGATCGACGCGTGGTTCAGCTCGTCGGAGATGATCGCGTCATCCGGCCCGAAGAGCACCTCGAAGACCCCGCCATTCGCGTCGAAGCACGACGAGAACAGGATCGTGTCGTCGTACCCGAGGAACGAGGAGACCCGCCGCTCGAGCTCGAGGTGCAGCTCCTGCGTGCCGCAGATGAACCGCACGCTCGCGAGGCCGTAGCCCCACTCGTCGAGGCCGCCGTGCGCGGCCGCCACGATGCGCGGATCGTTCGCGAGCCCGAGGTAGTTGTTCGCGCAGAAGTTCAGCACCTCGCGCCCCGCGACCTCGATCTCGGAGGACTGCGGGCCACGGATGCCGCGCTCCCGCTTCGTGAGCCCGGCCGCCTCGATCTCGTCGAGCTCGGCTCGCAGCTGGTCTTTCACCGATCCGTACATGCGCGACCCCGTTCCTACAGTTCGGTCCAGTCGAGGATGACCTTGCCGACGCCGCCGGATGCCGCGGCGTCGAACGCCGCACGCCACTCGCGCGCCGGGTACCGGTCGCTGATGATCGACGCGATGCTCGCACGCAGCTCGGAGCTGGTCTGCAGCATGGCGCTCATCGAGTTCCACGTCTCGAACATCTCGCGTCCGTAGATGCCCTTCATCGTGAGCATGTGGGTGACCATCTTGCCCCAGTCGATCGCGAACGGCTCGGCGGGCAGGCCGAGCAACGCGATGCGGCCGCCGTGGTTCATGTTCTCGATCATCTCGGGGAGCGCGCGAGGCGACCCCGACATCTCGAATCCGACGTCGAAGCCCTCGCGCATGCCGAGCCTGGGCTGCACGTCGGCGACGCGCTCGCGCGAGACGTCCACGACCGCGTCGGCGCCCATCGACATCGCGAGCTCGAGGCGTGCGGGCGAGACATCCGAGGCGACGATGAACCGCGCGCCGACGTGACGGGCGACGGCGATCGACATGAGCCCGATCGGGCCGCAGCCCGTGACCAGCACGTCCTCGCCGACGACCGAGAACGCGAGCGCGGTGTGCACTGCGTTGCCGAATGGGTCGAAGATCGCACCGACCTCGGGCTCGACCGACGCGTGGTGCACCCAGACGTTCTCGCCGGGGATGACGATGTACTCCGCGAATGCGCCGTCGCGGTGGAGGCCCACGCCCTTGGTGCGGATGCACATCTGGCGGCGCCCGGCGCGGCAGTTGCGGCACATGCCGCACACGATGTGCCCCTCGCCCGACACGTGGTCGCCCACGGCGACATCGTGCACGAGGTCGCCGACCTCGACGACCTCGCCGTAGAACTCGTGGCCCGGAATGAGCGGCGCCGCGATCTCGGCGGCCGCCCAGTCGTCCCACTTCTCGATGTGCAGGTCGGTGCCGCAGATGCCGGTGCGCAGCACCCGGATCTTCACGTCCTCGGGACCCGTCTCGGGCTCGGGCCGGTCGACGTACTCCAGGCCGGCGTTGGGTGCCGGTTTGAACAGGGCCTTCATCGATACCTCGTCGTTCGGTGCGTGAGCCGCTGGATGCGGCGGCTCACGCGAGTGGTCCGGTGGGTGCGCCGGATGTCCCAGCCCATCGTATCGGCGGGTTCGGCGGCGGTCGGTTCGGCGGTGGTCGGTTCGGCGGTGTCGGGTGGGCGGCGATCAGGCGCGGGCGCCGACGGCGCCGTCCTGAGCCTGCCGAAGGGATGCCGCGACATCCGTCGGCCGCTCGCGCCGCAAAGCCTCGGGTCACGCCTTCGAGAGTGCAGTCGTTGGTGCTTCTCCGGCGGCAACTGCACGCTCGGTGGGCTCAGCGGCCTGCCCGCGCTCGAAGTACTCGACGAGGTCGGCATCGAGCTGAGGCACGTCGAGCGTGTTGCTGCCGCCCCGCAGCGACTCGGTTGCACGGATGCCGGCCACCACCGCCTCGCGCGCCGCGACCGGCGACGTCTCGGTGCGCCCGCCTTCGCGCACGAAGCGCAGGAACTCCGCGACGAGCAGCGCGTCGGCGCCGTCGTGCCCGGAGTCGGGCGCCGCCTCGGGCACGATGAACGTCTCGTCGGCGGCCGCCGCGCCGTTGTGGCGGCGGTTCCACAGCCGCACCTCCGACCCCGCGACGTCCCCGAAGTTCTCGATCCGCCCCTCGGTGCCGATGACGGTGTAGTTTCGCCAGTAGTCGGGTGTGAAGTGGCACTGCTGGTACGACGCGAGCACGCCGTTGCCGAGGCGCAGGTTCACCATCGAGATGTCCTCGACGTCGATGACCGGGTTCAGGCCCGTCTGCGCCTTCGGGGGCCAGTTGTCGAGGCTGAACCAGTCGCGCATCCGCTCGCCGGAGCGGTCGCGGCGGTCGGCGATGTCGCCGTAGACGCTGAGCGAGCCCATCGCCTGCACCTCGGTGGTGTAGGCGCCGGCGAGCCAGTGGATGACATCGAGATCGTGCGCGCCTTTCTGCAGCAGCAGGCCCGTCGTCTTCGACCGCTCGGCATGCCAGTCCTTGAAGTAGTAGTCGCCGCCGTTGCCCACGAAGTGCCGGCACCAGATCGCCTTCACCTCGCCGATGCGCCCCTCCAGGATGAGCCGGCGCATCAGCAGCACGACCGACATGTGCCGCATGTTGTGGCCGACGTACAGTCGCGTGCCGGTGCGACGCGCGGTCTGGAGGATCGCGTCGGCATCCTCCACCGTGATCGCGAGCGGCTTCTCGCAGAACACCGGCACCCCGGCCTCGAGCGCGGCGATCGCGACCGGCGCGTGCTGGTGGTCGGGCGTGAGCACCATGACCGCGTCGACGCCGCTCGCGAGCAGCCCGTCGAGTGAATCGGTGACGGATGCCTCCGGCAGGGCCGACCGCGCCTGGTCGCGAGACCGCTCGGCGAGATCGCACACGGCGGTCACGCGCGAGCCGTGCCCGGGCCGGTGCGCCTCCTTCCACAGCGAGGCGCGCGCGCCGAAGCCGACGATGCCGATGTTCAGGTCCACGGGATGGTGCTCCTTCGGGTGCAACCGGTTCTGCCGGTCGGGTGTCACGGGGTGCGCTCCGCGCGCGGCGGGGCGTCGAGGTCGGTCGAGCCGCCCGGGAAGAGCGACCAGGGGAAGTCGTGGAGCGTCGGCTCCGGGGTGTGGGGCTCGAGCGCCCGGGCGACGATGATCTGAGCCTGGCGGTCGTAGAAGTCGGTCGGGCCGACGGTGGTCAGGGTGGGTGTGCTGAGCCGGGCGTCCGGCGTGTTGCCGACGCCGACGACGGCCACGTCGTGCGGCACGCGCAGGCCGAGCATGTGCGCCGCGTTGATCGCCGCGATCGCCGCGAAGTCGGTGGTCGCGTAGATCGCGGTCGGCCGGTCGTGCTGCGAGAGCAGGGCGACGGCCGCGGCGAACGCGCTCGCCTGCGTTCCGGCGTAGGTCGCGGTGTGCGCCGGATCGACAGGGAGCCCGCGCTCGCGCATCCGCTCGAGGTAGGGCGTGTACCGCGAGCGCCCGGCACCCTCGGCCGCGCGCTCGGCGTCGTCGGCCGCACGCACGGCGCCCTCGGCCGCGAGGCATCCGATCGCCGTGTGCCGCTCCAGCAGGTGGTCCATCGCGAGGAAGCACCCGGGAATCGCGTCTGAGCGGATCACGTCGTAGCCGTCGGGTTCGAGCGTCTCGGAGAACACGACGAGCCGCTGGCCGCGCTCCACGAGGGCGGCCAGCTTGCGCCTGCCCTCGTCGGTGTCGGCCGCGCCGTCGAGGTAGGCGACGTCGCTCTCGACCCGGTCGAGCGACGCGTACCAGTCGCCGTCGGCGAGGATCAGCGTCGTGAGGCCGTGCCGGACCGCCTCCGCGTTCACCGCGCCCGCCACCGCGAGCGACCACGGGTCGCTCAGCATGTGCAGCGAGAGCTGCACGGTGTCGCTGCGGCCGGTGCGGATGGTGCGCGCGGCCCGGTTCGGCCGGTAGTTCAGCTGTTCGGCGGCGTCGAGCACGCGCCGCTCGGTGTCGGGCGCCACGCCCGAGTCGCCGCCGTTCCGGCCCGAGAACACGTACGACACGGTCGCGGTCGAGACGCCGGCGGCGTCGGCGACCATCCGCAGCGTCGGCCGGCGGCGGCGGCCGGCCACGACCACGCGTTCGCCGGCCGTGTCGGCGTGCGGCACGGTCGCCTGGCCCGTCTCATCAGCTCGCGACATCCGTCACCCCTTCGTCCCAGAGAACGCGATGCCCTGGATGAACTGCTTCTGCAGGATCATGAACGTGATCAGCATCGGCAGCGTCGCGAGCAGCGCGCCGGCCATCAGCACAGGGTAGTCGGTGCCGTGCAGGCCCACGAGCTGCGCCAGCCCGACGGAGAGCGGCATCTTCTCGGGATCGGTCGTGACGATCAGCGGCCACAGCAGGTCGTTCCACGACCACAGCACGGTGAACACGACCAGGGCGACGACGCCCGGCTTCGCGAGCGGCACCATGATGCGCCAGAACGTCTGCCACGGATTCGCGCCGTCGATGCGGGCGGCCTCCTCGAGCTCCGACGGCAGCGACATGAAGAACTGCCGCATCAGGAACGTGCCGAACGCGCTGAAGATGCCGGGCACGATGAGCGCCTGCAGCGTGTTCAGCCAGCCGAGCGACTGCATGATCTCGTACTGCGGCAACAGGAACAGCTGCGAGGGAACCATGAGCACCGAGAGGAACAACACGAACACGACGTTGCGGCCCCGGAACGGGATGCGCGCGAACGCATAGCCCGCCATGGTGCACAGGACCACCTGGCCGATCGTGCGCCCGATCGTGAGCACGACCGAGTTCAGGAACATCTGACCGAACGGCATCGACTCGAACACCTCGGCGAAGTTCGTGAACACCCACGGGTCGGGCAGGATCGTCGGCGGCACCTGCACCGAGTCCTGGAACGTCTTGAACGCCGTGAGGGTCTGCCACACGAACGGGAAGACCATCGCGATCGCGCCGACCGCCAGAATGAGATGCACCAGCCAGTGACCGCGCGTCGTGCGACGACCCCGGCGGGCGCCACGGGCATCGGATGCCTCGGGCGCGCCCGTCATGGCGCGGGTGTCGAGGGCCTGGTCACTCATAGTGCACCCACTTCTTCTGCAGCCGGAACTGCACCGCGGTCAGCACCAGGATGATGACCAGCAGCAGGAACGCGATCGCAGCCGCGTAGCCCTGCTCGTTGTCGAGGAAGCCCGCCCCATAGAAGAGGTAGACGATGGTTCGGGTGTTCGGCATCGCCGGGTTGCTCGCGCCGAGCATCATGTAGATGAGGTCGAACACCTGCAGGGCGCCGATCACGCTGATCACGGTCACGAAGAAGATGCTCGGGCTGAGCAGCGGAATCGTGATCGAGAAGAACTTGCGCACCGGGCCCGCGCCGTCGAGATCGGCGGCCTCGAGGATGGTGTCGGGGATGCCCTGAAGGCCCGCCAGGAAGATCACGACGGCGGAGCCGAGGCCGGCCCAGATGCCGACCACCGCGATCGCTGCGAGCGCCGTGTTCGGGTCGGTCAGCCAGCTGTTGCCCGGGATGCCGAACACGCCGAGCACCTCGTTGAGCACGCCGTAGTCGCCGTTGTAGATCATCTTCCACACGAGTGCAATGGCCGCGGGCATCGTGACGACCGGGATGAAGTACAGGGTGCGGTAGACACTGCGCCCACGGAGCCCGTGGGTGTTGAGGAGGGCGGCGATGGCCACAGCGATCGGGATGCCGATCATCACGATGATCGTGTACAGCGCCGTGTTGCGAAGGGCGCCGATCAGCTCGGGATCCTGGAACAGCTCGATGTAGTTGTCGAACCCGACGAACTCGAGATCGCCGCCGAACGGCCCCGTCTCGGTGAACGAGAGGATGAAGGTTCGTACGGTCGGCCAGAGGTAGAACACGAGAAGACCCGCGGCGGTGGGGCCGATGAACAGGAGCGCCCACCAGCTGGACTGCCCGGGGCCGCGGCGGCGGCGGGCCTTGGGGGCGGCCGACCCCGGCCGCCCCCCGTCCAGCTCGGAGATCGGCGCCGCGGTGCGCTGCGCGATCAGGTCACTCATGAGGACTACTCCGACTCCTCGTCGAGTGCGGCCTGCATCTCATCCGCGAGTCGCTTCAGGCCCTCCTCGGGGGTGACGTTGCCCGCCCAGACCTGCGCGAGAATCTCGCTCTCGAGCGAGGTCCATGCCGAGGTGTTCTTCGACACCGGGTACGGCACGGCCGTCTCGAGCGCGTCGATGTAGACCTGCAGGTCGTACTGCGGCAGCGCGTCGACCCATGCCTGCTGCGTGCCGTTGAACGCCGGGATCACCGTGCCCGTCTCGGCCATGATGTTCGCGGCCTCCTCGCCGCTCGCGAAGGCCGCGAACTGCTTGGCAGTGTCGAGGTGCTCGCTCTTCGCGTTCGCGACATTGGCGATGCCGTGGATGACGCTCTGGTTGCCGGCGGGTCCCTCGGGCAGCGGCGCGACGTTCACCTGGTCGGCGATGTCGGGGTTGTCGGCGTACGCGATGGCGGCCCAGGATCCGTTCTGGAACATGGCGACCTTGCCCGAGAGGAAGATGTCCTCGGGGTTCGTGTCGATCATCTGCTGAGCGGTCGGCGAGTAGCCCGCCGCGATGAGGTCGGTCCAGAGCGTGATGCCCTCGAGCGCCTCGGGAGTGTCGTATCCCGTCTTCGTGCCGTCGGCGTTGATCACCTCACCGCCAGCCTGGGCGATCGAGTTGTAGAAGTTCTCCTGCCCGTACTGCGAGGCGGCGATGCCCCACTGGCCCTTCGCCGGGTCGGTGAGCTTTGCCGCTGCGGCCGTGAAGTCGTCCCAGGTCCAGCCGGCCTCGGGATACGCGACGCCGGCCGCGTCGAAGAGCGCCTTGTTGTACCAGAGGGCGACGGTGTCGAAGTCCTTCGGTGCGCCGTAGACCTCACCGTCGAACGTGTACAGGTCGATGAGGCCCTCGGGGTAGTCGGCCGCGTCGACGAGATCGCCGAGCGGGGCGAGCACGCCGTTCGACGCGTAGAGCTGGAAGTTCGGGCCGTTCATCCAGAAGACATCGGGTGCCTCGCCGCCCGAGACGGCGGTCTGCAGCTTGGTGAAGTACTGGTCGTACGGCGTGAGCTGGATGTCGACCGTCACGTTCGGGTGCTCCGCGGTGAACGCGGCGGCGATCTCCTCCATCGCGGGCTGCTGGTTCTCGTCCCAGATGCCGTACGAGATGGTGACGTCGCCGGACTCGTCGCCGCCGCCGCCGCTTCCGCCGGCGGCGCAGGCGCTGAATCCGAGCAGGGCCGCGGCCGACACGGCGATGGCGGCCGCGACGGTGCGACCGGTTCGGGTGTTGCGGAGCATGGTTCTCCTTCTTGGAGGTCTTCGGTGAGTGCGGAAACGAGTTGTTAATCGTTTAGCAGAGGAAATTAGCGTGCTCGAACGGATGCCGCAAGACCCGTGCCGCAAGTTCGGGACGAGTGGCTGGCGGAGGCGGTCGTACGACCGTTCTGTCGCACGACGACCTTTCGGAAACTCCGTACGCCGGGAGAAGGGTCGTACGGCATTTCCGACCGGCCAGAGAAGGCCACCGCCCGGTTGCGAGCGCCGAGGCCGGCGGATAAGGTTCACGAGAGGCGTATCGAATCGATTCGACACCCACCACGACGTACCGGAGAAGATGACGGAACCAGCACCGCAGACGGTCCATCGCCGCCGCGCAACCCGCGAGCTCGTGGCCTGGCGCAACGCGATCTTCGCGATCTTCTTCCTCTCCGGGCTGAGCCTCGCGAGCTGGGTCGCCCGGCTCCCGGCGATCCGCGACGACCTCGAGCTCAGCACGCAGGGCGTCGGGCTCATCATCCTCGCGGGTTCGATCGGCTCGGTCCTCGGCCTCGTCGCCGCACCGTGGCTCATGGCCCGCTTCGGCGCACGTCTCGGCATGGCCGGGGTGCTCATCGTGGTCGCGGTCGGCCTGACGCTCGTCGGCGTCGGCGGCTCGATCGCCCCGTCGGTGCCGCTCGTCGTGGTCGGCCTCGCGCTGTTCGGCTTCGGCAACGGCGCCGTCGACGTGATGATGAACGTCGAGGGCGCCGAGGCCGAGCGCGAGATCGGCAAGACCCTCATGCCGCTCATGCATGCGTTCTTCAGCTTCGGCACGGTCGCCGGCGCCGGGCTCGCGGCCGCGGCATCCGCCATCTCACTGCCGGTGTGGGCGCACCTCGGCGCCATCGCCGTCGTGATCGCGCTCGCGGTCGTCGTCGCGGTGCGCTTCGTACCCGTGCGCGAAGAGCTCGGCGACGACGCGCACACCGGCGCCCCGCGCGACCCGTGGACGGTGCGGCTCAGGCGGAGCCTCAGCGTCTGGGCCGACGCGCGGCTGCTGCTCATCGGCGTGATCATGCTCGGCATGTCATTCGCCGAGGGCAGCGCGAACGACTGGCTGGCCATCGCCGTGGTCGACGGGCACGGCTACGACGAGACCATCGGCGCCGTCGTGTTCACCGTGTTCACGATCGCCATCACCGGCGCACGCGTGCTCGGCGGCCCGTTCATCGACCGGTTCGGCCGAGTCGCGATGCTGCGGAGCATGTCGGTCATCGGCGTTGCGGGCCTTGCGCTGTTCATCTTCTCGAGCGAGCCGTGGATGTTCATCGTCGGCACCCTGCTCTGGGGCATCGGCTGCTCCCTCGCGTTCCCGGTCGGCATGTCGGCCGCTGCCGATGTTCCCGATCGAGCGGATGCCGCGGCTCGCGTCAGCGCCGTGGCCATGATCGGCTACTGCGCGTTCCTGGTCGGCCCGCCCCTGATCGGATTCCTCGGCGAGCAGTTCGGCATCCTCAACGCGCTCATCCTGCTGCTCGGGCTCATGGCGGTGGCGGGGCTCGCCGCGCCGGCCGCGCGAGAGCGGTCGCGCTGAGAGCGGGCTCGCCTCCCGTACGCTCGCGGCCGCGCTACCCGGGCACAGGAGAGCGGCCGCGCAACCGGGCACAGGAGAGCGGCCGCGCAACCCGGGCACAGGAGAGCGGCCGCGCTACCCGGGCACAGGAGAGCGGCCGCGCTACCCGGGCACAGGAGAGCGGCCGCGCAACCCGCACGACCGCTCTCCTGCCCCCGTCATGCCGGCTTCACCTGAGGCTCACCGGCGATCCCCACGTCACTGGCACGACGCCGCCTCATAGGGCGCATCGACGGAGACCGTCACCGGCACCCCGTCGACCGTCGCCGTCGCCCGGGCGGTCACCGATCCCGCCGGCACGCTCGCCGCGCGCGTCGTGAACGCGTGCACCGCGTTCTTACCCGGCGCGACCGACGCGAACGACTTGGTGCCGTACGCCGACTCGATCGTCAGCGCCACCGGAACGTCCTCGTTGTTCGTCGCCTTCGCCGAAACGAACACCTTTCCGGCGATGCATCGCGTCGACGCGACCGCCGACACGTCCAGGGCCGGCCCGGGCAGCGTGCCGCCGATGTTGATCTCCGCGGCGCCGGCGAAGGCGTTGCCGAGCAGCGAGTTGAGCCCGACCAGCTTCACGTAACGGCCCCGCGTGACCTCGAGCGCCACGTTCTGCGGCGTCTTGGCCGTCGAGAACGAACCCGACGCCACCGGCTCGCCCCACGTCACGCCATCGGCCGAGACGTACACCTCGTAGTCCTTGATCACCGAGTTGTCCTGGTTCTGGCGCCGCACGTACTGCAGGCCGCTCACGTCGTACTCGGTGCCGAGGTCGATGGTGATGTGGTGCGGGAACGCGGGCTGCGCTCCCTGCCACTGCGTGTGCCAGAACGTCGCGGGGTTGCCGTCGATCGCGTTCGTCGCGGCGCCGTTCTCGCCGACCGTCTCCTGGCTGTCGACATCGGCGATCCGCAGCGTCGACTGGTCGATCAGGTCGGGCAGCGGCCGCACGTCGGAGTCGACGACGACGGATGCCTCCGCGGTGCGCGTTCCCTCGACGGCCGTCACGGTCGCCGCACCCGCCTCCGTCGCGGCCGGCACCGGCACGTAGCCGTCGAAGGCGCCGGCGGGGCCGGTGCGCACCGTGGCGAACGGCGTGGAGCCGATGCGCAGCTCCACGTACTGGCGGTCCTCGAAACCGTCGAGCTGCACCCGGGTCCAGTCGCCGGCGACGAGGTCGGCCTCGCCGTCGTTGATCACGAGCTCGGGGTCGGTGGTCGGCGAGAACGGCTCGGCCGGCAGCGCGGCATCCGCGGCGACCTCCACCCCGACCGGCGTCGAGGCCACCAGGCCGCCACTCGTCTCGAGAGTGCACGACTCTGCGGCGGTGAAGGCGCGCGACGCGGTCGCGGTGTAGAGTGCCGCCCCGTGCAGGTTGTCGCGCACCTGTTCGGTCGTGAACGCGACCGGCGTCGTGCCCGACGGGCAGACGAGCTGCGCGGTCACGGGCGCGGTGAGCGCCGAGCGGCTCGCCTGGTCGCCGTCACTGGTGACGGTGTCGGGCGTGAGCGTCGCACCGTCGGCGGAGACCTTCGTACCGGGGGCGGCGATGCTGCCCACCGGCCAGTCGGCCTCGGTGCCGGTGCGGGCGGAGAGCACGCTGCCGGAGACCGAGGCATCCCACGTGGCGCGGGCGGACTCGTAGTAGTTGCTGTCCTCAACGGTCAGACGCTTGCCGAGCAGGCCGAGCCGCTGCGTGAAGTCGTCGACGTTCTTCGCGTCCTTGGCCGTCCAGCCCGTCTCGAGCACGGCGATGGCACGCGGAAGCACGAGGTACTCGGACTGGTCGCCGCCGCGCACCGTCTCCGACCACAGGGGCGCCTCGACGCCGAGCACTCCGGCCTCGGCGACCCCGCCGGCGACCGTCGTGGTGGGATCCCAGTTGTAGTAGCGGTCGAAGTCGCAGCTGCCGGAGCACGCCCAGGTCAGGCCGATCGCCGTGCTCGAGTCGTACTTCTGGTCGAGGTAAGCGCCGCCGGCCGCCGAGACGATCGCCTTGCCGCCCTTGGCCACGAAGTCGCGCACCCAGTCGCCAGAGCCGATCCAGTACTGCACGACGGACCCGTTCCAATAGCCCGCGCCCTGGCTCAGCCCGGCCTCGGCGTACTCGCTCCATCCGATCGTGCCCACTCCCGTGGCTTCGCGCACGCGGGGAACCACCTCGGTGACGAAGTCGACGTAGCGGGTGTGCCCCATCGCGTGCGACTCGTCGCCGCCGATGTGCACGTAGTCGCTGCCCGTCAGCTCGGCGAGCTGCGAGAACACGTGCTCGACGAAGACGTAGCTGAGCTCGTGCTGCTCGTCGAGCGCCGAGTAGCCCACGTTGCCGGTGCCGTTCCATCCCACGACGCCGGTCTGCGGGTCGCGTGCCGGGAGCGAGCGAGCGGTGTTCAGCTCGGGGATGGCGTGCAGCGCCGCGTTCGTGTGGCCGGGCACGTCGACCTCGGGCACGACCTGGACGAACCGGTCGCGGGCGTACTCGACGATCTCGGTGTAGTCGGCTTGCGTGTAGAAGCCGGTGCGCCCGATCTCGCCGCGGTACCCGTGCAGGTTCATCGCCGTGTTGGCCGAGACATCCGTCAACCGGCTGTAGTCGATGGGGTCGCCGGCTGCCTTGCCCTCGTTGGTGATCTCGATGCGCCATCCCTGGTCGTCGGCGAGGTGCAGGTGCAGCGTGTTCATCTTGACGCCAGCGAGCGTGTCGATCTGCGCCTTGATCTCGTCGACGGTCTGGAACGAGCGCGCGACGTCGATCATCACGCCGCGGTAGCCGAACCGGGGGGCGTCGCCGATCTCGACGGCGGGCACGGTGAGCGGGGTGGTCGTCGGGGTCTCCGATGCCGCCCACACCGGCAGCAGCTGCCGCAGGGTCTGCACGCCGTTGAACACGCCGTGCCCGGTGGCCCCGGTGATGACGACGCCGGACTCCGTGCTCTCGAGGAGGTACGCCTCGTCGGCGACATCCTGGCCCGCGCCCCCCGCCGGGTAGTCGGCGTCGACGTCGACGGTGAGCCTGATGTCGCCGTCGCCGTCCGACGTCTCCTCCACCGGGATCGCGAACCCGGTCGCCTGTCGCAGCTGCTCGGCGAGGAGTGCGGCCGGTCCGGCCGCGTCACCGGATGCCACGATGGCGGTGTTCTGCGAGACCGTGAACGGTGCCGCGTCGGTGTGCTGCTCGACCGACAGCGGCTTCGGCACGAGCGGAAGCACCGCGGCCGGCGCCGCCTCGGGGCCGTCCCAGACCTCGAGCTCCCAGAGCGACACGCCGTACTTCTGGCCGCCGATGGGTGTGCGTGCGATGGTCTGCATCTTCACGTACTGGTACGCGGTCGCCGGGTCGGCCGATGCGCCGATCGTCTGCGTGTCCTCGGTGCCGCAGGTGGGCGCCACAGTGCCGGTCGCGTCGACCCACGTGGTGCCATCGGTAGAGACCTGGAGCTTGTACTGCGCCGCGCACGCGGACTCCCAGTGGATGTCGACGTGGTCGATTACCGTCGGCGCGGCGAGCTTCACCGTGATCCAGGCCGAGTCGGAGTAGTCGGACGACCACCGCGACGTGTTCTGACCGGCGGGTCCCGACGTGATGCCGTCGATCACCTTGGCGGGCGTCCAGCCGTAGCTGCCGTTACCCTCGCTTCCGGAGGCTGTGACGGTGCCGCCGGCGCTCGCCAGCGCCACATTCGTGCCCGGGCCGGCGGCCGCGGCCGCCGCGACATCCTCAGATGCCGGTGCTGCGAACGCCGCGCCGGCCGCCGGAATCGCCATGGCGGTGGCGAGGGCGAGAGCGCATGCGACGCGAAGAGATCGTCTGGTTGTGCGGGCCAAGTCTGCTCCACTTCGTCGTAAAGATGCCTGACACGCGTCCACGGTGTGCGTGGAATTGAGTGATTCGCGTGACTTACAGTCAGGTTCGGTCAAAAGCTAGCGAAGCGGCGACGGGTTAGTACACCCTCCAAACAAAACCCGTTATCGAATCGTTATGCGCTTCGGGATGATTGAAGTCCGGTTTCACAAGATTCCCGGTCCTGAATCAAGCTGCCGGGGCCGGTCGAGCGCTGGTGAAGTTGTTCACCTCAGATCTTCAGCCCGCCAGGGACCGGCACCCTGCGGTCTCGTCCAGTCAGCTCAGCAACGGGAGTCGTCACCAGCGCCCCTCCGCTGAGGGATCGGCATCCGGGTCGGCGCGAACGCGTCGCCGACAATCACAGTCCGGCACCCGTCGGCTGCATTGCCTTCCAGCGGGCACGGGGCTGCCCTAAGCTGGCGCACTTGGCTGATCGCGGGCTAGTTCTCGTCCGCGCAGGTCCGTGTGAAACTGAAAGACCAGGAGCACACGTGACGAACAACACCAGCCTCGTGCCGATGACCCCCGCAGCAACCGCTGTGATCGAAGCGATCGCTGCCGCCGGCAGTCGACCCCTGGGCGTCGGCGGTTCCGTCCGTGACGCGCTCCTCGGCCATCCGAGCAGGACGTCGATCTTGAGATTCACGGACACACCGGCATCGACGAGCTCACGGGCCGGCTCTCCGCACTCGGACAGGTCGATCACCGCGGTCCGTCCGCGAAGCCGAGCCCGGCGAGCCCGTGGCTCGAAGTCGCCGCAGACACAATGGTCGGCGACGCACCACGGAAGGGCATTCTCACAGGCGAGCACCTCATCGCGCGTGGGTACGCACCCGGGCCGGGGTTCAAGCCCGCACTCTCCGCCGCGGTCGAGGCGCAAGACGACGGCGTGATCCACGACGAGGACAGTGCTCTCGTATGGCTCGACCAGTACGAAGCGAGTCACAGCGACGCTCAGGGCCCCCAGTCCTGATCCAGCACCCGTGACGGGGCGAGAGCCCCGATCGCGCCAGCATCGCGGTGGGCCCTCCGGTTCCGGCCCGGCTCGAACGGGCTGCCACCCTCACCGAGTTGCTGGTAGGTCGCGACCTTACCGGGTAGGCGCGACTTGGGCGGAATCACGTCAAGGATAACCAGCGGGGCCTGGTAGGGGATCCCTTGCGGGCGCATTCCGGACGGTCGAGGCTGTTGCGCAGCAGGTGACAGGTCTAGGACGCTTCGCTCAGCGATGGACGTGAGGATCGCAAGGGGCTCGGGATCTCGAGTATACAGATACATCGGATACACTGAAGTACACTGTGTACACAGCAGATCACACGAGGATCCGATGACGATCGACCAGATACAGAACCCTTTCCGACCCACGGCGGGTGCCGAGCCCCCGCAATTGATCGGCCGTGCCGGGTTGCTGGACGAGTTCGTCTACGGACTCCGTATCCGCTCCGGGGCGCCGGGCCTCTTGACCATCTTCACCGGCGCTAGGGGCATCGGCAAGACCGTCATGCTGGGCGAGGCCGAGGACGCCGCGCGCACCCGAGGATGGGTCGTGGTATCGGAGACCGCAACGCGTGGGTTCCTGGGTCGGATCGGCGAGTCCATGCGCACGGTCGCCGAGGAACTCGGAGACGGACCCGTCGGTCGGAGGGTCACCGGGATCGGCGCGGCGGGGTTCTCCATCACCACCGAACTCCCCCCGGGGCAGCAGGCCGGATGGCGCCAGGTGGGCGAAAAGCTGCTGCGACTGCTGGATGGACAACGAACCGGGCTGGCCATCACCCTGGATGAGATCCACGGTGCCGACCGGGACGAACTGGCCCAGCTGGCCGCCTCCGTCCAGCATTTCATCCGCGACGGACTGCCGATCGCCCTGGTCTTCGCAGGTCTTCCCGCGGCCGTGTCCGACCTGCTCAACGAAGGCGTGGCGACATTCCTGCGGCGCGCCGACCGTATCGACCTGCACACCGCGGCAATCGACGAGGTCGAGACCTCCTACCGCGAGACGTTCGCCGGACTCACCCACCCGCTGGATCCCACGCTCATCCGGACCGCCGCCGTGTCGACCGGCGGCTACCCGTTCCTGATCCAACTGGTCGGTTACCACATCTGGCAGCTGGCCGAAGTCACCGAGGCTCCGCTGACGGCCGAGGACGTCGACCTCGCCCTGTCCGTCGCTCACCGGCGCAACACTCGCGTCGTCATCGACGCCGCACTCTCCACCGTGTCACCCAAAGACCTCGACTTCCTGCGGGCCATGTCCGAAGACGACGGACCCGCGACGACCGCGGACATTGGTCGGCGGCTCGGAAACCAGAAGAACACCATAGGCAACTACCGCGCCCGGCTCATCGACGCAGGCCTGATCCAGCCGGCGGGACGAGGCCGGCTCGACTTCGCAATCCCCGGCCTGCGTGAGCACCTCCGCCGAATCTGAAGTTCCAGCCCGCCCGGTCGGGCCCACCTTCGAGGGAGGATGACCCGAACCCACTCGACCAGCCCAGCAAGGGCGAGGTCGCCGGGCTGGCGCTCATCCTCCCTTTCGCGGATCGTAGACTCGTCGGGTGCGCCTCGTCATCGCCCGCTGCTCCGTCGACTATGCGGGCCGGCTCTCCGCCCACCTGCCGCTCGCGACGCGACTGCTCATGGTGAAGGGCGACGGCAGCCTTCTCGTGCACTCCGACGGCGGCAGCTACAAGCCGCTCAACTGGATGAGCCCGCCGTGCACGCTCGCGACCGTCGAGCCCGACGACGACCAGCGGTCCGCGGGCGTCGTCGAGGTCTGGAAGGTCACGCATCAGAAGACCGCCGACCAGCTCCTCGTCTCCATCCACCAGGTGCTGCACGACTCGGCGCACGAGCTCGGTATCGATCCCGGCCTCCGGAAAGACGGGGTCGAGGCCCACCTGCAGCAGCTGCTCGCCGAGCAGATCGAGCTCCTCGGCGAGGGTCACCGGCTCGTTCGGCGCGAGTACATGACGGCCATCGGCCCGGTCGACATCCTGGCGACGGATGCCGCGGGCGCGAGCGTGGCCGTCGAGCTGAAGCGGCGCGGCGACATCGACGGCGTGGAGCAGCTCACCCGCTACCTCGATCTCATGAACCGCGACCCGCGGCTCGCCCCCGTGACGGGCGTCTTCGCGGCCCAGGAGATCAAACCGCAGGCTCGCACGCTCGCGGAGGATCGCGGCATCCGGTGCGTCGTGCTCGACTACGACGCCATGCGCGGCATCGAGGGCGGGCACGCTCGGCTGTTCTGAGTCGATTCGTGCACCCTCGTTCCGAGCCCTCACCACCACGTTCCTGAGAACCTCTCAGGGTGAATCCTCGTAGACTGACCCGATGACCACGATGCCCACAAGGACCGTGGCGCCTACCCGAACCTGGTCGACCGTGCTGTTCGATCTCGACGGCACCATCGTCGACTCGGCAGCCGACATCACGGCGTCACTTGCCCACATGTTCACGCAGCTCGGGCTCGACGTGCCATCCGACGACGCGCTCCGCTCGTACGTCGGCCCGCCGCTGCTCGACAGCCTGCGCCTCACCGCCGGCTTCGACGACGCCGAGGCCTGGGCGGCGCTCAACCTCTACCGCGACCACTACGGCGAGCACGTGCTGCGCTCGCCCGTGTTCCCCGGCGTGGCGGGCGTGCTCGAGCGGCTTCACGCCGCCGGCATCCCGGTCGCACTCGCGACATCGAAACCCGAGTCGATGGCGCGCACCGTGCTCGACCACCACGACCTCGCGAAGTACTTCACGGTGATCGCCGGCGCGAGCGACGACGAGGAGCTCAGCACGAAGGCCGATGTCGTGCGCGAGGCGCTCCGCCGCCTGCAGGCGAAGGGCATCGACACGTCGAATGCGGTCATGGTGGGCGACCGCGGCTACGACGCGCTCGGCGCCGCGGCGAACGGCGTGCCCACGATCATGGTCGAGTGGGGCTACGGCTCCCCCGCCGAGGCCGGCGACGCCATGTCCGTCGTGCACTCGGCCGACCAGCTGCGCAACCTCCTGCTCGACCACGGGCGCACTGCCCAAACGACGGCCCAGGACGCGCTCCGCTAGTACCCCGTCGTCTTCGGCACGACCTCCACCGTGAAGGTCAGCGTGTCGCCGGTCTCGCCGTTCTCGAGCGTCACCTCGGTGTCGCCGACCGACTTCGCAGTCAGGCCCGGGTTGAACTGTGCGCTCCCGTCGTCACGGCCGGGCACGAACTCGACGACCTCGGGATCGGAGATCTCGGCCGTCCACTCGGTGGTGGTCTCGTCGTCGCCGGTCAGGTCGACGGCACCGCCCTCGGGCACCTCCACCGTCGTGCCGTCGACGGTGTCGAGTTCCACGATCACCGGCGGCAGCGCCGACGAATCGCCTGACGACCCTGCCGGCGAGCATCCGGCCAGGCCGAGCGACCCCGCTCCCAGCACGAACACCCCCGTGACGGATGCCGCCACGCCACCCCGTGCGATCGATCCGCGAATCTTCCGCATCGTGCATCACCCCCTGCGACAGATCGTACGCCGCAGCGCGCTGCCGCGGCATCTGGAGCCTGATCGGCGCGCCTGTCGTTGGAGCTGACAAGACCTCAACTTCGGCGCCAAGTGCCCCTCGTACGGGGGTGAGACGGATGATTCGTGCGAACGGGCGCAACGGATCTGCGTCGTTCTCCACAGATTTCGGATCGGTCTTTCGCCGATGCCGAGCGGCAGGGCAGGATTCCGCTTACGTCCGTCTACAGGCGGGCGTCATGTTGTGCCCAGCGGGATCCCGCCGGGCACTCGAAGGGAGATGCATGTCTGGAAAGACCACACGCGCGCGCAGGCGCGTGGTGGCCGCCATCCCGGTCTTCGCGCTCGCAGCCGCCGGGCTGGCGGCCGTGGGCACGACGGGGGCTGCCGCCGCACCCGGTCCGATCACCGCTCCGGTGATCAGCGACTCGGAGTACTACATGAACTATGTCGAACCGCGCGCCGAGGAGGCGTTCGGCACCGACCTGTTGGTCACCGAGGGCGTGAACGCCGAGCAGTCGAGGTCTGCGATGGAGGTCGCCGAAGCCGTCGACCAGAAGTTCGCCTCGGGCAACCCGATCGCCGCGCAGGGCCTCGCGCAGCTCGAAGCCGCGTCGATCGAGACCGGCAAGAGCCCGAAGGAGTTGAAGCGCGAACGCGATCGCGATCGCGATCGCGACAAGAACAGGCACGGGAAGCGCGACTACAAGCAGGCCGACGAGACGCAGGAAGCGAAGCTGCTCACGATCCTGGTCGAGTTCAACCCGAACGCGAACGACGACTTCACCGGCACGCAGGTGCCGACCGAGTTCGGCGCGACCGACTGCAAGCCCGGAGACGTGCAGAACGGGCCGCTGCACAACAGCATCCCGAACCCCGCCGACTACGAGCTCGAAGACAACAACTCGATGTGGGTGCCCGACTTCTCGCCCGAGCACTTCAACAAGATGCTCTTCACCGACGAAGGCATCACCGAGCGAGTGCGCAAGGACCTGAGGGGTCCCGACGGCCGTCGCGGCATCGACATCTCGGGCTACACGATGAAGGCGATGTACGAGGAGATGTCGCACGGCGCCTACACCGTCGGCGGTGAGGCGACGCCGTGGATCACCGTGCCGCACTCCGAGGCCTACTACGGCGCGAGCGTCTGCTTCCAGAACGAGGAGGGCGTCTACGAGGCCGGCGCCGTCCAGGACATGCAGGGCCACCCCGACAACCCGCTCGGACCGGGTCAGCTCCCGATCGACGCCGTTGCGGCGCTCGCCGAGGCGGATCCCGGCTTCCCGTGGGCCGACTACGACATCGAAGACCAGGGCGACCGCGACGGCGACGGGAACTTCCTCGAGGCCGACGGCGTCATCGACCACGTCGTGCTCGTGCACGCCGGCGAGGACAAGTCGGGTGGCGGAGGCGCAGAGGGCACCGGTGCCATCTGGGCGCACTCATCGACCGTGGTCGGCGGCGCGTCGATCCCCGGCACCGATCTCGTGCTCTCGAACTACATCGTGCAGCCCGAGGACTCGGGTGTCGGCGTGTTCGCTCACGAGTACGGCCACGATCTCGGCCTGCCCGACCTGTACGACACCTCCGGCGCCGGCAACTCCGACGTCGACTTCTGGGACCTCATGTCGTCGGGCTCGCATTCGGGACCGATCTTCCAGTCGATGCCCACGCACATGGGCCTCTGGGACAAGTGGGTGCTCGGCTGGGCCGACCCGCTCGAGATGAACCCGGGCGACGCGCCGCAGTCGGTCAAGGTCGGCCAGAACTCCCGCCCGCTCAAGGGCACGGAGGACGGCATCAAGATCAACCTCCCCGACAAGGTCGTCACGCTGGCCGCTCCGCACAGCGGAGCGAACATGTGGTACTCGAGCGCCGACCAGGACTGGGCCGACGTGCGCCTGAGCCGCAGCCTCGGCACGGTTCCGGCCGACGCGAAGTTCTGGATGTACAACGACTACGTCATCGAAGCGGAATGGGACTTCGGCTTCGTCGAGGTCTCCACCGACGGCGGTGCCACCTGGACGGAGGCGAAGGTGTACGACGAGACCGGAGCCGAGGTCTCGACGCCCGACGGATACGGCGACCCGAACGGCCGCATGGTCGACTTCGGCAACAAGAAGTACGGGCTCACCGGCTCGACCGAGGGCTGGGCGCACCAGTACATCGACCTCGCTGCCTACGCTGGACAGACCGTCGAGGTGCGGCTCCGCATGGCCACCGACGAGGCGTTCGCCGAGCGCGGTTGGTTCTCCGACGACTTCTCGCTGACCAGCGGCGCGGAGACGGTGTGGAGCGATGACGTCGAAACGGGCGACAACGGCTGGACTCCCGAGGTGGCCTCGTTCGCCGGCACCACCGGCGAGGGTTGGCACATCGACTCCGGCACCTCGACGCAGGCGCAGTACTACCTGGTCGAGTGGCGCAACTTCGACGGCTTCGACGAGGGCCTCAAGTACGCCTACGACACGGTGTACAGCGACGGCGCGTGGAAGGTCGACAAGCTCAAGTACAACGCGCCCGGCGCACTCGTCTGGTACCGCGACACCACGTACGGCGACGCCAACCACGTGAAGGGCAACCTCACCGCGATGCCGAGCGGCGGCGCCAAGGGCGGCCTGCTCATCGTCGACAGCCACTTCGACCCGCTGCGGCGCACGGGCGAAGCGGCGACGGTCGACCCGACGGTGTTGAAGAACCTGCCGTCGCGTGCCCAGTCGTCGAACGCCGCGTTCGGCCTGAAGCGCACGTACCCGTTCACCGAGTGCATCACCGGCGCCGTGCCGACCGATGAGTACTGCACCCAGGTGCCCGCACTGGACCCGGTGCGCACCTTCACCGACGAACAGGGCTGGGTGCCCGGGCTCGAGGTCGTGGAGACCGGAGACCCCGAGGTCGACGGGTTCTACTGGCGCTTCTCCGACGGCTCGGCGGTCGTTCCCTCGGTCGGGAACTCGCCGTACACGACGCGGGTCGTGCACTCCGACGGCAGCCCGTACACCGAGTTGTACGGCACTGACCTCGGCTTCAGCCTCGCGGGAAGCGGCAATCCCGCCGACGCCGGAGTCGGGTTCGGCACCGTCGTCGAGGTGAAGAGGTCCTACAAGCACAACACCACCGCCCTGATCGAGGTCACCCCGCCTCGCGCGGAGTGACCTGAGACGAGGCACCAACGGCGAGGCGCCGGCACCCTGGGGTCGGCGCCTCGTCGTGTCGCGTGACGGGCGCCTGGCCGATCAGGAAGCGGAGAGTGCCGCTGGAACCGCGACCAGCCCGTCGAACAGTCGGTCGAGACCCCAGCGGAATGCGTCGTCGGCGCGGGCGGCGTCGGCCGTCGCCGCGGTGAGGGGGAAGCGCGCGGCATCCGTCCACAGGGCCTCGGGCCCGGTCGAACCGACGGATGTCGCGCCGTCGCCGGCGCGCTCGGCCGCGTCGATCGCGGCGACCCCGAGCACGTACGCGCGCACCGCGTGCGCGGCGCGGGCGGCGTCGGCCGGCGGCATCCCCTCGGCGGTGAATCCGGCGATGAGCGCCTCGTTGAGGCCCAGCGCGTGGGGGCCGTCGAGCGGACCGCTCGTCATGAGCACCATCGCTCCGGTGTGCTCGGCGAGCCGAGCGCGGAGCGCCCCGGCGAGCGCGCCCACCCGGTCGCGCCAGGCGAGCCGGGCATCGGATGCCGCACCGAGATCGATCGTCGACAGCAGCTGCTCGACCATCGCCCGGAGCAGGGCGTTCTTCGACGCGAAGTACGTGTACATCGCGGTGGGCGTGAGGCCGAGCGCCGCGGCCACGCCACGCACCGACACCGCGGCGAAGCCCTTCTCCTCGAGGATGCGGAACGCCGCGTCGACGATGTCGACCTGGCTGATGCTGCGCCTCGGTCCGGGTCTCATGCTGCTGGCGGCTCCTCGTGGTTCAGCCACTCACGCTAACGCACGGAGAGGCGCCCCGGATCCCCGGGGCGCCGGGGCGTGAGGTCTCGGCAACCGCTCGCTCATGGCAAGGGGTTGTTCTGGTCGACCTTCTGCGCGAGATTGGTTCTGCAACCGGTGGTGTTCGTCCGGTTCGGTGAGGTCTGAGAGCGGCGGATGATCGACGATGGCGCAGGGACGCGGGCCGATCCGGGTGGCGCGCCGTCGCCCGGCGCCGAGCTCTGTTCGCGGTTCGTCGAGCTCCTTCCCGTGACGGGGGTGTCGATCTCGGCGATCGGTGCGCCCGGGCAGTCGACGATCGGCGCGAGCGACACGGTCGCCGCACGGCTCGAGGAGTTGCAGTTCGAGCTGGGTGAGGGGCCGCACTGGGAGGCGCTGCGGAGCGGTCAGGCCGTCCTCGTGCCGGATGTGGGCGAGCGCGACCATTCGTGGCCGGTCTTCGGCGCCGCTGTGCTCGAGCTCGGCGTGGGCGCGCTGTTCGCCTTTCCCCTTGTCATGGGGGCGGTCACCGTCGGCGTGGTGGACATGTACCGTTCCGCACCGGGGAAGCTGGATGCCCGGGAGATCGCGACGGCCCACTCGCTCGCCGCATCGACCGCGGGCACCGCCCTGCGCCTCGCCGCCCGATCCGCGGGCGAGGATTCGCCGGCCCGTGGGGGCATGGGTCCCGAGCTGCGACGCGAGGTGCATCAGGCCACCGGGATGGTCCTGGTGCAGCTTCAGGTGACGGCCACGGAGGCGTTCGCCCGCCTGCAGGCCCATGCCTTTTCGACGGGCCAGACGGTAGAATTGGTCGCGCACGCGGTGGTGACGCGGCGGCTGAGATTCCTCATCGACGGTGTCGAAGAGGCGTAGCCATCCCGGTCTCGTCGGAAGGGCGGGTGACTGTCGTATGACCCAGAACTCGAGAGAAGCACGACTCAATGCCGCGTTCGTCACGCTCGCCGACACGTTGACCGCCGAGTACGACGTCGTCGATCTCCTCCACACCCTGATGAGTGAGTGCATCGAACTCGTGGATGTGCAGGCGGGTGGCATGGTGCTCGCGAACGGCCACGGCGAACTGGAGCTCGTTGCGTCCACCAGTGAGCGGGCCGACTTCGTCGAAGTGCTGCAGCTGAACGCGGGGGCGGGGCCATGCGTGGCGTGCTTCGAGGAAGGAAGGGCCATCTCGGTCGCCGATGTGAGCGAAACGGGCGCGGACTGGTCGGAGTTCCGTGATGCGGCCCTCGTCCAGGGATTCCACGCGGTGCATGCGGTGCCGATGCGGCTGCGTAAGGAGGTCATCGGTGCGATGAATCTCTTCCGCACGAGCATCGGCGAACTGAGCGCACGCGACGCAGCGGTCACTCAGGCGCTCGCGGATGTCGCCACGATCGGCATCCTGCAGGAGCGTCTCATCCGCGAAAGCGCCATCGTCACCGAGCAGCTCCAGCGTGCGCTCGACAGCAGGATCCTGATCGAACAGGCCAAAGGGGTGGTTGCAGAGTCCGGAGGAATCGACATGGATGAGGCGTTCGGGATGCTCCGCACATACGCGCGCGCCAACAACCTCACCCTGCGTTCCGTTGCCGAAGGGGTCATCGGGCGCACGTTGGACGTCTTCAGCGACTCGCGTTCGGAGACATCCGACTCGCGTTCGGAGACATCCGAATCGACGCGATAGCCGGCCTCAGCCACCAGCCTTCGCAGGCGCCTCGGATTTCGCAGGCGCGGCGGCTCCCTGCCCGATCGCGGCTTCGCCCTACCTGGTCCCGGCCTCGGCGATGACCTGGTCGGGGATGATCTGCAGGCCCGCGACCTGGAAGGTCGTGTTCATCAGGCCCGTGGCCCATTCCCGGCTCATCTCCGGCACCACGCTCGTCGGATAGTCGAAGACGACGGGGATGTGCCGATCGATCCACACGCTGGTTCGCCCGCCGCCGGCCTCTTCGGCCTTGGTCCAGCTGAAGATGAACGACTCGTTCCGGCGCAGCTTGGTCATGATGACCCATTGCAGGTGCGCCAAGAGCCGATCCTCGAACTCCACCGTGAGCGTGCCGTTGTACGTGAATGTGCCCATGTCGACTCCTTGCGAGAATCAGGGCTGCGCATTCGCGACGGGGTCTGGGTCACCGCCGGCCGGCGGGTGAACAGACAGCTGTGAGCATTATATCCCGGGCGCTCCTGCTCGGCCGGATATTCTCGCATCAGGGAGCCGGGCCCAGCGCCCGGCATGGCGATCTGGGGGCCACCATGAGTTCAGCTACGACACCTTCTGCTTCGACGATGACCCGCAGCCCGAACAAGCTCATCCCCGACGACTTCACCGCGACGCCCTCGCTCGCCGCCCCGGCCGCCGTCGCCGTGGTCGACGAACTCGACGAGAGCGGCCTCGACGCCGTCGGCGTGCTCGTCACGAATGATGGCGACCTCCCCGCGGGCATCGACCTCGACCGCGAGGCGCTCACCCGAGCCGGGTTCGAGGCGACGGCCGGCACGTCGCTCCTGCTGCCGTACGGCGCGGGCCCGCTCACGGTGCTCGTCGGCGCGGGTCCGACGGGTGTGCTCGACGCAGCCCGCCTGCGCGATGCCGCGGCCGCGTTCGCGCGCGCCACGTCGCGGTTCGGCCGCATCGGCCTGCGGGTGCCGACGATCGGATCAGCGGATGCCGCGGCCGCCGCGCAGGCGCTGGCCGAGGGCGCACTGCTCGCCCGCTACCGCTTCGCCGCCCTGAAGCGCGAGCCGAAGGACGTGCCGCTCGAGCGGCTCGAGCTCCTGATCGACGGGGTCGATCGCGTCGCGGCATCCGCCGGCGCGAAGACCGGCACCGTCACCGCGCGCGCCACCGGCATCGCCCGCGACCTCGCCAACTGCCCGCCCGGGCACCTCACCGCGACCGAGATGGCCGACGTCGCGGTCGCGCTCGGCAAGCGGTTCGGGTTCGACGCCCTGGTGTTCGACAGGCAGCAGCTCATCGACCTCGGCTGCGGCGGCCTCCTCGGGGTGAACGCCGGCAGTGCCGAGGAGCCGCGCATGGTGAAGCTGCGCTACACGCCGCCCGGGCGCTCATCGGGACACCTCGGCCTGGTCGGCAAGGGCATCATGTACGACTCGGGCGGCATCAGCCTGAAGCCGTCGGATCCGATGCACCTGCTCATGAAGATGGACATGGGCGGTGCGGCATCCGTGCTCGCGACGTTCACGGCGCTGCGCGCGCTGCACGCCACCGCCGCCGTGACCGGCTGGCTCATGTGCACCGACAACATGCCGTCGGGATCGGCGTACAAGCTCGGCGACGTGCTGACGGCGCGCGGCGGGCGCACCGTCGAGGTGAAGAACACCGACGCCGAGGGCCGGATCGCGATGATGGATGCGATCGTGCTCGCGAACGAAGACGGCGTGGACGCCATCATCGACATCGCCACCCTCACGGGTGCGGCGCTCATGGCGCTCGGGCCGTCGATCGCGGCGGTCATCGGCAACGATGCGGCGACGATCGGTTTGGTGAAGGATGCCGCGGCCTCGACCGACGAGCCCGTCTGGGAGCTGCCGCTCGAGCGGAAGTATCGTCCTCAGCTCGATTCGGATGTCGCCGACATCTCGAACCTCGGCGGCCCGTACGCCGGTGCGACCACCGCGGCGCTGTTCCTCGCCGAGTTCGTGGGCGAGACGCCCTGGGCGCACCTCGACATCGCCGGCACCATGCAGTCGGAGAAAGACGACCTGTGGAGGTCGAAGGGCGCGACGGGATTCGGCACTCGCATCCTCATCGACGTCGCGCGGGGGTTCCGGCCGAGCAGCTGACCTGGCGCAGGCGCCGCTCTGCTCGGGGTGGTGGACGACGGCGCGAGCGCGCCCCACAATGTCTGCATGGGCCGTCGAACGGGATGCACCCCGGTGAAGCAGGCCGTCTCGCCATGAGCGGCAGCGCTCCCGAGGCCCGGATCCGCACGCCCGACCAGCGACTGCGGGTTTTCGTGAGCTCGACCCTGAAGGAGCTGGAGCCCGAGCGGAGGGCCGCACGGGCGGCCATCGAGCGGCTGCATCTCGCGCCGGTGATGTTCGAGCTCGGCGCCAGGCCGCACCCGCCGCGCGCGCTGTACCGCGCCTACCTCGAGCAGAGCGAGGTGTTCGTCGGCATCTACTGGCAGAAGTACGGGTGGGCCGCGGCAGGCGAGGAGGTCTCCGGCCTCGAGGACGAGTACCGGCTCGCGCCGCACGACATGCCGAAGCTCATCTACCTGAAGCTTCCGGCGGAGCGCGAAGAGCGGCTCGCGCGGCTCGTCGCGGCCATCCGCGACGACGACACGACCTCGTACAAGACGTTCGAGACCCCGGCCGAACTGGCTGACTTCCTCGAGGCCGACCTCGCGACCCTGCTCGCCGAGCGGTTCGAAGCCTCGCGGGAGCGGGCGACCGGGGACCCTGCCCCCGACCCGGCCTCGGCACCCGACGCGGGTGCCTCCGACGACGCAGCCGATCACCTCCCCGCGTCGTCGGACGAGGTGCTCGGCCGGGAGACCGACCTCGCGACCCTCCTCGAATGGCTGGGCGGCGGCGATCCTCGGCGGCTCGTCACGCTCGTCGGACCGGGTGGGATCGGGAAGACCCGACTCGCCGTCGAGGCAGCGAGGCAGGCCCGTGACCGGTTCGACCGGGTGACGTTCGTATCGCTCCAGAATCTCCGCGATGCAGCGGGGGTGCTGCCCGCCGTCGCCCGTGAGCTCGGCGTGCGCGACGACGGCGGCGCAGCCCCGCTCGAACGGCTCGCCGTCGCGCGTCGGCGCCGCCGAGACCTCATCGTGCTCGACAACTTCGAGCAGGTCATGGCCGCCGCCCCGCAGGTCACCGAACTGCTCACCGAGCTGCCTGACGCGACCGTGCTGGTGACGAGCCGGTCGCGGCTCCGGATCCACGGCGAGCAGGTGTTCGACGTCGAGCCACTCGGGCTGCCAGACGATTCCGCCGCGGAGTCGCTCGCGGAGATCGCCGAGGCGCCCGCCGTACGCCTGTTCCTCGAGCGCGCGCACGCCGCCGACTCGAGGTTCGACCTCACCGTCGAGAACGCTCGAGACATCGCCGACATCTCCCGAGCACTCGACGGCGTGCCTCTCGCGATCGAACTCGCCGCCGCGTGGATCCGCGTGCTCACGCCGAGAGCAATGCTCGAGCGACTCCACCACGTGCTCCCGCTCCTGACGACCGCCGACCGGGATGTCCCGGAGCGCCAGCGCACGATCCGGGCGACCGTGGAGTGGAGCATCGACCTGCTCGGGCCTGGCGCACGGGCCCTGTTCGTGCGGCTCGGCGTCTTCGCCGGCGACTTCAGCCTCGCGGCCGTCGAGGCGGTGGCGGGCGACGAGGCGTGGGCTGTCGACCTGCCGGTCACGCTCCTCGAACTCGTCGACGGCAGCCTGCTGCGCCAGCGCGATGTCGGGGGCGTCTCGTTCTTCTCGATGCTCGTCCCTGTGCGCGAACTCGCGGCGCTTCGGTTCGGGCGCGAAGCGGATGTCGCGGCGGCGCGCCGAGCCCACGCCGAGTACTACGTGCGACTCGCCGTCCAGCTCGAGCCGCTGCTGCGGGGCTCCACCCAGCAATCCACTGTGGAACGACTGCAGGCCGAACGGGACAACCTCCGCGCCGGCTACCTGCACCTCATCGCGATCGGCGAGGTGGACACCGTCGCGGACGCGGTCTGGCGGCTGCTCCTGTACTGGTGGATCCGCAACCTGCTCCCGACGGCGAAGGCCTGGATGGACCGCCTCCTCGACACCGGCGTGCCGCTCGCGGACCGCAGCCGCGCGATCGCGATCACGTTCTCGTCGTGGGTCGCACTGTCGCATCCCGGCGCCGAGGTGGACCGCGGGCCGCTCCAGGAAGCGGCCGGCCTGTTCCGGGCGGCCGGCGACCGATTCGGCGAGGGCTCTGCATTGACGGTGCAGGGGATCGCGTGCGCGACCGCGTCGATCCCCGACCTCGAGAGCGCCGAGGCGCTCCAACGGCGAGCCCTCGAACTCGTCGGCCCCGACGACGACGCGACCTTCCATGCGCTGTTCCGCGGTCAGCTCGCCAGCGTTTCGCTCATCCGCGGCCGCACCGCCGACTCGCTCGCCACGTTCGAGCAGCTCATCGCGGACGCGGCGCGACTCGGCGATCGGTTCGTCGAGATGATCGAGGACTCGAACGCGGGGTGGGCACGGCTCGCACTCGGCGAGGCACATCCCGAACTCTTCGCGCGGCAGCTCGAGCTGACGCTCCGGCTCGGCAACGAGGAGGGCGTCGAGAATGCCATCGAGGGGCTCGCCGCCTGCGCCGTAGTGCTCGGCGACCTCGAGCGTGCCGGGACGCTCTTCGGCGCAGTCGACACGCTGCGTACGCGCATGGGCCGGGTCTCCCAGCGCACCTACGTCACCTCGGGCCCGATCATCGAACGCGTGCTCGACTCCGACCGCGCGGCGGAGTTCGACGAGGCACGGGCGCGCGGGCGCGAGATGTCCCGCCGGGCGGTGCTGCGATACGCATTCGGGTGGGTGGAGGCCGAGGCGGCGCGTGCCTCGACACCGTCGGCGTCGTGACCGCGGTGGGCCGTGCTATCGCAGCGCGCCCGCGCGGTAGGCGGCCTCGGTGCGGGTGGCGGCGCCAAGCTTGCGCAGGATCGCCGAGACATGCACGCTCGCGGTCTTGCCGCTGATGAAGAGGCGCTCGCCGATCTGGCGGTTGCTGAGCCCTTCGGCGATGAGATCGAGCACCTGTCGCTCGCGGGCCGTGAGCTCGGCCGCCGCCAGCACGTCGGCATCTGACGCCGAAGCCGCCACGCCGCCCTCGTGCACGACCAGCGCGGCACCGCCGCCGACGCCCTCGAGGGCGATGCCCGCCGCCGCCGCCACGCGCAGCACGCGGTCGCGCACCGCGAGCACGCCGCCGGACTCGGCGACGTCGAACGCGGCCTGGAGCGACGGGCGTGCAGCCGTTCGGTCGGCGGCGGCCAGTTCGGCCTCGGCCTGGCGCAGCAGCGCGTAGGGCGCGAGGAAGCCGGGCGCCGCCGGGGCGGCGGACGACTCGACGGCGGAACGCCACGCGGCGACCTCACTGCCCGGCACGCCCGCTCCGGCGCCGTCGGGCGCCTCGGCGAGCTCGGCCTCGAAGAGTGCCGCCCACACCGGGTGCGTCGGCCAGGACGAGAGCCGCCCGAGCAGGGCCCGCAAGTCGGGCACCGACGCCTCGATCTCGTCGACCATCGACTCGCTGACGGCATGGGGCCGGGCGCGCGCGGCCGCGACCACCCGGGCGGCCACCCAGAGGAACGGCAACGCGTAGCCGGCGAGGGGCCGATACGGCTCGTGCAGGAGGGCCCGCGACTCGCGCCAGGCACCGGGCAGATCGTCGCCCGCGAGCGCGAGCTCGGCGGCGACACGGCCGACCCCGAGCCGGGTCTGCATCTCGACCTCCATCACGGCGACCATCGCCGGCCGGGCGCTGCGGTACAGCCGATCGGCCCGCTCGATCTCGCCGCGCCACAGCAGCGCCCAGATGCGGGCCCGCTGCAGGTACACCGTGAACGTCGTGGGCGGGTCGAGTGCGAGGGCCCGGTCGATGAGCTCTTCGGCGCGTTCCCATTCGCCGAGGGCGAAGAGTGCGTCGACCGCGTTCGAAGCCAGGATGACCCCCGAGCTGCGCTCCACGCCCTGCGCGCGCGCCTGCGCGAGTCCCTCCTCGGCGAGCCGCACGGCCTCGTGGAAGTTGCCGACCAGGTAGTGCTGGTCGGACGCGTTCACCCAGTACCGCAGCAGGGCCGCGCCGTCGCCGTCGGCGAGCTCGCGGGCACGCTCGAGGAGGGCGAGCCCCTCGTCGACCTCCCCGCGGTCGGCGCGGCTGATGCCGGAGATGTTGGTGGCGATGGACGCGTAGCGGGCCGAGCCGATCTCGGTGGCGACCTCGAGCGCGCGCCCGGCCGTCTCGACCGCGTCGTCAAGGCGACCGTCGATCATGAGGCGGCCGGCCAGCGCGGTGAGCGTCGTCGCGCGGAGCTCGCTCGGGCCGGTCTCGCCGCGCGCGTCGAGTGCTTCGAGCGCCTGCTCGAGCACGGCCACCGAGCCGCCCTTGCCCACGTTCGCGAGGTAGAGGGCCTTGTCGCGTAGGAGCCGGGGATAGTTCGGGTCGTCGCGCGGGCACTCGGCGAGCGCCGCCTTCACGAGCGCCAGGCTGCGCTCGCCCTCGCCGGCGTTGCGCAGGTGCGAGGCGGTGCGGCCCATGAGCTCGAGCTTGCTCATGCCCGCGGCCGCGGCCGGGTCTGGCACCACGTCCCACAGGCCGAGGGCCCGCTCGCCGAGCTGGGCCGCTGTGGCGTATGCGGCGGCGGCCCGCGCCTCGCGCATCGCCTGCATCGTGGCGGGGAACGCCCGCGCGGCGTCGTGCGCACCGAGCCAGTGGAAGGAGATCTCGGCGGCGAGCCGGCGCGCCCCCGCCGCCGCGGCCGCCTCGTAGGCCTCGGCATAGCGCGCGTGGAATCGCGCCCGCTCGCCGGGCAGCAGGTCGTCGAGGATCGCCTCGCGCACGAGCGCGTGCCGGAAGGCATAGTCGTCGCCCTCGATCGTGAGCACCCCGAGGTGCACGCTCTGCCGGGCGGCGGCGTCGAGCTCGTCGGCCGCGCCGGTGTACACGGCGGCGAGCATCGCGTGCGAGATGCGCACGCCGCCCGTGGAGATGAGGCGCAACAGCTCTTGAGCCGCGTCGGGGAGCCGCTCGTAGCGGGCGAGCAGCAGCTCGCGGAGGGTGTCGGGCACGAAGCCCTCGTCGCGGCATCCGTCGATGCCGACGAGCTCCTCGACGAAGAAGGGGACGCCGTCGCTGCGGCGGAACACCGTGTCGAGCACGCGATTGCTCGGCGACTCGTCGACGATGAGCGACTTGGCCAGCTTCTTCACCTGCCCCCTGGTGAGCCGGCCGAGCTCGCGGCGCTCGACCCACCGGTCGCGCTCGGCCTCGGAGAGGAAGTCGCGCACCGGATGCCCCCGCGTCACGTCTTCGGTGCGGTAGCTCAGCACGGTGAGCACGCGGCTCGACCCGAGCGCGCGCATGAGGAAGCGGAGGAGCGCGAGGCTCGCCGCGTCGATCCAGTGGAGGTCTTCGATGACGAAGACGATCGGCCGCTCGCGCGAGAACGTCTCGAGGAGCACGGCGATGGCCTCGTGCAGCTGCCCGGCCGCGGCGCCGGCTGCGGCCGGTGCGGATGCGGTCGTCACGGCCGCGGCCGCGGCATCCGTCGCCGTCTCTGCACCGGATGCACCGGATGCCGCGAGCTCGGGCAGAAGGGCGACGAGGGCGGCTCGCCCGGGGCCGACCGCCTCGAGCACGCGCTCTGCGCCCTCTTCCGCGACGAGCGTGCGCAGCGCCGCCTTCACCGGCGCGTACGGCGCCGCGACGCTGCCGAGGTCGACGCACTGCCCGGCGAGGAGCCGCACATCGGGCGGGAGGCCGCGCTCGAACTCGCGGATGAGCCGCGTCTTGCCGATGCCGGCTTCGCCGCCGACGATGACGGTGAAGGGCGCGCCCGCCCGCACCTCGTCGAGGCGTTCGTCGAGTCTCGCGAGATCGGCGTCACGGCCGATCATCGCCGGCGCTGACATGGTCACCTCTCCATGGTGCCACTCACCGCCGACATTGCGCGGCGAGCCCGCGCTACGCGGCGCCGAGAGCCCCGCGCCCGCCACGCTCAACGAAGTGCGAGGCGGGGCGCACGGCGGTGCACGCGGTGGCGGCGGTGCGAGGCGGGTTCGGGCGACGCCCCCGCGTCGCCCGAGCCGCGCTCCTCGGCACGCATGCGCAGGCCGATCTCACGCTCGGCGCGCTGCACGTCGGCGTGGTGCATCCCGAGTGCGACGAAGTCTGCCGAGAGTTGCATGATTCCTCCTGATGTCGGTCCGATGCTTCCGATCGGATGCCTTCAGCGTGCGCGCTAAGGCATCCGTCACCCATCGGGCGATCGCCCTATTTCGGGGCTTGGGTGGGCTCAGGCACCTCAGATGCCTGAGGTGGCGGTCTGAGGCGACCGGGCGTCAGCGTGCCCGGGCGTGCCGTTCGACGGGAGCCGAGCGGGAGGCGCGTTCGTTCGTCGGGTCGTGTCGACTCGAGTGCCGGCTCAGTGCAGCAGGGTCGGCCGACGGTGGTAGCCGTCACGCCGGAACTGCACGAGCGCGGTCGTGATCGCCGCAACGGCGATCAGTCCGAGCACGAGCAATGTCGCGAACATCGCGCACCTCCTTCCATCAGTGAAGTCTGTGCTCCGCGCGGGAGCGAGTCGTCAGGGCGACCACCGAATCCGGGGTCGGGGTCCCCGCTGGCGTCAGCGGAGAGGGCTCGGGCGCGCCCCAGGTGCGCCCGAGCGGCACGACGCCGGCCCAGACCGTGTGGTCCTCGCCATCGCCCTGGTCTTCGGATGCCCCGGCCGCACGCGACTTCATCACGACGTCGTCGAGGGCGAGCCGCAGCACGCGGGTCGCTGCGACCTCCTTGCGCGTCATGGCACGCACCTCGGCGGCCCGGCCCGGCATGAGCCGTTCGGAGAGGGCGAGCAACGCGGCATCCGCCCGCTCGTCGTCGATGGGCTCGAGTACGCCGTAGACGACGGCGCAGGGATTGCGCCGGCCCGCCGGATCGATAGGCTGGCCCGAGCCGGCGCGCCGACCCAGGTGCGCCGTTCGGCACGTCGGTCGGGGGCGCAGTGGGGCGAGGAATCGGTAAGGCGGCGGCATCCGTCGGTCTCGTGGGATGTGCCGCCCTGTTGCTCGGCGGATGCATCGCGGCGCCCATCCCCACCCCGCCGCCGGTCACCGTCACGGCGACGGTCACGCCGACGCCGACGCCGACGCCCACGCCGGCGCCGACCCCCGAGCCCGTGCCGCCCGCCCCGGCCCCCGAGCCGGCCGCCCCCGAGCCCGTGCCGAACGCGCCCGCGCCCGTCGTCGAGTGGGGTCCGGCCTACGACACCGGCTCGCGACCCGGCGCCACCGGATCCCCCGTGCTCGACGGCGCCGGCGTGCCCGCGAGCTACGCCGTCGTCGAGGGCGACAGCTTCTTCGACATCGCCCAGCGATTCGAGCTGCCGCAGCAGCAACTGCTGCGCATGAACCCGCAGGTCCACGACTTCGGCGAGACCGTCTACATCGGCGACGTCATCAACCTCGACTGGACGAAGACGAGCTGAGCCGCCGAGCCGAGCGGATGCCGCGAGCGTACGCGCTGAGGCAGGTCCGCGCGCATCTCCGCGCGTTCGTGTGAGGGTGCCGGCGCCCACCGAACGAAGGACCTTGGGCCGATCACCCTCCGTGGGGGCCGTGAATCGCCTCTGGTCCTGCGAACGGTTGAGTGAGGCGACGCGACACCAGCGGCCCGCGAGGGGCGGGGAGCGTCTTCCGGTGAGAACACGGAACGTCATACCCGCGGCCGGCGGGTTAGGATAGCCTTTCCTGCCACGCGACTGCGAGAGAGCCTCATGAAACCCCGCCGACTCCTCACCTCCATCGTGCCCATCGCCATCGCCGCGGCCGCCCTCACCGGCTGCGCCGCCGACGGTGCAGGCGCAGGGGCAGGCGGCGAGGCCCCCGCCTCCGATGACGCGCTGGTCGTCTACAACGCCCAGCACGAGCAGCTCACCGAGGAGTGGGTCGCGGCGTTCACCGAGGAGACCGGCATCGAGGTCGTGCTGCGCAACGGCAACGACAGCGAACTCGGCAACCAACTCGTCGAGGAGGGCGACGCGTCGCGTGCCGATGTGTTCCTCACCGAGAACTCGCCCGCCATCTCGCTCGTCGAGAACGCCGGGCTGCTCGCGCCCGTCGACCAGGCGACGCTCGACCTCGTGCCCGAGCAGTACCGCCCGTCGAGCGGCCTGTGGACCGGCATCGCCGCGCGCTCGACGGTGTTCGTGTACAACCCCGAGCTGCTCGACGAGTCCGAGCTGCCCGCTTCGCTCCTCGATCTCGCGAATGCCTCGTGGAAGGGTCGCTGGGGCGGCGCTCCCGGCGGCGCCGACTTCCAGGCCATCGTCTCGGCGATCCTCGAGCTCACCGGCCCGGAGGCCGCGGCCGAGTGGCTGAGCGGTATGGACGAGAACGCGACGGTGTACCAGAACAACATCGCGACGATGAAGGCCGTGAACGCCGGCGAGGTTCCGGGCGGGGTGATCTACCACTACTACTGGTACCGCGACCAGGACGGCACCGAGGAGAACAGCGCGAACACGAAACTGCACTACTTCGGCAACCAGGACCCCGGTGCCTTCGTGAGCGTCTCGGGCGGTGGCGTGCTGAAGTCGAGCACGCACCCCGACCAGGCGCAGCAGTTCCTCGCGTTCCTCGCGGGTGCACAGGGTCAGGAGATCCTCGGCGAGGGCTACAGCTTCGAGTACCCGGTCGCGAGCGGCGTGCCGGCGAAGCAGCCGCTCCCGCCGCTCGACACCCTCGACGCGCCGGCCGTCGATCCGTCCACCCTCAACGGACCCGAGGTCATCGACCTCATGACGGAGGCGGGGCTGCTCTGACCTCGACGGCGATTCCGGCACCGAGCCGTGAAGCCCCGGCCCGCAAAGCACGCCGCGGCGGATCGGGCGACGGCAGGAGGCCGTCGGCCACCCTCCTCGCGCTCGTGGCCGTGCTCGCCGTCGCCATGCTCATCCCGGTCGGCTACGTCGTCGCGACCGTGCTCGACCTCGGCTGGGCGGAGCTGCAGCCGCTCGTCTTCCGGCCCAAAGTCGGCGAGCTCCTCATGAACACCGTGCTCCTCCTCGCGCTCGGCGTGCCGGCGACCGTCGTGCTCGGCGTCGGCGGCGCGTGGCTCGTCGAGCGCACGGATCTGCCCGGCCGCCGCTTCTTCGCGGTGCTGCTCGTGGCACCGCTCGCCATCCCGGCGTTCGTCTCGAGCTACGGCTGGGCGAGCGCCATCCCGTCGATCAACGGGCTCGGCGGCGGGCTGCTCGTCGCCACCCTCGCCTACTACCCGCTCGTCTACCTGCCCGCGCTCGCGACGCTCCGCGGCCTCGACCCTGCGCTCGAGGAGTCGGCCCGGTCGCTCGGTCAGAGCTCGTGGGCGGTGTTCGGCCGCGTCATCCTGCCGCAGCTGCGCCTCGCGATCCTCGGCGGCGGCCTCGTCGTCGCGCTGCACCTGCTCGCCGAGTACGGCGCGTTCGCGTTCATCCGGTTCGACACGTTCACCACCGCCATCGTGGTCGCGTACCAGTCGACGTTCGCCGGGTCGTCCGCCGCCGCGCTCGGCGTCGTGCTCGCCACGCTCTGCCTCGTGCTCCTCGTGATCGAGGCGGCGGCGCGCGGACGCGCCCGGTATGCGCGCGTCGGCACGGGGAGTCCGCATCCGGCGGTGCCCGTGCCGCTCGGGCGGGTGACGCCGCTCGCGATCGCGGCGCTCGTCGTGCTCGGGGCGGCGGCCACGGTCGTGCCGCTCGTGAACGTGGTGCGGTGGCTCGCGGCATCCGACCCCGCCGCCCTCGGTGAGATGCCGGCGGCGATCGCGCAGACCGTGCTGCTCGCGACCGGCGGGGCGATCGGTGCGCTGCTCGTGGCGCTGCCGGTCGCATGGCTCTCGGCGCGGCACCCGGGCCGGCTGAGCCGCGCGCTCGAGGCGCCGTACTACGTGGCGAGCAGCCTGCCCGCGATCATCGTGGCGCTCGCGCTCGTCACGGTGACGCTGCGGCTCGTGCCCGCGATGTATCAGACCGCCGCCACGGTCATGGCCGCGTACGTCGTGATCTTCCTGCCGCGCGCGCTGGTGTCGCTGCGCGCCGGCATCGCGCAGGTGCCCGAATCGCTCGAGGAGGCGGCGAGATCGCTCGGCGCTGCGCCGATCGCGGCCCGCCTACGCGTCACCGCGCCGCTGCTCCTGCCGGCGATCGCGGCCGGCGGCGCCCTCGTCGCGCTGGGCGCCGCGAACGAGCTCACCGCGACGCTCCTGCTCGCGCCGACCGGCACGCGCACGCTCGCGACCCAGTTCTGGTCGGCCGCGTCGGCCATCGACTATCCGAGTGCTGCGCCGTATGCGCTGCTGCTCATCCTGCTGTCGGTTCCGGCCGTGGCACTCATGTTCGCCCAGACCCGAGGAGGTCGCTCCCGATGATGCTCACCGTCTCCGGCGTCTCGAAGTCATTCGGCAGCACCCCCGTGCTCGAGGACGTCTCGCTCGCCGTGCCGCAGGGGTCCCGCACCGCGATCGTCGGGGCATCCGGCAGCGGCAAGAGCACACTGCTGCGACTCATCGCCGGATTCGAGCAACCGGATGCCGGGAGCATCCGCCTCGGCGATCGCACCCTCGCGGCGCCCGGCACGACGGTGCCGGCGCACCGTCGCGACATCGGCTACGTCGCGCAGGACGGGGCGCTGTTCCCGCACCTCAGCGTGGCGGGCAACATCGCGTTCGGACTGCCGCGGGGACGCGGCCGGGATCGTGCCGCCCGCGTACGGGAGGTCATGGAGCTCGCCGCCCTCGACCCCGCCCTCGCCGATCGGTACCCGCACCAGCTCTCGGGCGGACAGCAGCAGCGCGTGGCACTGGCCCGTGCGCTGGCGCCGCGACCGGGCATCATCCTCCTCGACGAGCCGTTCAGCGCGCTCGACACCGGCCTGCGCGAGCAGACCCGCCGCGCGGTGATCGACGCACTCGGGCGCAGCGGCATCACCGCGGTGCTCGTCACCCACGACCAGGACGAGGCGCTCTCGTTCGGCCACGCGATCGGCGTGATGGTCGACGGCCGGCTCGCGCAGGCCGGCGCGCCCGACGCCGTCTTCGACTCCCCCGAGACCCCCGAGATCGCCGCCTTCCTCGGTCCGGCCGTGCTGCTTCCCGCCAGGCCCGGCGACGGATGCGTCGACTGCGCGCTCGGCCGCATCCCGCTGCGGCACGACCGGGGCAACGGCGCGGTGGCCGGGCTCGCTATGGTGCGTCCGGCGCAGATCGACCTGAGCACGAGCACGGATGCCGCGGAGCTGAACGCCGTCGTCAACGACGTGCGCCCCATGGGACCCATCGCCGAGGTGTCGCTGCTCGCCGGCGACGCCGACCCTGTGCTCATCGACGTGCGCGTGCCGCTGCACGAGCTCGGCGACCTGCGCCCCGGATCCCGGGTCGCGGTGCGCGTCGACGGCGGCGCGGTGTTCTACCCGGCCGACGGGCCCGCCGCGCTCGACCGCGTCGGCGGCGAGGCGCCGCAACCGGTCGGCGTCTGAGCCGCGACATCCGTTCCCTGTCCTCACCGTTCGTCGGCGACGCGCCGAAGCCGGTCGGCGCGTAGCACGCGCGGGTTCGCTGCACTACGCCGCTGCCGCCGCCGCTACCGCTACCGCCGTTGCCGCCGCCGCATCGAATCCCGCCTTGGTGCGACTTCACCCGCACAAACCCGGGACTCGACAGGCGAGGAGTTCCCTCGGCCGCGGCGTCCCACGACTTCCGCGCGGCCGCTGCCGCCCACATCGACGCCCGGGTTTCGGCGTGTCGACCCGCAGGAACCCGGAACTCGATCGGCTGGGCGGCGAGCGCAGCTAGGAGACCGCTGAACAAGTGGGTGGTTGGTCGGCGTGGCGGCGGGCGAGGTGCCACCAATGGCCGTCAAGCGGCGTGTTCTGGTCAGCACTCAATGGTGCGACAACGGGGTCATCTCGCCCACCTCTGACCATCGTCACCCGTGCGTGGGTAGTCGTCAATGGGTTCGTGGCGCTGGTGTTCGTCAGACCAGCGCCCATGCCTCGTTCTGGCGGGTCAGGCCGAGTGCGAGGAGGCGTTTGAGGTTGATCCCGGCGGCTCGGGTGGCCCACCAGGCGTTGTTCTTGGCCACACCGCGGTAGGGGACGCGGCGTGCGCCGCGGGTGAGCCACGCGATCGAACGTTCGACCATGGGCCGGTGTTGCCGGTACACGGCTTGGAACTCGGGCTCACGGGCGTGCGCGCGGTGCTCGCGTTTGATGCGGTCGTGCGGGGTCAGATCGAGCTTGCGCCCCCGCGCCGAGGTCGTGCAGGCCGCCTTGAGCGGGCAGCCGGTGCAGGCCGCACCGTAGGTGACGCGCCCTTTGGGGCTGATCGGCCGGGTGGTCCCGGCCGGGCAGGTCGCGGTACCGGCGGCCTCGTCGACGGTGAAGTCATCGATCGTGTACCCGCCCGGGACCGGGCGGGGCAACGGCATCGGTTTGATGAGCGGGGTGTGCCCGGCTGCGGTGATCTGGGCGAGGAGTTCACCGCTACCGTACGCCGAGTCGGCCAGCACCTGCACCGGCCCGTCGATGCCCCGGTCCGCGGCGAGCAGTTCCGCCCCGCGGACCGCGTCGCTGTTGCCCTGCCCGGCAGCCTTGGTCAGCACCGCGGCGGTGACCAGGCCCGTGTCGGGCTCGATCACGACGTGCGCCTTGAAGCCGTCCTGCTTCTTCTCCCGGGTCTTGTGCGCGTGCCGGGTGTCGGGGTCCACGGTCGAGATCACCCGGTCCGGTGCGACCTTCCGGGCGATCCGCCACCGCCCATCGGTGCCGTCCGAGTCCTCGGCGGGTTCGACGTCCTGCCCGGCGACCAATGCCAGCAACGCGACGGCGTCTTGCTGCTTCTGGTTCAGTTCGGCACCCTCCAACCCGGCGAGCAGGGTCAGCGCGTCGCCGACCAGGCGAGAGACGAGCTCGTCCCT